>NZ_JBMPPF010000001.1:0-554022 GCF_049339385.1 Undibacterium sp. SXout7W | reverse complement strand
GTGCGCTTTTATCAAGTGCCCACATTTATTGACTGTTAATTGTTAAAGAACCGTATTCTTTTCTGCTTTTGCTTCGAAGCGTTGTGTTCGTCAGCAGCAGAGAAGCGAGATTATGCAGGATCTAACCGTACATGTCAACTGCCTGCCAAACTTTGTTCTTGCTTTGCGCATCGCTCCCGCACCTTGGGGTATCCGCGTAATGGGTTGCAGCTCTGATGCGCCGTCAATAATTACTTAATAACCATTGAATCGATACACGTACAGAGAAATGGAACCAAGACCTAAAAATCGCAAAACAAGTTTTTCCCGCTGAATTGGCAATCCGTCGCTGAACACTTATGGCTAGTCGACACGAGCCACCATTTTACAAATCACGTGAAGCGAAATGAGATTTTCGCCCCCTCCCACCCAGCATATCAATGATGCGCACCGATAAACTTGGGGTTTTATATTTGCGCACATGAAGGATGAGCACAAAAAACATAGATATCAACAAGTACACTTACCGCTACAGACGTAAAAAAGCCCCTAAGTCGTTGATTACTTAAGGGCTTTTAAGCAAACGTTGCTAACATTTGCTGAATTACTGGCGGAGACGGTGAGATTCGAACTCACGACCCAGGTTACCCCAGATGCTTCCTTAGCAGGGAAGTGCCTTCGGCCACTCGGCCACGTCTCCACACTATTACAAACTTATCTCGCGAACTGCCTGTAATTGAGAACAGGATAATATCTGTTTGACTGCTTTTGGTCAACAAAAACAGCCCAAGAAGAACACATTTATCAGATCATTTGCCCAAATCAGGCATTTTCCAGACCGAACGCCTTGTGCAACGCACGAACAGCGAGCTCCATGTATTTTTCATCAATCAGGACAGAGATTTTAATTTCAGAAGTAGAAATCATCTGGATGTTAATGCCTTCTTCTGAAAGAGTGCGGAACATTTGGGATGCAACGCCTACATGGCTACGCATACCGACGCCAACAACCGATACTTTAGACACTTTGGAGTCGCCAGCAATACTACCAGCACCGATATGTGCTTTAACGCTACCGTTCAGCACTTCCATTGCCTTGGTATATTCACCGCGTGGCACAGTAAATGTGAAATCGGTTTTCCCTTCGACAGATTGATTCTGAATAATCATGTCAACTTCGATATTAGCATCAGCAACAGGGCCAAGAATCTGGTACGCAATACCTGGTTTGTCTGGTACACCTAATACGGTAATTTTTGCTTCATCACGGTTAAACGCGATGCCGGTGATGGTAGCTTGTTCCATGTGTGTATCTTCCTCAAACGAAATCAGTGTGCCGGAATTAGCTTCTTCTTCCAGCGGCATTAATGGGTCAGTCAGCGATGACAAAACGCGGGTAGGCATACGGTAATTACCAGCAAATTCAACAGAGCGAATCTGCAGCACTTTGGAACCGAGGGACGCCATTTCCAGCATTTCCTCAAACGTGACGGTATTCAGGCGGCGTGCATCAGAAACAACACGGGGGTCTGTTGTGTAAACACCATCGACGTCAGTGTAAATCAGGCATTCCTGTGCTTTCAGAGCAGCAGCAACCGCAACCGCTGAAGTATCAGAGCCGCCACGACCTAAAGTCGTGATATTACCAACCTCGTCTACACCTTGAAAGCCCGTGATAATGACAATTTTCCCGGCATCCAGATCGGCTTTCACTTTGGCATCATCAATTGATGCAATCCGTGCCTTGGTGTAAGCAGAGTCCGTTTTAATCGCGACTTGCCAGCCAGCATAAGATACTGCTGGCTTACCGATGGCTTGCAATGCAATGGATAGTAAGCCGACCGAGACTTGCTCGCCGGTAGAGGCAATCATGTCTAATTCGCGTGGGTCTGGTTGTGCCGTAATTTCCTTGGCAAGACCGAGAATGCGATTGGTTTCGCCGGACATAGCAGATGGCACCACAACGATCTGGTGACCCGCATCATGCCATTTGGCAACGCGCTTGGCGACGTTCTTGATGCGTTCGGTAGAACCCATCGACGTACCGCCGTATTTGTGAACGATTAAAGCCATAGATGTAGAAGACTAAAGAGGTGAAAAATGAGGTAAATCAACCCCTTACTCTACATGCTGCCCTGCAAAATAACAAGACTGCCCCTGCTGTTAATTGTCAACAGATGTCATCAAATAAAGATAAAAATCGCTTTTACCAGGAAATAACGAGGAAAATTCTGCATCTAAAATGAGCGAAGCCATCCAAGCCCTGCCCGAGTAGTGCCATACCATTCGCGATTACGACATATAACAAACCGAAATTAAGGGGGGGGTATATCTATTTTCTCTCTCAATATCGCCATAAACAAAGGCCGGAAAAACAATACTCCCCATGAGTATTTTACAAACAACCAGAAGCAGTTAAAACAGATTCGCCAAATTACCGATACGTATATCGATATAAGCAATTGATTGCCTGAAATAATACAAACTTGCATCCGGGTTCTTTAACGCGCCGCAATCTCTGGTTAATCACCTCATGAAGCACCACTTATTTGCGGGTATAGTTCGAAAACAGGCGGCGCCAGCCTTCATGTCCCAAATCTTGCATGGTCTGAATATTTTTTTCGTAGATCACTTCTGCGTCTGGAAAAACTGCAACAGCGCGGTCGATGCTTTCCTCCCGCAATAAATGCAATGTCGGAAATGGTGCCCGATTGGTAAAATTTTCGATGTCGTCAGGTTCAGTTCCTGCGAATTGGTAATCCGGATGAAAATGGGCGATTTGCAGTTGTCCATCCAACTCCAACTCTTCCAACAAATTTTCTGCAACCTCAAGAAAATCATTGAAATCCAGAAAATCCGTCAGAACCATAGGATGGATCAACAACGTCGTTTCGATTTTCTCAGGATTCGCTTCTGCAAGCGTCTCCAGTTCTTTGCCTAAGTCCTCCAGCAATGCCTCTGGTGTCGAGGCTTCCGAGACGATATAACGAATCTGCTTTTTGATCTGAACAGCCTTCGCAAAAGGACACAAATTCAAACCAATCACGGCTTTATCGAGCCAATTTTCAGTTTGAGCAATAATATCAGCAGGTTTCAGCAAGGATGATTGTGGCATAAACGTCGCATCAAAAAGTCAGTAATCCAATCAGCATAGCATGCTGCACCGCAAACACTGTATCAAATAGAAATGACGTTTCCATGAAAAAAAGGCTCAGACATTATGTCTGAGCCTTTTTCGTTTTATTTAGCGGATTTCGCTAAAACAAATTTCAAATCGATGATCAGATTTCTTCGTACAAAGGCAGTGTCAGGAATTCTGCAAAATCTTCAGAAGTCGACATTTCCTCAAAAATCTGCGCTGCGCGGTCGTAAGTTGCGCCGTTACCAGCCACTTCTTTCACCTTGACCAGCTCTTCAGGAATCATCGCACGCACCATATCAGCAGTCACTTTGCGACCATCTTCCAGATTACCCTTGGCTGAACGTATCCATTGCCAGACCTGGGAACGGCTGATCTCTGCCGTTGCTGCATCTTCCATCAGATTGTGAATCGGTACGCAACCATTGCCTGCCAGCCATGCACCGAGGTAATGAATACCAACGTTGATGTTGTAACGCAAACCGGCTTCTGTAATCGGCGTTTCAGGTTGGAAGTTCAGCAAATCTTTCGCAGTCACTTCGATATCCGGACGCTGCTTGGAAATCTGATTTGGTGCATCACCCAAGACTTTTTTGAACTCAGTCATTGCCAATTCAACCAGACCTGGATGAGCAACCCAGCCGCCATCGTAACCATCAGTTGCGTCACGTGCTTTATCGTTGCGAACACCGCCCATGGCGATGTCATTTTTCTCAGGATCATTTTTGATTGGGATCAGTGCGGCCATACCGCCGATCGCCGGTGCATTACGCTTGTGGCAAGTTTTCAGCAGCAACAAAGCATAAGAGCGCATGAATGGCGCGGTCATCGTGACTTTCGCGCGGTCTGCGAGGCAGAAATCTTTGTCGTTCTTGAATTTTTTGATGCAAGAGAAAATATAATCCCAACGACCGGCATTCAGACCCGAGCTGTGTTCACGCAATTCGTACAGAATTTCATCCATCTCAAATGCAGCGACGATGGTTTCGATCAAGACTGTCGCTTTGATCGTGCCTTGTGGGAGACCGATTTCATTTTGTGCCATGACAAAAATATCGTTCCACAGACGCGCTTCCAGATGCGATTCCATTTTCGGCAGATAAAAATAAGGACCAGCGCCGCGTGCCAATTGTTCTTTGGCGTTATGAAACAGGAACAGCGCAAAATCAAAGATGCCGCCGGAAATACGTTTGCCATCGACCAGCACATGTTTTTCATCCAGATGCCAACCACGTGGACGGACAACCAGCGTCGCGATCTTGTCATTCAGCTTGTAGGATTTACCGTTTTGTTCCAGGCTGATCGTACGGCGAACAGCGTCGCGCATATTGATCTGACCGGTGATCTGGTTATCCCAGTTCGGCGTATTGGAATCTTCAAAGTCAGTCATGTAACTGTCTGCACCAGAGTTAAACGCATTGATGACCATCTTGCGTTCAACCGGACCAGTAATTTCTACCCGGCGGCATTCCAATGCTTTAGGAATAGGGGCAATTTTCCAGTCGCCTTCACGGATATGCTTGGTTTCTGGCAAAAAGTCTGGCGTCTCGCCAGCATCCAGGCGCTTTGCACGTTCAACGCGGGCTGCGAGTAATTCCTGGCGGCGCGGCTCAAACGCACGGCTCAGTTTGGCAACCAGCGCCAGCGCTTCTGGCGTCAGAATATCAGCAAAACCCGGCTTGATTTCGCCGGAAATTTCCATGCCTGCAGGCAAAGTCAGTTGTGTCATGTTGGACTCCATTCAATTAAAAGAAAATTAATTACGAACCTGTTCAATAAATGCAATCACATCTTTCAGCGACCGCCCTTCTCCGTGCGGCGAAACACCCAACTCTTCCAGTGGAGCTCCCGTACGGTTAACCCAAAATGTCGTGTAACCAAACCATGTGGCACAACAAACATCCCAACAATTACTTGATACAAATAAAATATTCTTGGCCGGTACACCAAAGACATCCGGCCCCATCTGATACGCTTCCGGCGCGGTTTTAAATTTTTCCACCGTTTCCACGGACATCAGATGGTTAAACATGCCCTGCATTCCGGCAGCATCGACGGCTGAATGCAACATGTGGCTGGTGCCGTTTGATAATATAGACAACTTCATGCCTTGTGAGCGCAGTTGTTTCAACACCTCTATATTTTCTGGAAAGGCGTCTAGCCGGGCATACTGCCCCATCAACGCATTTTGCGCATCAATGGTCAGTTCAAGCCCTAGTTGCCGACAAACAAACACTAAAGCATCCTGAGTCACTTCCCAGAATGGCTTATACATACTGCACATCGTACGTAATTGGGTATATTCAATTTGCTTACGTCGCCAGAGTTGCGCCAAAGCATCACCCTGTCCTGGAAATAATTTTTCACCCAATGCGCCGACGGAATATACGTCGAACAAGGTGCCGTAAGCGTCAAAAGCAATAGCCTGAATGTGCATAGGATGAAGAAAAAAGTACGGCGACCAAGAAATAAATGAACGTACTTCTCATCTCTGTTCATTTCCAATTTACCAAGACTTAAGCAAAACCACTCCAGCGACACTGTGACTTCTTGTCATGCAAACACTTGTACAAGCCACTATCTGCGTTGCCATTCCTTGCCAAAATAATTTTGCGTAAGTTTTATTGACGATGGAATGAGTATATTCAATATAAATCAACCTAAATATGATGTTTAATCACTTTATCTTTTACTTTTAGTTGCAAATGAGGGTAAGCCAAGAAGACTATCATGTACCATAGGTTGATAATGCTGAAATTGCCATCTGCTCATTCTCAGTACTTACGCACAACTGCAACCAGCGGCGTGATGACTCCTTGCAGCACAGGCCGGTACAAGTTCACTCAAGCCCGTACTGTCTTCGTTAATATGGTGTAGTCAGAATTTCGGACAACACGCTGCCTGCTGGCAAAACGAATAGCACTTGCAAGTGCTATTGCTCAAAGCACAGGGAGCTTGTTTAGCCTTATTGAGACATTTTTACGTCAATCCTATTTGAAATCATCATCAAAATATCTGAACTTGCCAGCGTATGGACCAATTTAAACAAATCTCCACTTTTGCCGAAGTCGCCAGTCGCGGCAGCCTTTCTGCAGCAGCACGCGCTGAAGGGGTTGCACCTGCCATGATCGGCAGGCGTCTTGATGCGCTGGAAGAACGGCTGGGTGTCAAATTATTACAACGCACCACGCGCAAGATTGCTCTCACCAATGAAGGTGCAGCATTTTTAGAAGATTGTCAGCGTATCCTGACCGATCTTGAAGCCGCGGAATCATCCGTCTCAGAGCGTAGCGCCCGTGCGAGCGGAACGCTCACAGTGTCAGCGCCGGCAGGATTTGGGCGTCAACATGTCGCCCCATTAATTCCTTCTTTTTTAAGCGAGCATCGGGAAGTCAAGTTGACACTCAGCCTGAAC
This sequence comes from Undibacterium sp. SXout7W, assembly GCF_049339385.1. Classification (NCBI taxonomy): domain Bacteria; kingdom Pseudomonadati; phylum Pseudomonadota; class Betaproteobacteria; order Burkholderiales; family Oxalobacteraceae; genus Undibacterium; species Undibacterium sp. SXout7W. The sequence goes on along the minus strand of NZ_JBMPPF010000001.1, from coordinate 547,489 downwards.
GACAGAGTTGTTGATCTGATTGGCGAAGGTATTGACGTTGCCATACGTATAGGTTCTTTGACCGATTCAAATCTGATTGGCGTTAAGCTGGCAGACAACAAGCGTGTAGTCGTCGCCTCGCCTGCTTACATCAAACGCTTTGGCTCACCTGCAAGTATTGATGAACTCAGCCATCACAATTGCCTGGCATTTAGTGCTGATGGAAGTCAGCGCGGCTGGACTTTTCGTCAGAATGGCAAAAATGTACAACTCAAAGTCGAAGGAAATATGGTCTGCAATGACGGAGAAGTGCTGCATGATTGGGCGCTATCTGGCAAAGGGCTGGCTTGGCGCTCAATGTGGGAAGTCGGCGCCGAGATAGAATCCGGTAAACTGGTGACGGTATTGGACGAGTTTACTGCGCCTGGAAACGATATTTATGCGATTTTCGCCCAAAGACGACATTTGCCTTTGCGCATCAGAGCTTTTGTTGATTTTCTGCGTCATGCCTACAGCAAACCTCATTACTGGAAAAAAAGTTAATTAACATCATTGCATCAAACAAAAAGCGGACATAGCACATGTCCGCTTTTCTTATTGACATCTATAAAACAAGGATCAGAACTCTTCCCAATCATCTTCTTTTGCTGTGGATGCCACTTTACTGGATGTCGATGCAGAAGATCCGGAAGAAGAAGCAATGGTCTTGATTGCTTTTTTCTGAGGTGCACTGCTCTCTTTCACTGCGGGTTTCACTGTCGGGGCTGCAACAGACTTAGGTTGTGCAGATCCACCATCCACTTTGAAAATACTGACAGCATGGTTCAAATTATTCGCTTGCTCACGCATACTGCCCGCCGCCGCAGCTGCCTGCTCTACTAACGCGGCATTCTGCTGAGTTGCCTCATCCATTTTGGTAATCGCCAGGTTCACCTGATTAATACCGTCGCGCTGTTCCGCACTGGCAGCAGTAATTTCTGCCATGATATCGGCAACACTCTTGATGGACACCACGATTTCATCCATGGTTTTACCGGCATCATCCACCAGCCTTGAACCTGCCTCTACTTTGTCAACCGAATTACTGATCAATTCCTTAATTTCTTTTGCAGCATTAGCCGATCGTTGAGCCAAATTACGAACCTCAGTCGCCACCACAGCAAAGCCACGCCCCTGCTCACCAGCACGAGCCGCTTCGACAGCCGCATTCAAGGCAAGAATGTTAGTTTGAAACGCGATGCCATCAATGACGCCAATAATATCAACAATTTTTTTAGAGCTTTCACGTATGGAAGACATCGTGTGAACAACATCTCCTACAACCTGCCCGCCTTTCGTCGCGACCTCTGAGGCAGTCAGCGCCAGAGTATTTGCCTGCCGTGCATTATCTGCATTTTGCTGTACCGTTGATGTCAGTTGCTCCATCGAAGACGCTGTCTCTTCCAGACTTGCTGCCTGGCTTTCTGTGCGAGAAGATAAATCCATGTTGCCGGCAGCAATTTCTTCCGATGAAATCGCGATAGAAGCACTTCCCTGGCGCACCATTGATACCGTCTGGACCAGACTTTGACGCATATTTTCAAGACCGGAAACAAGTTGTCCCATTTCATCGTTCGATTCAGGACGTAGTTGATTCGTCAGATCACCGTTGCCAATCGCGTCAAACTGGAAAATAGCTTGCTTCAACGGGTGGGCAATTGCGCGTAATAAAAAATGCGCGGAGATAACAACCGCAACCAGACCACCAAGCACGCCAAGAATATCCACCCACATAAATACTCTGAAAGCATCTTTACTCTTTTTCAATTCTTTCTCGGCACTATCAAATTGATAAATCGCCAGTTTCTCAATATTGTCAGAGTAAGCAATAAATAATGGCTGGACAATGTCAGTATTAATCCTGTCTGCCTCTTGCTGGTTACCCGCTTTCAATGCAGCAATCATCGGAAGATGGGCTTCTTTTATATACTTATCTCTGGTAGTTACCACTTGATCTGATAACTTTTTCTCATCTGCCTCTTGCGGCAAATCCAAATATTTTTTGAATTTTTCGTCGGATTGAGCAAGAAACATTTCTGAGCGTTTGATAGTCTCAGTAAAATTTGCGGCGTCCGAATGCGCAATGGCACGATCAATCGCGGTACGGGATCTCAAAAGATCGGAACGGGAATCCTGCAAACGATCAACAGACGGGAGTTGATTCGTAAACAAGTCCTGAATCACTGTATTGCTATTATTGACACCATAAATACCCATGCCACCACCGATCACTAGCATCACCGCCATAAACGCCATGGTGCCAATTAATCTCAGCCTGATTGTCAGATTCAACATCTTGTCTCCCTTAACTTACACTTTTTGGTTCGATCAATAAGAATACAAAAGTTTACATCGCAAACATTGATTTACGGCAATTTTTATATAAATGCACGTGTTCCAGTATAAAGATGTTTATAGAAGTATTGCCAGTGTTGAGTCAAAAATACAAAGTGACAGGCAAAAAAAAAATCCCCGAAACGGGGACTTTTACTAGGCTACATCTAGTCAAGCTATCAATTAGATACCTTGGATGTTAGATGCTTGCTTGCCTTTAGGGCCTGTAGTCACTTCGAAAGAAACGCGTTGGTTTTCTTTCAGGGACTTGAAGCCGCTGGATTGGATAGCGGAAAAATGAGCAAACAGATCTTCGCCACCTTCATCTGGAGTGATGAAGCCGAAACCTTTTGAATCATTGAACCATTTAACAATACCTGTTGCCATTACAATTTCCTATTTCAGTTAATGTGGGCATATGCCCGATAGATCGTTTCAACCAAGTAAGAAATGACAGACTGATACTGCACTACCACCTCGAATCTCAACGACACTCCGATTATACGCATAATTTTTCAGAAAAGTAAAATAAAATACTTTTACTCAAATTTATATGAAAAATTCGTATCAAATACACAGGGAATAGCACCGAGCGAGGCAAACACGATTCATTATTTGCATTCAAACAGACTAATTTTTATCTCTCTGCCAAATAACAGCAAAATACAAAAACTGTATCAACAAATTTATAATCAATATTAGCCATTAAATATGGGCTATTAAATTCATTACACTCATCCATGTACGCATACGCTCACGTCTCGTTAGTTCGCATTTTTCTAGCTGCCGCCATCCTCATTGCAGTGGTGACTCCCACTTCAGCAAGTCCGCTGTTGAAATGCATAGTCAGTTATGCGGGAACACCACAAACAATTACAGCGCATCCTGAAATAAATCCATATCTGATTGATGCGGTTGACATCGGTGAACGCTTCACATTCAAGGCGGTCATGATTGGCAAAGAAAATAACATCGACTACATTAAGTTGTATGTCTATTTTCAAACCAGACGAAACGATGTTCCTATACATCAGGCAAGTTATCTACCACCTTTTGTATTCTCTGAGGAAGGCGTCATGTTGACGCCCAAAAATTATCTTTATGCAGGAGATGTTGAACGAGCGCTGGAATATCAATGTAGCCTGCAAAAGGTCGTCAATTGAAACGATCACTCCTCCATGTCTATCTGAACACGCTCTGGCTTACTGCCTTTATTTTTTTTACCTTATGGGGAACGCAAGTTCATGCGGCAGAGGGCTCTGCCACAATCATATTTACTGGTGATGTGGTTCTGGATGGAACACCTGGAAAACTGATTGCATCTGGCAAGGATCCATTTGCGCCGTTTGCTGGCGCTCTGCAAAAAGCGGACTTTCGTGTCATGAATCTCGAATGTGTCGTTGCGCATTCTGGATCTGCCGCCGATAAAACCTTCACGTTCCGGGCTCATCCTCAGACATTAACAACCTTAAAACGATATGCCAATGCAGTGTCTGTCGCCAACAATCATTCCGGTGATTTTGGGCATGTCGCTTTTTCTGAAATGCTGACGCTACTGGACCAGCAACAAATTTTATATTTCGGTGGCGGTAACAATCTTCAGCAAGCGCATCAACCATTGATCGTGACGTTAAAAGGAATACGTATTGCATTTCTTGGTTACAACGAATTTATGCCACGCAGTTTTGAAGCAGGTCCCAAAAGTCCCGGCGTCGCCTGGAGTGAAGATGAACAAGTGATCAAGGATATTCAAACAGCAAAAAAACAATATATGGCAGACATTGTGATTCCCTTTATGCACTGGGGATGGGAAAACGACAAAGTTGCGGTTCCACGACAACGTCATTTGGCGCGACTGATGATTGATGCAGGTGCAGATGCGGTCATCGGCGGACATCCACATGTTACCCAGGATGTTGAACAATATAGAGGCAAACCCGTGATTTATAGTCTGGGCAACTTCATGATCGACGAACTGGATAATGAGCCACAAACACGGGGTTGGATCGTTCAGTTAACGGTTGATAAAAAGGGGGTTTCTGCGTGGACAAGCTTACAGGCCAATATTGCAGAAGATGGTGTACCAACACCAGCACCTCGTTTACTCACACCATGCTGGCATCGCGGTGATAATGACATCCAGCAATGCAGAGGACTCGACTAAACATCTGCACGCTTAGTTTTCAAACAATAGCATAGCGAGAGGGACTTCGAGAGTAAGACTCTCCAGTGGCACTGCGACGCAAGGCAATATCCATCCCTCCTGCTTTTCCTCCATACTCAGCCCGGGCCAGTCAATGGTATAGCGGACGTTGCCGCTTACTAATTTGCATAAACATGCACGACAAGTTCCATTACGACACGAACTAGGTAATTTGATTCCACTCATCAATGCGGATTCCAGAATTGTCGATGAAAAACCCATCTGATACTGCCATCCCTGAGGCTGTACGGTAATCTGACATTCAATTTTTTCCTCAGATGACATATGTAAAAGGCTCTTGTTTTTTCAGAGATTTTGACTAAATTTAGGGAGAGGTATTCGGGTTGAACGCTTATTGCCCAACAATAAACTCACCACTTACCTTAACTGCCTTCGTCACCGCATTTTTTGCATAGTGCAGAAAAATATCTATCCATAGGTATTGCCGGACTGAAGCAATATTAGTGATAAAAATATACACATTACAAAAAATAATGTCCTCAAAAGCTTTTAATGGAGTAAAAAATGATACCGGAAAACCTTACCCGTTATCTGATTCATCATCAAACCTATACAGAAAGACGTCACCAGCGTGCGCCGGATTTTACGTTAATTGAATTAACTCAGGAAGAAGTGATTGATCCCGTGATGCTTGATCATGGGTATCATTCAGAAGACGCCGTATCGGTCGGCGACATGCGCGAACATTGTCCAGGATGCAGTGGAGTTGCCTTACAGCTCATCCTAAGATATAAATTCGTTAAGCGTTCACATTTGTTTTGTCCGTGCTGCGGGCGCAGCTACGATGCCAGATATCCAGACGGTACATCAGCCTTGGCCATTGGTGCGATGTCGCTCACCTAAAATACTGGCCATAAAAGCGTTGTGCTGAATACCTACTTGATCAACACAACGCTGCATTACATCAGACGACTGTCTGCAAACGCATGGCAACGCCCATGTCTCCGGACACTTTCAGTTTCCCCATCATAAAGCCATTCATCGGATTTAACTGACCAGTCAGTAGTGCAGCCAGATTTTCGAGCGAAATCGCTACTGTACACACTGCATCCTGATTGTCATTGCTGACAGTATTCGGTGTTTTCAGCGCATCAACAAATACAACGCCATCAGTACCGCAATCAAACTTTAATGTTGCGTTCAAACCGCTATCGTCACCTACCTTGGCGCGAATTGCTTCTGTACATGCTTGCAGATCCATATCAACTCCAGAAAAATTAAACTGAACGGCAATGTAGCATGACGGGCTTTGGAGGAACAATACTAGAAAACCTCACGACATTATTTCAAAACACAACTCAACATCCAATAATGCGTATTCCGGAAAATTCGAATATCTCTAACGGAAGGTCCAAATTTTTTGCGCAGCGCACTATCCGTTGGAAAATTTTTGACAATCTCAACCCGGCTACCATCTTCCTGCATTCTCAATTGGTAGGTATTGCCTTCAAGATCAGTACGCGCAATGGTCGTGCTGCTTCCCTCAACATAATTATTATCAATCAATACCAATACACTTCCCTTACCGGCAGCCTTGTGAATCCTGCTTAGCCAGTTTGTCTGTTCTTCCCGTTTGATATGCGACCAAAAGAAACCAGCGAAACAGGCTGTATATTGATCTGGCACGGCATCAGGCATAGCGAAGGCATCTGCGATCGCGAACTGCACTTGCCCTTCGGGAAACGATTTTGCCTGCGCAATGTCCAGCATGGACTGATTAATATCTGTTGCATGAACCGCTGAAGCAAATGGCGCGTATCGCTCTGTCCAATAGCCGGTTCCACATGCCAGCTCCAGCACTTGATGCCCACTCAGAACGCTGACTACACGTTGCTGTATTTCCCGCAAATCATGTTGCCGCTCAGGCTTATCGTATATTTGCTCCAAAGTAGCTGCTCGTTGCGCATAATAATCACGCATTTTCTGTTCACTCATTTTTATTCTTTCAACATAAATGTCATCTCAGTGGATGCTCTGAAACTCAGTCAGGTTCCACAGATCACATCGATCAATACTTAACAAATTTCAACCAAAAGTCCCGGAATTTTTTTATCCGCCAATTAATCTCTTGGTTATCGAAGTAATCTCGCAACGATAAGCAAGAGCAGATATTGAGATGCCTTATAAATCGTAGGTATCTTTATTGCCTTGCATACCCTGGTCTATCATTTTGCGAGTCAGGATAGGATTCAGTAGTTCAATGAAGGTGTAAATATAACTGCGCAGATAAGCTCCTTGCTTAATGGCAACGCGAGAAATATTCATCCCAAATAAATGTCCCACGGGGATAGCCCGCAAATTTTTATCACGCTCTGCATCAAAAGCCATTCCCGCAATAATACCGACTCCCATTCCAAGCTCAACGTAGGTTTTGATGACATCAGCATCAATCGCTTCCAGCAAAATATCAGGCTTCAGATTGCGTAGCTGAAACGCATGATCAATTTTGCTGCGCCCTGCAAATGCGCTGTCATACGTAATCAATGAGTAATGCGCAATTTCTTCCAATGTGACATTTTTGGATTTCAACAATGGATGCTCTTGGGGAACCACCACCACATGCTCCCATTGATAACAGGGCAATGAAATCAAGCCATCAAATCCTGCAATCGCTTCAGTGGCAATCGCCAGATCCGCCTGATCACGCATCACCATTTCAGCGATTTGCTTAGGGTTTCCCTGAAGCAGAGATAATCTGACTTTAGGATATTTTTGCATGAAGGCCTGCACTACCTTCGGCAACGCATAACGCGCCTGGGTGTGCGTCGTTGCAATGGTAAAGCTACCGCTGTCTTGTGCCGCATATTCCTTACCGATACGCTTGAGTCCATCAATCTCTTGCATAATCAGCTCAACCGACTTCAATACCGCTCGCCCTGGTTCTGTCAGTCCACGAATACGTTTGCCATGCCGGGTAAATATATCAACCCCGAGTTCTTCTTCCAATTCAATAATGGCCTTAGATACCCCTGGCTGAGAAGTAAACAGGGCTTTTGCTGCCTCAGTCAGATTGAAATTCTGTCTCACTGCTTCGCGAACAAAGCGTAATTGATGTAGGTTCATGGGTAATTGATGGAAATGATCCGGAAACTCTGTATGAGCTTTATTCGAAAATTTTAGCCTTTATATCTCTGTCTTTTTTGCCAACGCCATGCTCCAATAACGATTTATTGTCCGATGTCATTGAAACAGAGAATAAGATTAACAAAATCTCTTATGCGAAATTTCCCGAGTAAAGCCTGATTAATATACTTTCAGCAGTATATAGAGCCTCAGGCAAGAATTCCATGTTTCCTCACTTACTCTATGAACAAAACGATTATTCTTTCTGTCACCAGTCTGATTTTTTCTTTGCTTTTGCCTCGCTTTTCTATGGCAGAGAATCTGATCAAAGAAAAGACAGGCAACGCACCACCAAAAATCTGTCTTGCCCTGTCTGGCGGCGGAGCACGTGGATTTGCTCATCTTGGCGTACTCAAAGTATTAGAAAATCTACACATTCCGATTGACTGCATTGCCGGAACCAGTATGGGAGCGGTCGTTGGCGGGCTTTATGCAGCTGGCTTTTCGGCAACAGAAATTGAGGCCCGCCTCGATGCATTGAAACTCAATGATGTTGCGCTTGATCGTGTAGAGCGCCGCATGCTGCCTCAATCCGTGCGTGAAGAAGATGACCAGTATCCATTGGGTGCCACACTGGGGCTGAGCAGCAATGGCGTGCGTTTGCCAGCCGGAGTTGTGCAGGCAACACAATTTCTGGAACTACTGCAAAACTGGACCGCGCATTTGCAGCCTGATGTTGATTTTGACCAGCTCCCAATCCGTTTTCGTACCGTCGCCACCGATCTGGAAACAGGCAAAATGGTCGTCTTTGAACGTGGTCCGTTACACAAAGCAATACGTGCCAGCATGGCAGCCCCCGGGGTATTTGCTCCGATAGAAATTGATGGGCGATTATTATCCGACGGTGGATTAGTGCGCAATTTGCCGGTAGATATTGCAAGAAGTATGGGGGCAGACATTGTGATTGCCGTCAATATTGGTACGCCATTGATGCCCAGAGATCAGTTGCAAACCCTGTTCAACGTCAGTCAGCAGATGGTGAATATTCTGACCGAGCAGAATGTGGAGGCCCAAAAAGCATTGCTCGGCCAACGTGACATTTTGATAGAACCCACGCTCGGCAATATTAGTTTTATGGATTTTGCACGATCTAAAGAAGCGATACAAATAGGCCAGCAAGCTACATTGGCACTTCAGAATATGCTGTCGGTGTATAGCCTGCCACCAATGCAATATGCGGCGAAACAACAATTACGCCTGCATCCTGCATTACCACCAATACGCATTGCATTTGTGGATGTATCGACCAACGGTGCTATTCCCGAAAACGATATCAGGCGTCAGCTTTCCATTAAACCGGGCAAGGAATATAACGCGGAAGAAATCAATCGTCAGCTTGCCATTCTGAACAATGCGCGCGAGTTCGACAGCATCAATCACGAACTCGTACAACGTGACGACGAATACGGTATCAGGGTCAATGCCTACGGTCGCAACTGGGGGCCTCATTTTTTGCGCTTTGGACTGGCACTTTCAAGTGGCTTTGAAGGTGCGGGCGGTTTTCGTCTGCAAGTGGGGCATCGCCGCCCATGGTTGACGGATGGCGGCCTCGAATGGCGCAATGACATGGAGTTTGGTAACAACATCAAACTACACACTGAATTACGACAACCTTTATTTGAACGCGAAGGTATGTATATTTCGCCTTTCGCCGAAATCGGCCAGAATACCCGAAACCTCTATAACGGCGATACCAGGATCGCGGAATACAATTTTCGGGGTGATAAACTCGGTCTGGACCTGGCCTTTAAACTCGGTGAACAAAGTGTATTAGGCGAAGCTAAGATAGGATTGAATTACAACCATTACCGTGTACGTCCCAAAATTGGTGGATTTCTATATCGGAACGACGACGGTAGCCTCAGCACCGAATCATTGCCTAGTGCAGACCTGCAACAGTTCGGAATCAAGTCTGCAATTGTCATTGATCAACTCAGTGATACCAGCTTTCCACGCTATGGCTATAAATTAGATAGCAGCCTATTTTTGGGCTTAAATAAAGCCCATCAAAATTATCAGGAACTGGCTTTCAGTGGGATATGGGCCAACAGTATCAACAACCACAGCATTAATCTGAAACTCAGCGGTGCGGGATTATTCCAACATGATCAGGAAATCCGTGGCATCGGCTCTACTTTAGGTGGTTTCCAACAGTTATCCGCATATCAACCAGATCAGTTCACAGGTAACTTTATGCTCTACGGTAGCCTCACCTACTTGCTTCGCGCAGTAAAATTTGAGTTAGCGGGACAAAGTCTATTCCTCGGCACTTCACTGGAAGCAGGCAACGTCTGGAACCAGACCAGCGATATATCGTTCAAATCTTTGCGTAAAAGCGCTAGCCTGTTTGCTGGATTTAACAGCTTTATCGGCCCTATTTATCTTGGCGTTGCAATGGGTCAGGGTGGCGCCAAAAACGTATTTTTTCAGTTAGGCCGACAATAAGCCAAATAAACCAAATAAGCTAAATAACAATCACATTGATCTTCAAGATTTACGCAAAATTGCCCAAGTATGCATGGCGACGAAAGTATTATGGCGTTGATGGGGCTTATCGGGCTTTATACCAAGCTTTGTGCCGAGCTTGTCGGCATCAAGAAACCATCACGCCTCCAGAGCCGTTTTGCGTCATTCCTGATTTTCATGACATCAGCGGCGTGTTATTTCGACCAGGCTCTGGTCAATTGCTCCAAAAATTGATTTCCCCTGTTTATCCAGCATCTCGATTTTGATCGTATCACCGAATTTCATGAATGATGTGATCGCCTCGCCAGTAGCGATCATTTCCAATGCACGTTTTTCTGCGATACAACTGTACCCCTTGGAAGTATCTTTATTCGACACTGTGCCAGAGCCAACGATAGTGCCTGCGCGTGCGTTGCGGGTTTTACAGAGATGTGTAATCAGTTGAGGAAAAGAAAACACCATATCCACACCTGCATTTGGCTGTCCGACCAGATTGCCGTTCCAAGTCGAACGTAGCGGCAAATGCACCTTTCCATCTCTCCATGCATCACCCAACTCGTCGGGCGTTACGGCAACAGGAGAGAACGTTGATGCAGGTTTAGACTGAAAAAAACCAAACCCTTTCGCTAATTCTGCCGGAATCAAATTGCGCAGTGACACATCATTGACCAGCATCAGCAGGCGGATATATTCACCGGCATGCTGAACTTTGACGCCAGCTGGCACATCGCCGATAATCACCGCAATTTCACTTTCAAAATCAACGCCCCACTCGTCTGAACCGAGTTCAATATCATCCTGTGGGCCAAGAAAATCATCGCTTCCACCCTGATACATCAGCGGGTCATGCCAGAAACTCTCCGGCATTTCTGCCTGACGCGCCTTACGCACCAGTTCTACGTGATTCACATAGGACGAACCATCTGCCCACTGGAAAGCACGCGGCAATGGTGCCATGCACTGACTGGCATCAAAATCAACACTATTAGGGGCTCGACCTGCATTCAAGCGACCGTATAGCTCGTCGAGTTGAGGTGCAATAAAATTCCAGTCATCCAAAGCACGCTGTAAAGTCGGCGCGATATCGCTGGCAATACACACTGTTTTCAGATCACGGGAAACTACAGCGAGCTGACCATCACGCGATCCATCTTTTAATGTTGTTAACTTCATGGCATTCCGTTATTTTTGAGTCAGGAGGATTTTACCTGAACAAAAACAGGAAATTAGTGGGAATATGAAGCCGTTTCTGCAGCGGCCACACTTCCTATCGTGTAGGTTGAGATATCACTCGCGCAAAATGCATCGGCAAATTAACAATAAAAATAGGCAAATCTACCTGAATAGCACCTAAACAGACAAATCAACCTGCTGCATAGTGTGTGACTTGCCATCATCGGAAAGCCATACACCTGAGGATCGGATTTGCCCTAAATTCTTGTTTTGGGCATTATTCAAATCAAACGGTGTCGATGTTGACCCAAGATACAATGCACCGACATGAGCCTGCGCCAGGCTCTGCAATTGATCATTGCCAGCAGCATCTTTAGTCCAGATTTTCAATTTTTGAAATGCAGGGTCGGACTCGTCAATCCAATGATTGCCATCACTATCGAGTGCACTCAATTCAGAAAATCCATTACCAGTACCCGGCCCAAACAATTCGGTACCGGAATTAATCTTCCCATCATTATTACGATCAAGTGCAAGAAATCCTGACCCCTGAACAAAAGAGATATTTTCTTTCTTACCGTCACCATTCAAGTCAAACGCAAATTTCTGCTCCGTCAACTGTGCTGAATCACCTGCAAAATTGAGTACTAGCGGATCTACCTTTTTCGCATCCCCGAGACGTACACTAGTGCTAGTATCCTCGTGATAACTACGTTGCAGATCAACCGAAATATTAAATTCAATTTTTTTATTATCGGCAGTCGTAATTGTTCCGCTGGCTGTAAAACTGGTCTGCTCGGTCTCGGTATAAGATTGGTGACTGTCATACTCCAGCCCCCAACCAGATCGTCCGTTTGCTGTTGTCGTCGCTGCTGTTGTTCCTGAATTACCGGCAGAAGCATTTTGTTGAATATCCGCCGAGCCGCCACTGGCGAGATCGCTACTACTCAATAAGTGGATTTGTCGCCCTGTCATACGCTCAATTAAATCCTTGATCAGTCTGAGAGAAGGATCTAGATTAGCGTCTGTAGAAATTTGCTGTACGCCTGCACTGCTCTCAGTGGCAGCAGTTTGGGCGGCAATGGCCGCACCTGAGAGCTGAACAGTACTGGAACTGATGATTGGCGACTGTCGCAAACGATCTCCGGTACGCTCAAAATCAGGTCGTTGCTGTCCTGACCAGGCTTTTAGTGTCTCGGTCTTTTCGGTATAGCTTGTTGCCACATGAGAAGAAGAAAAACTCACATCTGATGACTGTATTTTCATGGCCAACTCCGAATAGTCCTGTATCGACAACATCACAGCGCGATAACATCATCGCGCTAGAGCAATGCAACATCAACATAACGACCTTTTCTGCCAATACTTTATTTTTGTTTTGATTTATTCAGAGTTATTCAAAGTTATTCAGCGGTATTCAGAAAATTCTGCCTTTGTTTGTCAACACAGGATTAACTTGCTTTTTTTAATAGCAACAGCAGAACCAAATTCATCCGGACTTGTCTTAGCAAGCTATGTCCATACTAGGCAGTCAATACATCATCGGAAATGGTGATCAATCAGCCACCTATGTATGAAATGCATGATCATATTTCACGGTTCAACAGCACATTCGCGCTAACATCGGCTGCGATGACTGTTCATGACCTTATCCCTTTTTCAGGAATTTTTATATGCGTCAACAGCGCTCTTTCCAGTCTATCGCTCTAAATGTCCTTACGATCAGTGTACTCAGTTGCGTTGGCAGCGTGACGTTACCTGCTTACGCTGCAGAAGCAGGCAAGCCTGCCATTCGTATGGCCAATCTCCGTCTTGCAACAACTGATGCAGAACGCTTACTTTCTCTCGCAGAGACGTATTACCAGCAACAGGCGATATTCGAACCCTTATCCGCGACATTCAATGGTGACAATCGCTATGACGACCGCTTGCCTATGACTTTGCAGCCTGTGATCAGGGCAAACCATACCGCCATGTTAAGGAACATCGAGCAGAAACTATCAGGTGTGGATCGTTCCAAATTATCTGCGGCTGACATGGTAACGTATGATTGTCTGCAATATGAAATTCAGAGTGGCATCAAGATGGCGCAATTTAAAGACTATCTGCTGCCCATCAATCAAATGGACAGTGTACCGGTCACATTGGCACAGTTTGCCAGTGGTCAAAGCGCCCAGTTACTGACCACGCCGAAGCAATACGAGACTTATCTGCGACGTATCAAGGCTTTACCAACATGGCTGAAACAGGCGACGATCAATATGCGAGAAGGTATGCGTCAGGGCATTGTCTTACCCAAAGCTCTGGTGAACTCTACCTTGCCGCAATATGCACAATTATTGTCAGACCAGGCCGAAGATCAGGCCTATTACTTGCCGATCAGACATTTTCCAGATAATTTTTCCCAGGCGGATAAAAATCGTCTTACCAAAGCCTATAAAGATGCCATACAAAACAGCATTTTGCCTGCGTTGCGCGAGTTCAACACCTTTCTGAATGCTGAATATCTGCCTGCAAGCCGCAATAGCACCGGCTGGAACGCATTACCAGAGGGTGAGCGCTGGTATCGTGCCTGGGTAGAAGATCAGACAACTACCAATCTGAGTCCTGACGACATCCATACCATCGGGCTGAAAGAAGTTGCTCGTATTCAACAAAAATATGTCACTCTAGGACCACAACTCGGCTATCACGGTGATCCGAAAGCGCTGCCAGCCTGGATTGATACGCAAAACCAGTATCGTCCGTTCAAAACAGAAAAAGACATCCTTGATGCCTATCGGGATATTGACAAAAAAGTACGCGAAAAACTCCCGACCTTGTTCGGCAAAACGCCAAAAGCCGCACTTGATATTCGCCCAGAGCCAGAAATCAGTCGCCAGACGGCCTCTGATCACTACTCCCCGCCAGCAATCGATGGTTCACGTCCCGGTGTTTTCTGGGCAGTGATCAATAATCCGGCCGACTATGCCAACACGGGGATGAAAACCCTGTTTTTGCACGAGGGCCAGCCTGGACATCATTTTCATCTGGCTACTTTGCAAGAACTCGATGTCCCGCGCTTTCGTAAAGTGGGTGGAAATAACGCCTACACAGAAGGATGGGCTTTATATGCAGAAACTCTGGGACGGGAAATGGGATTATTTGACAACGATCCCAACTCTTATCTGGGACATCTGAGCGATGAAATGTTGCGCGCAACCAGACTCGTGGTGGATACAGGTATGCACGCGAAAGGCTGGACAAGAGAACAGGGAATACAATATCTGCAAGAAGTACTGGGCTATAGCGAGGCGGCATCCAGACAGGCAATTGAGCGTTACATGGCGTGGCCAGGACAAGCACTGGGCTACAAAATTGGCTCATTAAAGATCATGGAATTACGCCACAAGGCCGAAGCAGCTCTCGGTAACAAATTTGATTTACGTCAATTTCACGATGCCATTCTGAGCGATGGCACCCTGCCTTTATCGTTATTGGAAACAAAAATGAACAAATGGATAGAAGACCAAAAAAACCACTCAATGATGCGTTGACACACCATAACAGAGGATGTTCAGTTGATATAAGCAAGCGAATACAGGAGAATAAAATTCTCTGGATTTATTGCATTAAATCATCTAACTTAACAATATCATTACTGGTATGCTAAGTGTTCGTCTGATATCCGTCTGATGATTGTTCGTAAAAACACCGTCATCAGACGATTCCCGGTCATGAACTGATCAACAACTTATAGATATGGCTGCTGCGATGAAAAGATCTGAAGCACTTAGCATTATTATCGAACAGGCCAAACGTGGTGAGCTGGTGTTTCCGACAAATGTCGCTGCTTCACTGAAAGTCCAGGAGGCGCTTGATGATCCAGATTGCAGCATTGATAATGCCGCCAAGCTGGTACTTAACGAACCCTTACTCGCTTCGCGCGTTGTCGCGATTGCCAATTCAGCGGCTTATAACCGAGGTAACGATGTCACCAATGTCAAAGCTGCCATTGGTCGGGTCGGTTTCCGTATTCTGCGGGCGATTGTTGCGTCATTGGTCATGCGACAACTCGCTGGCACCAGCAAAAATAATCAGGTCAAACGCATCATGAACCAGCTCTGGCAGCACAGTGCGCAAGTCGCATCGCTGTCACGCGTGATTGCACGACGCATTACCAAAGTAGATCCTGATACGGCAATGTTTGCGGGCATCGTGCATGAAGTTGGTAATTTTTACCTGCTGTCCAGGGTCGATGAATATCCGGAATTGATCGATTTTGACAGCCCGGAAGAAGAAACCGATACCTTGGAATTACCCACATTTTCGGATACGGTCATAGAAAGAGAAGCGGCAGAAGCAATGATTGGTCGCGCCGTGTTACACAGTCTGAAGCTGCCGCAGCAAGTGACAGAGGCGGTAGAAGCACTCTGGTATGGACTGCGCGCCATGCCGCCAGAAACACTGGGGGACACGCTATTACTGGCCAATGAGCTGGCATCAAGTCGATCACCACTCGATCTTCACTCTTACACAGAACCGGAAAACTACACTTCAGAAATTGATTTCGTGGTGGGTGATGGAACGCTGAGCAGCATCCTGGAGGAATCTGCTGAAGAAGTGAGTACATTGACCTCGGCATTATCAATCTGAACCAGATCAATACCGTTACTTGCTTACCGAGGTCGTTATTAGTTACCTTGGCAATATTATTCTTTAATAAAATGCTGACGGTAGTATTTCAGTTCCTCAATCGATTCAATGATATCGGCCAATGCTGTATGTTTTTGATGCTTTTTAAAACCAGTGGCCAGTTCAGGCTTCCAGCGACGGCATAATTCTTTCAGTGTCGATACATCCAGATTGCGGTAATGAAAGAATGCTTCCAGCTTAGGCATACCGCGCACCATAAAACGTCTGTCCTGACAAATAGTGTTGCCACACATCGGTGATTTTCCTGCTGGAACAAACGGTTTCAAAAATGCAATCAGCGCATTTTCGGCATCGGATTCACTGATTGTCGACGCCTTCACCTTATCAATCAGACCAGAGCGTCCATGCGTACCTTTATTCCATGCATCCATTTTATCCAGCACTTCATCGGGCTGGTGAATAGCGAACACGGGACCTTCCGCCAACACATTTAATTGGGAGTCAGTAACAACGACTGCTACTTCGATAATGCGATCGGTATCAGGATCAAGACCCGTCATTTCCATATCAACCCAGATCAGGTTCATCTCATTTGGACGCGCCGGAATCACGGCATTTGCTTGCATGTCGGTAGCTTGTGACATAATTCTTCCTTAGCTTTTTTTCGAATGTCACATTTTCCCATGATTTCAGCCACCTTTTCGGTTTTATTCATCTCCTTTCTGTTGCTGACACTGATCGTACAATTTTGGCTAGCGTCCCGCCACATTCGCCATATTTTGCGACATCGGTCTGTCGTTCCAGCCCAGTTTGCAGAAAAAATTCCGCTGGCAGCACATCAAAAAGCAGCTGACTATACCATTGCCAAAACCAAGCTTGGACTGGTATCACTGATACTGAATGCGGTGGTGCTGATGGGTTTTACCCTGTTTGGCGGCCTGCAATTGTTATCTGTCAGTCTGTTAAAGCTGGCCGGTCCAGGCATGCTGTATCAAATCAGCTTAATTGGTGCATTTGCACTGATCAGTAGCCTGATTGAATTGCCCCTGTCTTATTATTCGCAATTTGTACTTGAGGCCAGGTTTGGGTTTAATAAAATGACTCCCGCATTGTTTTTCACAGACATGCTAAAAAGTACATTCCTTGGCGCTGCCATTGGTTTGCCGCTGATCTGGGTTGTGCTGACACTAATGGAAAAGTCCGGTGCGCTGTGGTGGCTGTACGCGTGGGTGGTCTGGAGTGGTTTTCAGTTGCTGATGATGCTACTGTATCCCACCGTGATTGCTCCTTTATTTAATAAATTTACTCCCCTTGAGGACGATAGCTTGCGTCAACGTATTGAGGGATTGATGCAACGCGTCGGTTTCGCCTCTCAGGGTTTATTTGTCATGGACGGGTCTAAACGCAGTGCGCATGGCAATGCTTATTTTTCAGGTTTTGGAGCAGCAAAACGTATTGTCTTTTTTGATACATTACTCTCCCGTCTGGCACCTGCTGAGATTGAAGCCGTACTCGCACATGAACTTGGACATTTCAAGCTCAAACATATCGTGAAACGGATTATCGTCATTTTTCTTGTATCGCTGGCCTTTCTGGCGCTGCTGGGCTACCTGAAAGAACAAGTCTGGTTTTATACAGGGCTGGGTGTCGACCCTATGTTACTGGCTAAAAACGATGCTATGGCATTCATCCTGTTCATGCTCGCCTTACCCGTGTTTACATTTTTATTCTCGCCTCTGACATCAATCAGTTCGCGCACACATGAATTTGAGGCAGATGCCTTTGCTGCCCGCTACACCAATGCAGATGATCTGGTAGCGGCACTGGTCAAGTTATATGAGGATAACGCCTCTACACTGACCCCTGATCCATTACACTCGGCGTTTTACGATTCACATCCGCCAGCCACAGTACGCATCAATAAGTTATTAGCAGTCTAAACAGGAATGATCATGATAAAAACCAGTGATTTATTAGCAAAAAAATCCCAACATACAGAGACAGGACTAGACGACAGCGCGCTGGCGAACTATTTCCCAGCAACACCAGGCTGGACACAGGATGGGCCACGGATCGTTAAAACTTATCAGTTCAAAAATTATTACGAAACGCTGGCGTTTATTAATGCCATTGCTTACGTTATTCACGCAGAAGATCATCATCCTGAACTTGTTGTGACCTATAACAAGTGCATTATCAAATTTGATACCCATACCGTGAATGATGGAAAAGGTGGAATTTCAATCAACGACTTTATTTGCGCAGCCAAGGTCGATGCCATTTTTGAGCAAAGTTTTTCCTGATGGCACGCCTGCAAGGTCTGGTGATTGCGGCGCATGGCCGCCACTATCTGATACAGGCCGACATTGACGGTAGCCAGCAAAAACTACATTGCGTAACTCGCGGCAAAAAAAGTGATGTTTCCGTTGGTGATGTTGTCGAATTTGCCCTGACATCTAAAAATCAGGGCGTGATTGAAGCCATCACTCCGCGCAAGACCTTGCTGTATCGCTCCGATCAATATAAGTCAAAAATGCTGGCTGCCAACCTGACACAATTACTGATTGTTGTCGCGACAGAACCCAGCTTTACCGATGATCTGGTATCACGCGCCCTGGTCGCGGCTGAATCGTCCGGTATTAAGCCGCATCTGATACTGAATAAGGTGGATGTCACCGACTCCCTGCCTAAAGCACGTGAGCGGGTTGGCTTATATGAGAAACTTGGTTATCCGGTACATGAAGTGTCCGCCAAAGCAGACCCGCAAAAAACCAGACAGATCATGGAAGACCTGATGCGTGACCAAAGTACGATACTGATCGGTCAATCAGGTATGGGTAAATCATCGCTGATCAATCTTTTGATTCCAGATGCTGAAATTGCCACCAGAGAAATTTCAGCCGCCCTTGATACCGGTAAACATACAACGACATTTACCAGACTGTATCAAATGGATTCACATTCGTATGTCATCGATTCTCCCGGATTTCAGGAGTTTGGATTACATCATTTAAGTGAAGGCATGTTGGAAAGAGCCTTTCCTGAATTCATTCCACATCTGGGACACTGTAAGTTCTATAACTGTCATCACCATGCAGAACCCGGATGTGCCGTCTTAGCAGCAGTCAAGGATGGTTCAATTACGACGATGCGGCATGAATTATTTGAGCAGCTGGTGCACGAATCCGCACAGACCATCGGCTATTAACGACCACAGGACAAATGGTCGGTCTGTCACAGACGCGATAATGTTACGTACCCCTGCGAAGTAATAAGCACTAGGCCATCACTACCTACTACCTCTGCCATTCTACGTCGCAGGCCCTTCCAAAAATCGCCAATCCCGATTAACGATTTTTCGATAGAAACTGAGACCAGATCTGTTCTGAACGCGTCAGTGGCTTTTGCAGCATGCGCTCAGGAACCTCCCAGAGCAATACTTTGGGAGGTTCTTTCTGATAAGCTTTGCTACTTAAATACGCCATCGCGGATCCTTCAAAATCTCCTCCGTCTTTTGCCATATTGGCGACTGGCGCGCCGAGAAACTGACTCAACAATGGCACGAAATTCGATGCACGTGCAAAAGAGGTTCCCACCAGTGCTACCGTTGGCAAACCTGTATCTCCAAACAAATCATCGCTGGCAACGCTGACAGGAGCCACGGTACTTTGTTGCGTTGTATCTGCTGGCGGGCGCAGCCAGGCTGGCAGGCCGTCAAAGTTAGCAACACGGATCAGATCACCCGAACGCTCGACCATGCGCGACTGTATAGCACCAGAAGGTATTGGTGATGCAGGTTTATCCACCAGATGTAAGGCCTGTAGACGCTGAGCAATGGCTCGGGCAGCAGAGTCAGCACCAGACTCATTCCAATGAGAATCCGTACGGTAATAACGCTCGCCGGGTGTCTCATTCAATGCCACTCTGAGATCAATCACCTCAATCTTCTGTTGACGTAGTGGGGTAATCCAGTCGTCGACCCTGTCCGCAAATCCAGGAGAGCGATGTAAGCCACATAAATGTGAGTGTTCTATCCTGGATTTATCAGGAACGACTGCCATCACTAGTTGAATACCACGCTTTTTCAATACGCTGTCTAATTTCGTTACGATGTCGGCACGTGCCAGCGCATTCTGTTTTGCCGCCGGGTATGGCGTTAATTCGTCGGCTAAAAATAACCAGCCGTCGCATCCGGTACGAACCGAAGTACCAGTATCGCCAGCAATACCCCACGTGACTGCTCTTTCGATATGAGCGAATGGTTTGCTGAGTAAAAAATGACTATTCAACTGTGTCGAAAAACGTCGTGTCGACTCCCCTTCCAGAATCCGACGTGGCTCTGACATTCCAGCCCAGTCCTTTTCTGCAACATCACGCAATGAAGTCATCGTTACGGCAAATCCAGCCACCAGAATCGAAGCAAAAGATACGGCAGGAATAAACCGCATCCAGCCTGCTTTTTTCATATCGAACGTAAAAGATTCCGTCATGTATGCCGCCTAAAACTGGAAATACAAGAAAGGGATGGCTTTCTGCCCCGCCAGAACAATCACAGCAAAAGCAAATGTCACGACGGGCCACACCATACTCCAGGACATGACGCCCAGACCGCCGCGTTTGGCAATATTGGTCGCTGGATATACTACGCACAGTAATCCGATAACAAATGTCAGCATCAGACTTGGTCGCAACGCCAGCGCAATCGCATCCCCCATCGCAAACCCGTGCAAACCGAACTGTCCTGCCCAGCAATCCATGGCGGTCGCAAAACTGTCTGCACGAAATACTGTCCATGCCAGCATCACGACGAATAACGTCAGGCTACGTGAAGCAAAATTTGGCATAGATAATCCACGCTGGGTAAACGCACGGTCACAGCATAATGCGCTACCGTGAATAATGCCCCAGATCAGATAATTCCAGTTTTCGCCACCATGCCATAAACCACCAATGGCCATGGTCAGCATCAGATTCAGATAAGTACGACCTAGGCTTCCACGATTACCACCAAGGCTGATGTACAAATAATCGCGTAGCCATGAGGACAGCGTCATGTGCCAGCGCCGCCAGAAATCTTGTATTGATACTGCAATATAAGGATGATTGAAATTTTCTTCAAAATGAAATCCCAACATTAATCCAAGCCCGATCGCCATTGCACTGTATCCAGCAAAATCAAAATAAAGCTGAAAAGTATAGGCAATACAACCAACCCAGGCGTCAATAAAACTGGGATTCTTCAGACCGAATGCGAGCGATACCAGTGGCGACAAAGTATCTGCAATCAGTACCTTCATGGAAAACCCGATCATGAAACGTCTGGCACCAACAGTAAATTGATCGGCTGAGAATACTCTTTCGCGAATTTCTTTATCGATGACCTTATAACGAACGATAGGTCCCGCGATCAGATGCGGAAACATTGCCATGTAAGCACTAAAAGAAATGAAACTGTATTGTGCTGGCACTGTTTTGCGACGAACATCGACAATATAAGAAATTGCATGCAAAACCGTGAAGGACAGGCCTATCGGTAGCATCAGATTTTCCCAGGGGATTACTGGTAAATCACGTCCGGTCAGAATGGTGTTCAGCGACGATACGACCATATTCGTGTATTTGTACCAAATCAGCGAAGCCAGATTCAGCACAATGGTTCCCGCCATCAACTGTGTTTTTAGCTTTTGATCCTGTGTTTTATCGATCAGGATACCTGCCCCCCATGCCAGAATCGTCAGGGCAATAATCAACAGAAGAAATTTGGGCGTCCACCACGCATAAAACAACCAACTGCCAAACAGCAATGTATGGTTGCGCCAGCGTTGTGGCGTCAGCAGATACAAGGCAAAAAACAGTGGAAGAAATAGCGTCAGGAATTCAAGAGAAGCAAATACCATAGCGACTGTCCGGATTCAGATCAGGATGTGCTGTCGCGGACAAAAAATGCCTGACGTCCATTTTTCCCTGACCACAAAATCACGCTGTAACGCTCCCCAGCTTGCAATTGGGTCATGTCCACGGATTTTCCTGCTGGCTTTCCGGAACAACTCACTTGCACAGCCAGATTCACAGGATTGATCAAACGACGCTCAACTGCCTGTGGTTTCACTGCCTCAAAAATGGAAGCATTTTTTGCACCGCCAACCAGACCTGCGCTGGAGCATGTGGCATCTGTATTCAGCAAGGCTACAGAAGACCGCATGGCATTAAATTCAGCCGGCGCTTCGCGTATCAGATTACTTTCAAGTGCGTTCGGTTTTCCCGTGATCGCAATAGTAATAAATTCACCAGGCTTTGCCGTTACATCAACCGTAATCTTGCCCGCCCCCGCCTGCACTGTCGCTGTCAACTTGCTCCCCGCCTTCACTGGATAAAACCGTGATACTCGCGCATCATTTTGCGTACCCAGAGCAACTTTTGCCGTGCCATTGATCAAATTGAGTTTATCGTCACTCGCATTCAGGAATCGGACAAAAGACGAATCCTGACCCGGACCTGTTTCATATAAAGGATTATCTGCATGCGCAGCGAAGGAGAGGATAGAAACCAGACAAGCGACAAGTGTTTTTTTCATTTTTAGCCGAAGTAAGAAACCAAAGAAGCCAATAGAAGCAGAGGACAAACAGCATGAGGTCAGCGCGTGACCCCATACTCTGATCAGAATTAACGTTTGATCGTATTTAAGACAGCTGGAGAGGAAATCGCATTTCCAATGGCCGCACCCCAGTTTTTATAACCAACACCATCCAGATGCTGACCGTCGATCGTCCCCCATTCGCCAGGTTTGGACATTTTTTGTGAATCTATATATACGCAAGGTGCCACAATTTCAGACAGATAGCCGGACATTTCCTTGGCGCGGGCAAATGTCTTATTGAAGACGCCGCCTTCAGTACCCCATGCCGGGCCAACCCATGCACATGCAACACCGTTGTTTTTGACGCCTTTGGTCAGACGGGAAACCTGCTGCCAGATCCAGGTTTTTGGCAGTTCTGGTGCAGAATACGATGCCATCGTATCCGCGTTAACCACGACCACCAAATTAGGTTTGTAAGTTTTTACCAGTTCATTAAACGGACGCGTCATCGCTTCCTGTCCCGTTTTAACTTCTAACGGCCCATCCTTGATGCGAGTAGCGCCACCGCAAGAAGACTGGCTCTTCACCATCCAGTCCCCCGCTGCCACACCACAAGCGCCAAACGAATACACAACAGCACCTTTATTCATTAAGTCGTCATGCAATGTCGTAATCAGATAATCGGGATTAGACATATGGCTATCGCCGATAATCAGGACTGTCAGTCCGGCAAGAAGTGCGCTCATAATATGTATCAATAATAATATTAAATATGATAGGAAATGCTTTATTGCAATTCAGTTAATATTCAGTCATGGCGACACATCTCAGAAAGCTCACATTACAACAAAGCAATCAGCATTTATCGACACCTGTTTTATATGACATGAAAATAGAATAAAAACATTGTTTTTCAGCAAATTAATTATAGCTGCTGTTCCATTATAAATTCGATACCCGCATTTTTTGCTGCCAGACAAACAAGTTTCTGTATCAGATGACGATATTTTTTCTGATTGACGGCGATTCACAATTACGGCTATGTTGTAGGGCTGAACTATTCAGAATCAATCGTTTTCATTTATATGAAATAAAAGCGATTTAAAACATTTTCCAAATTGCCACTTTCCCGAATTTATATGGGAAAGGCAGTTTAATCCCTTATAATGAAGCAGTTATGACAAGCGGCGGCAGGCTAAACTTGCTGCCCGTTTTATTTATGGCTATCAAACATTTCCTGCAATTCTCCGATTTCACCCTTTCTGAATTTGAATATGTGATGCAACGTGCTCGCATCATCAAACAACGATTTAAGGCTTATCAGACTTACCATCCGTTGCTGGACAGAACTCTGGTCATGGTTTTCGAGAAAAATTCCACACGCACCCGCTTGTCGTTTGAAGCAGGTATGCATCAACTCGGCGGCGCGGCGATTTATCTCAATACCCGCGACAGCCAACTTGGCCGGGGAGAACCTGTTGAAGACGCAGGCCAGGTGATGTCCCGCATGTGCGACATCATCATGATCCGCACGTTTGAGCAGGAAATGATAGAGCGCTTTGCGGCGAATTCGCGCGTTCCAGTCATCAACGGTTTAACGAATCAGCACCATCCTTGCCAGGTATTGGCTGATGTATTTACCTACATCGAACATCGTGGCTCGATCACAGGCAAAAAAGTGGCATGGATAGGTGACGCTAACAACATGCTGTATTCATGGTTGCAAGCGGCTCAGATATTCAACTTCCATCTGCACATTTCCACGCCCAAAGGCTACGATATGGATATGTCGCTGGTCACTGCCGATCCGTCTCAGTACACCCTGTTTGACAGTCCTTCAGACGCTTGCGAAGGCGTACATCTGGTCAATACGGATGTCTGGACCAGCATGGGATATGAGGACGAAAATCAGGCACGGCTAAAGGCATTCGATGGCTGGATCGTCGATGAAGCAAAAATGGCACGCGCGAATCCGGAGGCATTGTTCATGCATTGCCTGCCTGCACATCGGGGTGAAGAAGTTTCAGCAGGTGTGATTGACGGCCCACAATCGGTCGTATGGGATGAGGCAGAAAACCGCCTTCACGTACAAAAGGCATTATTGGAATATCTGGTTGTTGGCGAAATTCGCTGATACTTTTTTTGTACAGGTATTCAGGGTATTCAGGGTATTCAGGGTATTCAGGGTATTCAGGGTATTCAGGGTATTCAGGGTATTCAGGGTATTCAGGAGCGACTGGAACCGGCCACAATCAATCAACGATGAAAATTTATCATTGGCATTAATTGTCGTCACCAATCTGCTCACTCCCACATTGAAGTAATAAATTTAAATAAAAAATTTAAATACAAATTTAAGCAACAAGTAACGTTAATTCGAAAGCACACTATGAGCGATGTTAAAAAAGTCGTCCTCGCCTACTCTGGCGGTTTGGATACCTCAGTCATTTTGAAATGGCTGCAAGACAATTATCAATGTGAAATCGTCACTTTTACCGCAGATCTGGGCCAGGGCGAAGAACTCGAACCGGCACGCGCTAAAGCACTGAAATTCGGTATCAAGCCAGAAAATATTTATATCGACGACGTACGTGAAGAATTCGTACGCGATTTCGTGTTCCCGATGTTCCGTGCAAACACCATCTATGAAGGTGAATATCTGCTGGGTACGTCGATTGCACGTCCGTTGATCGCTAAACGCCTGATCGAAATTGCAAAAGAAACTGGCGCAGACACGATCTCTCATGGCGCGACAGGCAAAGGCAATGATCAGGTGCGTTTCGAACTTGGTGCATATGCATTGATGCCGAATGTTAAAGTGATTGCCCCTTGGCGTGAGTGGGATTTGTTATCCCGTGAAAAACTGATGAAATACGCGGAAGATGCCGGTATTGAAATCGATCAGAAACACAAAAATGGTGGCGCACCGTACTCCATGGATGCCAACCTGCTGCACATCAGTTTTGAAGGCCGTCATCTGGAAAATCCAAGTGCCGAAGCCGAAGAATCCATGTGGCGCTGGACAGTCAGCCCAGAAGCAGCACCAGATCAACCAGAATACCTGGATGTGGAATTTGAGCGCGGTGATATCGTTGCACTCAATGGTGTTCGCATGTCACCAGCCACAGTACTGACCGAACTGAACCGTCTCGGTGGTAAACACGGCATCGGTCGTCTGGATCTGGTTGAAAATCGCTATGTCGGCATGAAATCACGCGGCTGCTATGAAACACCTGGCGGCACCATCATGTTGCGGGCACACCGTGCAATTGAATCCATCACGCTGGATCGTGAAGTCGCCCATCTGAAAGATGACCTGATGCCACGTTATGCCAGCCTGATTTATAACGGCTACTGGTGGGCACCAGAGCGCGTGGCTCTGCAAACATTGATCGATCACACACAACAAACGGTCAATGGCTGGGTACGCCTGAAATTGTACAAAGGTAACGTGATCACAGTATCCCGTGACTCTAAAACAGATTCGCTGTTCGACATGAACATCGCGACTTTTGATGAAGACGGCGGCGCTTATAACCAGGCGGACGCAGGTGGCTTTATCAAACTCAACGCATTACGTATGCGTATCGCGGCGAACGCTCGCGCAAAACGCAGCTAATTGTATGGGCTAAGTGTGATTGATCACATTTAGCTTTATACGATGGTGCGTCTCATTTAATTAAAATTAATTAAAGTTAATTTAGCGGCCTGCCCAGTCATTGTGCAGGCCGTTTTTCCGGAGTAATTATGACTACCCAATTTGATCAGGTCAGCGTCGTTAAAAAAGCTAATATTTACTTTGACGGCAAATGTGTTTCCCATAGTGTTCTGTTTGTAGATGGCACCAAAAAAACGATCGGCGTGATTTTTCCATCCAGCCTGGTATTCAACACCGCAGCAGCAGAAATCATGGAATTGAATGCAGGTAAATGCAAGATTCGTCTGCAAGGTGACAGTGACTGGTCTACCTATGAAGGCGGACAACAATTTAACGTACCAGCCAATTCCAGCTTTGAAATTGAAACACTGGAAACGCTGGATTACGTTTGCCATTTTGTCTGAGGTCTGAGGTCTGAGATAAAAGCAAGCGGGATTCATCGGATATTCGTCAAGATGAATCTTCCAAAAAAAATGGCGCAGTTGATCTGCGCCATTTTTCATGATCATGCCAGGCTATGGCACGCCAAATTTCTCAGTGTAAAGTACGGATCAGCGATCCTGATCGTGACCACGTCCGCGGCCATGACCTTCACCGCGCTCACCCTCGCGCCGATCACCATGATTGTCCCCACGGTTATCTCCGCGATTTTCGCCCCGATAATTACCCCGATCATCACCGCGATGCTCGTCATTACGTCCGCGACTATGCTCCTCGTTCCAGCCAGAACGTTCTCTGATCTGCGGGGCATAAACATTGTTGTACCAGTTTTCCTGTACAAAATAGACTTTTCTGCCACAGGCATCATAGCGTGCGCAATGTTTGCTCCAGTTTTTGGCATGCCCAGGTGGTACACGAAGGTATAAAGGCTGCTCAATATAACCGACAACAGGACGCTGAATGATCATAGGATTGCTATAAATCACTTGTGGTCTCTGCACATTGCCAATATCAATGCGCCCGTAAAAACCTGGTTCACCGACAGTGACGGAGACACCAACATCCGCTGCCATGGCAGAACCTGCCACCGCCAGCGCTAAAAGAGCAATTACATATTTTTTCATGATGACTTCCTTTTCTTTATAGTACATCAACGTTGCGGGCCTGAATGACGATGACAAGAACGCATGAAAGAAATGTAATCAGATGTAAGGTTAGTACTTACGCAAAACCGCCCCAGCGGCGTTATGGCGCCTTGTCGTACAAGCGTACTGCCTTCGTCGCCATGGTGTAGTCGGAAATTCAGACAACATGTTGTCTGCCGACGCAACGGACTCCCCTTGCAAGGGGAGTCTCCTGAGCACCAAATGCTGTTTTGCCTTGCTGGAACAATTTTGCGTAAGTCCTGAAGGTAAGTCATCAGACTTTCGCTACTTTACGAAAATCCCTCGGGCGAAAGCCCATCACTGCCAGCGCAGCAAAGTAAGTAGCCGCGCAACAAATAATCACCAGCAACAACGCTGCGGCGCGTTTGAACGGTGTGTGTCGCATGGCAATCCATGAAAACTGATCTGACATCCAGAGTGCCACGCCCGCCATCAGCAACAAAGCAGCAAGGAGCTTAATTAAAAATGCCAGCCAGCCTTTTTGGGGATTAAAAATGCCACGCTCACGCAAACCCTTATACAGCAACATCGCATTCAGACAAGCGCCCAACCCGACTGATAATGCCAGCCCGGCATGCGCAAACAGGGGAACAAACAAGACATTCAGCATCTGAGTAGAAATCATGACTGTCAGGGCAATTTTGACCGGAGTGCGGATGTCCTGACGCGCATAAAATCCCGGTGCCAGAATTTTGACGACAATCAGGCCAATCAACCCCACGCCATAAGCAATCAGGGCGTTGGAAGTCATCTGCACGGAATGTGCATCGTATCTGGCATGATGATAGAGCGTACTGGTCAGCGCCTCAGGGATCGTAGCTAAAGCAACGGCAGCGGGCATTGCCAGCAAGAATGTAAGACGCAAACCCCAGTCAAGCAAAGCGGAATACTCGGTCATATCCCCATCAGAATTCGCCTTGGATAAGCCTGGCAATAAAATAGTACCCAGCGCTACGCCCAACAACGCGGTAGGAAACTCCATCAGGCGATCTGCATTTCCCAGCCAGGTGGTACTGCCTGCGGGCAAACTGGAAGCAATACTGGTATTAATCAGGATACTGATCTGCGACGCTGATACAGCCAGAATCGCCGGGATCATATTGCGGATAATGCGTCGTACACCTTCATCCTGCCATGCCGTGCCGAGCCGGAAACTAATCCTCGGCAGCATACCAATACGCACAAGTGCAGGCACCTGTATCGCCAGTTGCAATGCGCCGCCGACAAATACCGCAATCGCTAACGCATAGATGGGTTGATCCAGAAATGGTGCCAGAAACAGCGAGCCAGCAATCGAAGTCAGGTTATACAACACCGGTGTAAATGCCGGCACGCGGAATTCGCGCCAGGTATTCAGAATTCCACCGGCCAGCGCCACCATCGACATAAAGCCGATATAAGGGAACATGATGCGAGTCATGACCACGGTAGCGCTAAACACGTCTGTCTTCCCGACCAGACCATGTGCTGCAAAATATAAAATCAAAGGTGAGCCGACGATACCAAGCACGCACGTCAGTAACAGCGCCCAGGTCAGCAGAGTCGCGACATGGTCCACCAGATCTTTGGTCGCGGCGTCGCCCTGCCGGGTTTTATATTCGGCAAGGATAGGCACAAACGCCTGCGCGAATGCACCTTCGGCGAACAGGCGGCGTAGCAGATTGGGGATACGGAATGCAATGTTGAACGCATCTGTCAGCGCATTCGCGCCGAATTGACTGGCGATTAAAACATCACGGATCAAGCCCGTAATGCGGGACAACATCGTCATGCCACTCACGGCAGCAAGAGTCTTAAGTAAATTCATGGTGCGGCATTATATCTCGCACAGCAGCAATTATTCGTTGGCGTATATTCATCTATGCATTTTCCCGTCCAGCAAGTTGCATGAAAATACCGCTGACCGCTGTACGAAAGGCATGAAAAATCTTAGGACTTACGCAAAACTGCCCCAGCAGCGTTATGGCTCCTTATTGTACGAAGCTCTGTACAAGCACGTACTGCCTTCGTCGCCATGGTGTAGTCGGAAATTCAGACAACATGTTGTCTGCCTACGCAACGGACTCCCCTTGCAAGAGGAGTCTCCTGAGCACCAAATGCTGTTTTGCCTTGCCGGGACAATTTTGCGTAAGTCCTAAATCCGCACGATGCCCGATATTGCGCCGCCTTGATACAGGACTTTAGCGCCGGACTTGCATACAATAACGGCAGTCAATGTGCCTGCTTTTTATCTGGAGAAAATAATGCCCGGTTTTCGTCGCTTTACGCTCAGCCTCACACGCAGTCTGACATTCAGCCTCACACGCAATCTGATCCGCACCCTGAGCATGAGCCTGCTGCTGGCAAGCCAGCATGCCAGCGCTGTCTCGCTGCTGGAGCAAGCGGCTGCCAAGCTCGAAGCCAGTGGATTTCAAGGCGCAGCGATTGCAGCCAAAGGCGATAAAGTCTTACTGGAAAAATCCTTTGGTCAGTTTGGCGATACTAAACGCAGCTTCCGCTTTGCCTCGATTACCAAGCAGATGACCGCGATTCTGATTATGCAGGACGTTGAAGCAGGACGCTTGCAACTGGATCAACCTCTGGGCGCTTACTGGCCTGACTATCCCAATCAGCAAGCGAGAAATATTACCCTGCGCCAACTATTGACACACTATTCGGGCTTATACAATGAAAATGCGATTCCTGATTTTCATATGCTGCATGCCAACCGTGGCGACAATATGCAGACATTTGCCACAGAAATCTGCGCTGGCAAGATGAACAGCGCCCCTGGCAGCACGTTTGACTACAACAATTGCGATTACATGGTACTGGGCGCGTTACTGGAAAAACTACATCAGCAGCCATTTGCGCAGTTATTGCGAGAGCGCATTTTTAAACCTGCTGGCATGACTGCTTCCGGTCTGTATCACGCTGGCATGCAGGATCATCCTCAACATGTTCACGGTACGCTTGGCGGCAAACCAGAACCCGAAGTCAATTACGCCAGTTATGGCGCAGCTGGTTCGTCGTATGGTACCGCCAAGGATTTACTGGCGTTTGATCGTGCGTTCATCAAAGGTACTTATCTGTCGGAGAAAACACGCGCAGAAATGGTCAGGCCGAACAACGTGGGCGGTGCCATTGGTGTCTGGGCTTATCCGTTTAAAGGCGCGAATGAACAACAACCGACCATGATTGTTGAACGCCAGGGCTGGATTGCCGGTGTGCGCATCCTGAACCTGATTGATCTGCAATCAGAAAACGTGCTCATCCTGATCAGCACCAACGGCGATCTGGATTTATCCCAGACCTGGGCAAGTAAAGGGCCGGCCGCCGAGTTGCTGAAAGCCTTATTGCTGACTGGCAAGAAATAAAGATATCGGGTATTGGTCATCCGGCCATCCAGTCATCCCAGGCACGTTAAATGCAAAAAATATACTAGTGGGGAGTATTATTTCTACGCCTTTATTTACGTGGACAATAACTCGATAATGGCAGATACTCCCCTTTTTTATTCATAATACCCACTGAATACTCGTTAAATACTCGTTGAATATTCACTGAATCTTCATTGATTTGTAGTGATACAAACCCGAAGATTGCCAGTGGCAACTATCCCGATGTCCTTGTCGACGCTGATGCAGGCGTGGTGAGCGGCGCCAGAGCTGACGCTGATTCCTTCATTAACGACGTGGCAATCTGATGCGTATCCTTCAAGGTCTGCAACACTATATTCGAACGGATATCCAGTACGCCGGTCGTTTTATATAAACGCTCAAGCACAAAGCTGGAATAGTGTTTCAGGTTGCGGGCTCGCACACGCAGCAGATAATTGGCGTCGCCAGTGATGATGTAAGACCCAATCACTTCCGGCCATTGCTGCAAGGCCTGCGAAAAATTCTCATGCCATTGCTCCACATCGCGCCGCATCGTGACCTGCACAAAGGCATCCACCTCCAGCCCCACTTTTTCGGCATCAATCACCGCGCAGTAATGGTGAATAATGCCTGCCTCTTCCAGCATGCGCACTCGCCGCAGACAGGACGATGGCGACAAAAACACCTGATCAGCCAACTCCTGATTGCTGATGCGCCCATCGTTCTGTAGTTGTTGCAGAATTTTCAGATCCGTAGCATCGAGTTGCATAGGATGACTCCTTTTTAGCATGTTTGCGCAATACAAAATAAACATGACGCAATATATTTTAAAAATCGCATATTTATTCGAATTATATTCTACAAACCATGCTTTTTACGCTGCACTTTGCAAGGATTATTCAGGCAATCCGGCATAAAATCTCTTCCTATCAATCGCTGCCTATTCATCGCTGTCTATTCAAGGAAAGCACGCATGTCCACGTACAGAACCACATCCAGACAATTGTGGGATATCAGCCCTGCCATACAGCAGGGAATTCCGGTCTGGCCCGGTGATAGCGCCTATAGCGCAGAAACCACCTGGCAGATCGCCGATGGCTGTCCAGTCAAGGTCAGCAAGATCACCATGTCCACCCATACCGGCGCACATTGTGATGCACCGTCGCATTACGATGCTGACGGTAAAGCGATTGACGAAGTGGCGCTAGACACCTACATCGGCACCTGTCGCGTCATTCATTGCATCGGTGTAGCGCAAGTTCTGCCGGAACATATCAGCGCATTTCTGACAGACATACCGGCCAGAGTGTTGCTGCGCACTTACCAACAAGCACCGCAAATGCAATGGGATGAGGATTTTCCCAGCGTCGCAGTCGACACGATTACATTACTGGCGCAACACGGTGTCAGGCTGATCGGGATCGATAGTCCTTCGCTTGATCCGCAAGAATCAAAAACTCTCGATGCCCACCTGCAAATGAAAGCGCATCAAATGGCAATTCTGGAAGGCATTGTGCTCGACGAGGTGGTAGCGGGTGATTACGAACTCATTTGCCTGCCGCTGAAATTAAAAGGCCTTGATGCCAGCCCGGTACGCGCTATCTTGCGCGGCATCGACACCCCGTAACCGATACTCCGTAATCGATACCCCGCAACCGACACCCCTCATTCCCACATCACAACAGGAAACATTGAATGAACACACCAATTGACCGCGCTGCCTGTGAGCAGATGGATGCACTCGATTCTCTGGCCCATTTACGCGACGATTTTATCTTGCCGGAGGGCGTGATTTATCTGGATGGTAATTCGCTTGGTGCTCGCCCCAAAGCCTCATTAGAGCGCGCGCAGCAAGTGATCGCGCACGAGTGGGGTAACGACCTGATTACCAGCTGGAATACCGCCGGTTGGTTTGATCTGCCTTCGACTCTGGGTAACCAATTGGCTCCGTTGATCGGTGCGGCAAAGAATGAAGTTGTCGTCACGGATTCTACTTCCATCAATCTGTTCAAAGCGATTGCCGCTGCGCTGGAAATACAATCTGCCGATCCACAACGCAAGATCATCATTACCGAACGCAGCAACTTTCCTACCGACATTTACATGGCCGAGGGCATTACCCGCTGGCTGGATCACGGCTATCAGATTGTCCTGATCGATACACCAGAAGAGCTGGCCAGCGTCGTCAATGAACACACGGCGCTGGTGATGCTGACACATGTCAATTACCGTACTGGTTATCTGCACGATATGGCCGCAGTCACGCGCCTGATTCATGCGCACGGCGCACTCGCCTTATGGGATCTGGCGCATTCAGCGGGTGCAGTCCCGGTCGCGCTGAACGCAGCAGAGGCAGACTTTGCAGTGGGTTGCACGTATAAATATCTGAATGGCGGACCGGGTTCCCCGGCCTTTATCTGGGTACCAGAAAAACACCAGGCACATTTTCACCATCCACTGTCTGGCTGGTGGGGACATACCAGCCCGTTTGCGATGAATCCGGGTTTTACACCGACACCCGGAATACGCCGCGCACTGTGCGGGACCCAGCCGATGGTATCGCTGGCACTGGTCGGCTGTGGTCTGGACACCTTCGGGAAAACCGATATGCCAACCATCCGCCAAAAATCACTGGCGTTGACGGATTTATTCATCCAATTAGTAGAACAACGTTGCGCCAGCCATCCGCTGGAACTGGTGACGCCACGTGACCATGCGCAACGTGGTAGCCAGGTCAGCTTACGCCACCCGCATGCATATGCGGTCATACAAGCATTGATACGTCATGGCGTGATCGGCGATTACCGTGAACCCGCCATCATGCGCTTTGGTTTCACTCCGCTGTATGTCCGCTATACCGACGTCTGGGATGCAGTCGAGTCCTTGCGCACAATTCTCGATACTCAGGATTACGATGCCAACATGCAGCGTAATGCCGTGACCTGAGCGACCAGCATCTGCATGGGATAAGCGTTGAATCTGCGCTGATCACATGCAGAAAAATATCAACAATACTGGCAAACAATATCCAAGGAAGAACATGAGCAATCATCAAGACAATCAACACCATCAGAGCGGTCAAATCGATCAGAACACACAGGACAACAAGGGTAAATGCCCGATGTCGTGGCATGGTGCCAAAATGGATTTTTCGAACGACATGAGTTACGGCGATTATCTGGGCCTCGATCAGATTTTATCGGCACAACATCCGCGCTCGCCGAATCATAATGAAATGCTGTTCATCGTTCAGCACCAGACCAGTGAACTCTGGATCAAACTGATGCTGCATGAACTCCACGCGGTACGCACTCATATCCGACAACAGGATTTGCCACCGGCATTCAAGATGCTGTCGCGCGTAGCGCGTATCATGGATCAATTGGTCCATGCATGGGATGTTTTGTCCACCATGACACCAAGTGAATATACTGCGATCCGGCCCTATCTGGGCGCGTCATCCGGCTTTCAGTCGCATCAGTACCGCGAACTGGAATACCTGCTGGGCAATAAAAACGCCACCATGCTTGCCGTCCATGAGAGTAAGCCGGAAATCCATGCAACCTTGCACAGCGCCTTGTCTACACCGTCGATTTATGATGAAGCCATCATGCTGATGGCACGTCAGGGATTTGCCATTGATGCAGAACGTCTGCAACGCGACTGGACACAACCGACCAGCATCAATGAATCGGTCAAAGCCGCCTGGCTGCAAGTCTATCAGGCACCTGAACAACACTGGTCGCTGTACGAACTGGCTGAAAAACTGGTGGATATGGAAACCGCATTCCGCATCTGGCGATTCCGCCATGTCACCACTGTAGAACGCATCATCGGCTTTAAAACCGGCACCGGCGGTACTGCTGGCGTCAGTTATTTACGCAAAATGCTGGATGTCGTCTTGTTCCCGGAATTGTTTGCTCTGCGTACCGCACTATAAAAATGTAATTACATTGCAGACGGAGATGCTGGCTGCATGCGTTGCAATATCGCTTGCAGCGGCAACCAGCTCTCCGGATCAAGAATACCGTAGCTGCGCAACTGCTCGTTGTTTCTGACAGTGATCATCTGGGTGTTATTACTGCCGTTGCGTGAAAAACTGGCAAGCTCTCCTGTTCTGGCGGGTAACAACATCATCAGTTGCCCAACCAGTATTCCAAGGTGTACGTTATTCACGCAGACAATCAATACCTTGCAGTCATTATTGATCTGCGTTACCTGATTGTTTGTCAGCATACCAAGATCAAGCAACGGTAAGGTGCGTGAGTTCCAGATCAGCGTTCCAAGTTGCCCTGCATATCCTGCGCTGACGGCATCTATCTTCTCTGGCATGGCGATAATCGCTTGCAGCCAATGCAGGCCAATCGCCCAGACCTGCCCTGCTTGTACAACCACATGCGCATGACGGTGTCCGCGCTCTTTTTTACTGCTCACATCAGTCCGGCTCAATACACTCATGGGACAGGCATTGACCCAAACACTGCCATCGGCCAGAAATACTGAGCGCCCATCAGACAATTCCTGAGGCAGCTCCTGAACAGCACGCAAGATCGGATTCACTGGCAGCCCGGCAATGGCGGCCGTTTGGGCTGCAGACGTATCCAGTCGCATGACGGCATGTGCTGCATGCACCGGCAAACCAATACATCGCTCGTCATGCATCAGGATCACCAGCAGCAAGTCTGGAACTGGAGCTGAGTCCGTATCCGGTGCTTTGCGCGCTGTTTCGCCGGGTATATTGACCGGTAATAACGCGCCAGATAACTGTGCCAATCCCAGACTGACCATCGTATCCAGTACAGGAATATCACGCCCACGCCAATGCGTCATGCCCCGCCAACTCGCGTCGCTGCCAAGAACCTTCTGTACGTCTGGCATAGGAACCACACCCGCTACATACTGCGACTCGATACCGATGAGTTTGTCTGCAACGGCAAACAATGCATACGATCCATACAATCCATTCCGTGCAATTGTTGTTTGAGCAGATGCAGCTGGTATCCGCTCACCGTCGGCATCCATAGACTCCATCGCATCTGCCGCCCAGACCTGAGTCAGCTTTGCCAGTGCAGACACATCCAGCAAACCCACGCTGCTCTGCGCACCGTTTTGCTGCTGCAAGCGAATGGCACTATGAAATAATTCTTTTTCATCATCAGCCTGATGCAAGCGCTGTATCTGCGCGTCAGAAATCTTGTGCAGTCCATGAACAGCATCAATCACCATGCCAAATAACATGCCATTCTGCTTTAACACTAATACTTGCGCCGGCACGGCCTGCTGATCACCCGGCCACGGCAACCAACGACGTATATCCAGTAGCGGAAGCACCTGCCCGCGATACGGCAGAATACCCTCCATCGCGCTGTCGCGGCGCGGCATTTGCGTGATATCTGACGGCCGAAGAATTGCCTGCACCACATCCTCCAAAGGTACAGCAAACTGCAACTCATTCAACTGACACAAGATCACGTCAGACGGCAGGCAGCTTGTTGTAACGACAGCCGGAAAACTCATTTCAACTCCGTGGCCTGGTTCAATTGATTGAGCAACATTGCCACATGGCGCGTCGCTTCCGCTTGCTCTGAGGTAGCACTATGAATATTATTAATTGATTGCGTAGTATGTCCCATCGACTCAAGAATTCTGGCAAAAGAACTACCGACCTGCTCAGACAAACGCCCACCTTCATCCACTCTCGTCACGGTCTGCGTAATCAACTTGGCGATTTCGCGTGCGGCCAGGGTAGACTTTTCTGCCAACTTGCGAACCTCATCGGCTACCACAGAAAAACCCATTCCCTGCTCACCCGCACGCGCAGCCTCTATCGCAGCATTAAATGCCAGCAAATTCGTCTGACTCGCAATATCGGCAATGGTATTGATCATTTCGTTGATATCTTGCGAGGACTTCTGTATCGCATGAATGGATTCGCGCGAGCGTTGCAACACGTCATTTCCATCTGCAGCATAACGCTGTGTTTGATCTGCCAAATCACTGGAATGTTTGGAACTTTGAGAAATACTGACGATCGATGTCGATAACTCATCCAGCACGCGGGTAATAGATTCTACTTTCTCGCTGATCAATTGTTCTCGGAGTACCTGATCGCTGATGTCGAGCGCATATTTTACGATCTTGTAAGGCTTGCCATGCAAATCGAGGATAGGATTGTAAGTCGCTTGTATCCACACTTCTGAGTCATGTTTGCCAATACGTTTAAAGCGTCCATTTTTAAATTGTCCATCCGCCAGATCTGCCCAAAAATGACGATACTCTGCAGACTTGAGCAATGATGGCTCACAAAACATTTTATGATGCTGTCCAACGATTTCCTGATTGGTGTAACCCAGTGTACGCAAGAAATTATTATTAGCAGTCAACACATTACCTTGCAGATCAAATTCAATCACTGCCTGCGAACGCGACAACGCTGCCAGTTTCCCTTCAAATTCTGCCTGCTGTAATTTGGCGGCAGTGATGTCTGTGGCAAATTTGACGATACTTCGCGGATGACCATCTTCATCCATCACAGGGTTATACGAAGCCTGCAACCAGATATCTTTGCCGCCTTTGGCATAGCGATGGAATTCACCTGCATGCGTGTTACCCGCTGCCAGCAATCTCCAGAACTGGCTATATTCCATGCTGTCGACATCACTGTCAGCGCAAAATATCCGATGGTGCTGCCCAACGATTTCATCGAGTGCATATCCCATCACTGACAAAAATAACTCGTTGGCATGTAATACGCGTCCCTCCAGATCAAATTCAACCACTGCCTGAACACGGTTCAATGCATTGATCAGAGAGGATTGGAATGCGGCATTCTGTTGCGCTACCGGCTTTATCATTGCTGTTGATTGTTGTGCTGGCGTTCCCATGTTTACTGGCCTTCTTTTAAAATAGTCATCGTCTGGATAAGACGATATTATTAAATTAATACTATTTAACACAAGTTTATTACTCAGTTGAATAGACTTATTTGTTCATTTGCTGATCGATCTGTTTTTAATCTGCTTTCAATCGGTTTTTAACGCTGCATCAAATTTCTTGTCGGCACTCCGTCGGTTGGCTTATCAATTCTTTACATTCCAGTTTCAAAAGCAATTTATCCATTGGCATGCAAAACAGCCAGATGGGTCGTATTCATCGGATCCTGCGTGGCAACGGTATTTTCTATTTCGCTGTCAGTCATTTGACGTGGTACAACCGGTATGTCTGATGATGTTGACTGCAGCGATGCGGCAAATCCCTGCCGGAGTCGTTGCGTCGCGAGACGATTTTTCTGCGCTGTAATGTCCTGATGCACTCCAATGATGCGACGTAGATGTGATTGTTCATCCATGACAGGAATAATGATCGTATCCAGCCAATAGGCTTCTCCTGCAGGTGTGCGGTTGCAAAGCTCATGCCGCCAGGATTTTCCTCGGCGTAAGCTCTGCCACATACCTTCCCATAAGGCTTGGGGATATACGTCCGTACCGACAATGCTGTGCGGTTGACCTATCAACTCAGATTTACGATAACCACTGACGGCAACAAAGGCGTCGTTCACACGAATAATGGTGCCTGAGCTATCCGTTTCCGAAAGAATAGTGTGCTCGGTGAG
Organism: Undibacterium sp. SXout7W; assembly: GCF_049339385.1. NCBI lineage: Bacteria > Pseudomonadati > Pseudomonadota > Betaproteobacteria > Burkholderiales > Oxalobacteraceae > Undibacterium > Undibacterium sp. SXout7W. The sequence goes on along the minus strand of NZ_JBMPPF010000001.1, from coordinate 509,204 downwards.
GGCAGATATGACAGACAGTGTTTCACTCTTCGCGTCACGCTCACGGCGCAAGGCTTCGCGCTCAGCGCTGAGATCATGGATCGCCAACACGATACAAGGTTCTGTAACCATATCTTTGCCAGCTCGCGTCAAAGACACTTTGACGGGGAAAATTTTTCCCTGTTTATCATGCGCCAATAATTCACGTGTTTCAGGCAGTTTTGTCGATGTCATCAATACTCCGGGAACAGCAAACGCTTCATGATTGCCAGACTGGAATGCCTCAGAAAATTCTGACATCAGTATATTCACAGAACACCCGGTTAGCTCACTGCTCTCCCGGCTAAACATTCTCGCTGCTGCACGATTAGCAGAAACAATCACGTACTCCTGATTGAGTATGAACAAACCCTCTGAGCTACTCGACATCAGCAGCTTCATCCGCTCTTGCCCTTCATCAAAAATATGCGACATACGACGATACATCAGCGTGGCATGTGCCATGATGACCAACACGAACAACAGCAACGCACCGATCGCTGTTTCCAACGCAGTATGCAAAGATGCTGGCTGGTAATCCGCTTCCGCCACACCACTCAGCCGTATTGCTGATACTCCCAGATAATCATTACTGACAAACACCAACCCGGCCAACGCACCTGCTGTGACCTGGCGCCATACGTCATGCGATACTTCATGCGGGATAAGCTGAGAAAAAATTGCCGGCGGGGCATATTGCCGTCGCAATAGCCAGACACACGATGCCATAGTCACGATCAGGCAGATGCCCAGCCTCCAGCCATCGAATTGAAGTGTTGCCAGCATCTGCATGCTACTGGCAGCCATATATTGCATGGCTGCGATGCCAGCAGTTGCCAAAAGTCCTGCCAGCATTTCTGTTGGCAATAAGGCTGCCATCGCAACAGGTCTGACGAATTGGTCCATCATCAGCCAGGCGACACACACCGCCATCAACATGGAACCCGCCATCCAGCCTGCATCATATGTCACGCTGATTCCATAGTCGCTCGCCAACAACCCGAGAAATTGTCCACACCACAAACCACAACCAAGCACAAGCACACCACCTCCGTGCGCCACATCCTGATGCCACACATCAGTGACAGTGCGTGCCACCTTCACCAGATACACCACCAGCACGCCGCTGAGCATGGCGATCAGCAAGGACAGCACTACCACCATTGCATGCTGATGCGCAGCAAGCAGTGATATCTGTACATCAGGATGAACAATAAATTCGGTAGGCATAATTTGACGTGGCGATCATTATGTCGCTATTCTGATGGCGAATAATCCGCACGCCTTTGCCAGACCACCACGCGCCTTTGCTGGAAGGAAAAATCATCATTGCTGTTCGTGTTGAAGATCGGAATTACCTGGATAAAAAAATGCCAAATGAACAATTTCAATCAGATGTATTACGAGAACGACGGATTCTGATTGTCGATGATGACGAGGCTGCCCGAAAGTTGTTGGGATCGTACCTGCAACAACTGGGTTGTCGCATCTATCTGGCAAAGGATGGGCAGGACGCACTGCAAAAGGCGATACTCATCTTGCCGGACCTGATACTGATGGATGTCAGCATGCCCGTCTGCGATGGTTTGACTGCTTGCACGTTGCTTCAGCAAGAACCCCGTACGCAACATATCCCGCTGATTTTTCTGACCGCCGCTGTCATGCCCGAAGAACGGGTGCGGGGTTTGCTCGCCGGTGCGATTGATTACGTCAGCAAACCCTTTAATTTTGAAGAAATTCGCCTGCGGCTGACTGTCCATTTGCGGTTATTGCCTTCGACATTACCTCAGACATTGGCACCAATATCAGCCTCTATATCTGCCCCGATACTCAATACAAATAAACAGGCAGATAAAGAGGCGACCCCGATTACCAACAAAAGCCTTGCATCGAATCAATCGCATTTGCTTAATCGTTTGTTTCAAACTGCCAGTCATTACCTGTCAGAACATCTGTCAGATACTCCCGATCTGGAGCAATTGGCGCATCTGTCGGGAACGAATACGCGTCGACTGAACGAGGCATTCAAGCACTGCGTTGGCGTCACAGCATTTGAATATCTGCGTGAAGAACGAATGAAAGAAGCCTGCCGTTTGCTCAATACGACTCAGCAAGAAATCCAAACCATAGGACTGGAACTGGGTTTCACCAGCGGGGCCAATTTTGCGACCGCATTTAAAGAACGTTTTGGCATCTCGCCAACGCAGTTCCGACAAGGGCGCCAGAATGATCGCCTATAGTCGATACAGAAAAATGACTCCATCACTGACGTTCAGACGAGCCACTGCTTTTTTATCTGCTGTGTATTGGTCTTTATTATCGATTGTGCAGAGTTGCTTGCTACTGTTCACATTTTTGTTCGTACTTCTGCTCCCATTATCTGTCCATGCACAAACGCTGGAACTGCATCAGGATGATCAGCGACTGTCTCTGGCTGGTCAAATGGCGTTAGCGCAAACTACGATCAAAATGGGCGATGTTTCTGCAGATATCGCCAAACTATCGTTTCACATCATTCCAGAAAATCTGAATGCCGGTTTTGGGGACTCCGTGCTGTGGCTGAAATTCAGTCTGCATGTCCGCGAACGCGGCGCAGGAGGAACATGGTGGCTGGAGGTGCCTCCCAGCTATATTAATGAACTCAGTCTGTATCAACAAACTGCAACAGGCCTGCGGCTGCTAGGACAAGCAGGAACAGAAATAGCATTCAGCCAACGGCAAATTGCTTTCCGGAATGCCGTCTTTGCAATCGATCTTCCTGACCAGCCGGGTACACACTCTTTTGTATTAAAAATTGTCAGCCAAACCTCCCGCTCGGCCCAACCAGTGCTCTGGCGTCCGGCTGCATTTGTGTCCGCGGTGCAAGCAGATAATCTGGCGCAAGGCATATTTTTCGGTGGTATCGGAATTGTCGTTATTTCCAGTCTGTTTTTCAGTGTCTGGCTAAAAGAACGCAGCTATCTTCTATACGCTGTATATGCTGGCACATCAGGTATCTTGCAATTTTTTGCTCAGGGATTTGCCAAACAATGGTGGATACCGGAGCAGCTGAGCCTTCAGAATATTCTGATGGGCAGTCTGATGTGTATCGTCATCGGGCTAGGTGCAGAAACATTACGTTTCATTCGTATTGATGCGTATTTTCCTATTCTGACTCGCAGATATCGCTGGCTGGCATGGGCAATAAGCTTGCTACTACTACCATTCGCACTCGATGGGCAATACAGAGTCGTAGCCCCTTCAGCACAGCTCAGTTATATTTTCCAAGCGCTGATTTCAACCGGACTGGCTATCGCAGTATGGCGCAAAGGAGAACAAGCAGGAAAATATTATCTGATGGCGTTTATGTCGCATAACATCGCTGTTGTGATGTTTTTACCGAGAAATCTCGGCTGGTTGCCAGTCAATTTCTGGACAGTCAACAGCATGCAAATCAGTACCTTTATTCACATGGTACTCATGCATCTTGCAGTTGCACGCCACATCAGGGAAATGCGCAGTGTTGCAGAGGCACAAAAAACAGCAATGCTGAACGATATTCGGATATCGGCCGCGGAACTGGATAAAAAAGTCATTGAGCGTACCGCCGAAATGCATCAGGCAGTATTAAAAGCCGATGAAGCCAATCGGGCAAAATCAGAATTTCTGGCAAGAGTCAGCCATGATCTGCGTTCACCACTGACATCCATTTTAGGATATGCGCAATTACTGCAAAGTAACGGTGGAAAAACTGCATCACAGGCGAGAATCATCCGCCGCAGCGCCAGTCACATGCTGCATGTCATCAATGATCTGATCGAATATGCACGCGGGTATTCCAGTAACCAGCTAGAACCGGCTCCCGTTTATATTTATGGTGTACTCGATGCGATCGTACAGGAAGCAAAAATTCTCACAGAAAAAAATCATAATCGCTTCTTGCTGGATATCCGCAACGAATTACCAACGGTATTGATTATTGACAGTAAACGCCTGCGCCAGGTTCTGATCAATCTATTACAAAATTCAGCCAAATTTACCAAAAAAGGACTCATTGAATTACTGATTACCTGCCAAGAGGATTCGGCTCATCCACGGCAAATCATACTTAGTTTCAATGTACGGGATACTGGTTGTGGCATTTCAGAAGAAAATCACAAAAACGTTTTCACGCCTTTCTTCAGAGTAAATAAAACAACGCAGTCTGAAGGTACCGGACTAGGTCTGCCAATCGTAGAAACCTGGGTACACAGAATGGGGGGTGATATCACCTTACGCAGCAGCATCAATACTGGAACTGAAATTCAGATCCAGATCCCGGTTGCTGTAGGTTCAGAACATGATATGAGCCATCCACAAATCCTGGATATGAATGATTATCTGACAGAGCTTGATGCAGGCGGCCGGCGTATCTGGGTCATTGAGGACACTGAAGAAATTCGCGAATTGCTGATTGAGGTTTTACTCAGAATGGGGTTTGATGTCGAATCTGCGGCAGACGGATTGGAGTTCATTGACAAGATGAAGCACACCGAAACCGTACCTCCGAGCCTGGTACTGACTGATTATCTGATGCCGGGTGCGAATGGCGATGCGGTATTAAACGCAGTAAGGCAATATTGGCCCGGTGTACCCGTGGTTCTGTTATCTGCCACACAACGAACCATGGAATCAGAAAGCAGCCAAAACCAATTCACATCAGGATTTGATGCCAGCCTGATGAAACCCATCAATCTCTCCACGCTACGCCATACCCTGAACGATTTGTTGAATATCAGCACCAATGAAGTGGATGAGGCAATATTGGCGCCACCAATCAAGCTACCGCCCTCAACAGCAATCGATCAGATGCGTCAACTGCTGGCAATGGGGGCGTTGACTGATCTTGCAGAATGGGCAACACAGCTGACTGCAGAACATCCACAATGTGAAGCCTTCGCCAGACAATTGATCGAATTCGCTGAAGAGGGAGATCTGGATGCCATTCAGAACATGTGTGAAATAGCAGGCGTAGATGAGGTCCAAGGAAATAATTGATTTTTACACATCCCAATACACCTCAAACATGTGACTGTGACATATCAGACATTCATCACGTCGCTGCCCTGTTGCGAAAGAAGTGATATGGCTCAACTCTGTCACAACCCTATCAGTTAAAATACAGAAAACCGCAGCAGGCGATTGACGGAGACAGATGTTCAATAAAATTGATTATTCAATAATAAACACATCGCCTTTGCAATATGAGTTTGTATTCCGCTGATAGCTGGTATTGCTCACTGGCTATCTTCAACAGTATGTCTGACGAAGGAAACCTGTCATGTTCGATGCCAATTCTGTCCCCACATCTTATTCATCATCCACAAAAAATACTGTCGATGCCGCCCGTCTGGACACATTAACTGCCAGACACATTGACACAGGACTGGTTCTGCAAGCCACTCTGGGTACCAGCTGTGCCGTGGAATATCTGAACGGAAATGGCGTACCGCATCAGACTATCGTCCGGGTATTGTCTCAACCTGATCAACATCGGCCAATCGCCAATCCCATGTAAGCAGTATTCCCGATTTGTCCTGTCGGCCCAGATGGTAGTAGGTGAGCAGGTCATTCCTGTGCAGACCTCCCGCTGATGGGTATCACAGGATGAGGGACAAAAGCTCCGCGCCTTACAAACAGCGTAAGTCTTGTGAACGATACGATAATAATCGGAAATGCACGGCTCAGAACTGAACCGGTAATGTGGCTAAAGCTGGCTTGCAGCTATCTGACTGGTCCCGCCGGCGGGAATCGAACCCACATCTTACGCTTAGGAGGCATACGTTCTATCCATTGAACTACGGCGAGACACGGTGCGAAAAATGCAAAGCAGAAGCAAGGCTTTTCTCGACAAGCTCGCCATCTTACCTGAGCGGGACAGAACAATCAATTGAGTACAGTGGAGACTTGACTGGTCTGTCGTACAATACGGGTTTTCTCCAATTTTGTCCTGCCTCTTCCAGAAGCAAGGCTATCACAGGTATTTATGGCAGTTATCTCATTAAGCGATGCCCAGCTGGCATTCGGTCACGTTGCTCTGCTCGATCACGCAGAGTTTTCCCTTGAAACTGGCGAGCGCGTCGGTCTGATCGGCCGTAACGGCACTGGCAAATCTTCTTTACTGAAAATTATCGCCCGTACTTCAAAAATCGATGATGGTCTGCTGGTGCAACAACAAGGTCTGAAAATCGCGTATGTGGAACAAGAGCCGCAATTTGATCAGAGCATCAGCGTGTTTGACGCGGTGGCTTCCGGCCTCGGTGAATTACCTGCGCTGTTGCAAGAATATGAAAGCCTGACCGGCCAATTCGGTGGTGACAATGATGATGCGCTGATGGAGCGTATGCATGATATCCAGGTCAAGCTGGATGCCGCCGACGCCTGGAGCCTCGGCAATAAAGTGGAAACCACGCTGGATAAACTCAATCTCGGTAAAGACGCGATTATGGGTACATTGTCAGGCGGGATGAAAAAACGGGTGGCGCTGGCCTGCGCGCTGGTCAGTGCGCCGGATGTATTGTTGCTCGATGAGCCGACAAACCATCTGGATTTTTCCTCGATTCAATGGCTGGAAGGTTTGCTGAAAGATTTCAAAGGCAGCGTGCTGTTCATCACGCATGACCGTAGTTTCCTCGACAATGTGGCAACCCGCATCGTTGAACTCGATCGCGGCAAGCTGACTTCGTATCCCGGCAACTTCACCACTTATCAGACCCGCAAAGCAGAGCAACTGGAAAATGAAGAAGTCGAAAATGCCAAGTTTGATAAATTTTTAGCGCAGGAAGAAATCTGGATACGCAAAGGCGTGAAAGCCCGCCGCGTGCGCGATGAAGGCCGCGTCAAACGTCTGGAACAATTGCGTCTGGCGCGCAGTGCGCGACGTGAATTGCAAGGCCAGGTCAAGCTCGATGTCACCACGGGCGAGCGTTCCGGCAAGATCGTCGCCGAACTGGAAAACGTCAGCAAATCGTTTGGCGAGAAAGTCATCGTCAGAGATTTTTCCAGCATCATTATGCGTGGCGATAAGATCGGTCTGATCGGTCAGAACGGCGCAGGTAAAACCACCTTGCTGAAACTGATACTTGGTCAGGAAACACCGGATAGCGGCACCATCAAACAAGGCAGTAAATTACAGATCGCGTATTTCGATCAGATGCGGGCGCAGTTAAACGATGAAATGAGTCTGGCAGAAACGATTGCACCGGGCAGTGATTTTGTTGAAATCAACGGTCAGCGCAAACATGTGATGTCGTATCTGGGTGATTTCCTGTTTGCACCGGAACGCGCCCGTTCACCGGTCAAATCTTTGTCCGGCGGCGAACGCAATCGCCTGTTGCTGGCGCGTCTGTTTGCCAAACCAGCGAATGTGCTGGTGCTTGATGAACCGACCAATGACCTCGATATTGACACGCTGGAATTACTCGAAGAATTACTCGAAGAATATACCGGTACCGTGTTCCTGGTCAGCCATGACCGGACTTTCCTCGACAACGTCGTCACGCAGGTGATCGTCTCTGAAGGTGAAGGTCAGTGGCGCGAATATATCGGCGGTTACAGCGACTGGGAACGTTACAGCAATTCCGTCGCCAAATCTGCGGTGAAAGCCGACAACAAACCAGCCGCCAATGTGGCGAATGCAGCCACGACGGCGACTGCCCCAGCCGCTGCGAAAGCCAAAAAACTCAGCTACAAAGAGCAGCGTGAACTGGAAGAATTACCCAAGCTGATCGCGCAATTGGAAGCAGAGCAAGCCGCGATTACCGCGCAACTCGCCGATGCCGACTTGTACAAAAATGGACCGGATGAAGCGAATAAATTGAATACGCGCTTTGCCGAGATCGATGAGGAATTGCTGACAGCGCTGGATAAATGGGAAACCATCGAAGCAAAGTCAACAGTGTAAACACATCAAGCTTGTCCTCTGTCTGAGGAATCCAAAAGAACTCATTGCCGCCTCCGGTTTTTCGGATCGCAATGAGTTTTTTTATTCGCTGAGGATGAAGAAAAATTGTCTCGGTAAGGTATGAAAACGAAGATAGTCGCTGCATGTACCGGGTTTATATCCGGCCTGTACATAGCCTGTACATGGCTTGTACATGACTGGAACAACAAGGAGCAGCAATCCGTTCGGATAGTTTTGCGTCAGCCCTGTCAGTTTTTCAAAATGCTATTCAATAGCTCGCCGTTGATTTTTATTCTTTCGTTATTTTTGCTCGCAGCTACTTTCTACTACTTACTCTGACTTGTTCTTGCTTGTTCTTGCTCGCTATTGCTTGATACTGTCCGTTGTTATCTGTTGCTCGATTCTAAATGTGTTTGCTTTTTTGATTAATAAGCGCCGGAAGGCATCGAAGGCTTTTTGCATAACAACGGACTTATAAGGAAACAGCACAGGACAATCGGTTGCATGTACCCAGGCACCGCTATCAACCTCAAATATCAGTAACTGCCCATCACGGGTTTCTGCGCAATCAATCACCAGATATTCCAGACCAAATCGTCTGGCGATTTCTTGCAACGCTGGCAGATTTTTTTCTGATTCGCCAAGTGCCACGATCAGTACATCATGGTCTGGAATCACGTCTTGCAAGATAGAGTTTTCGGTGACGTACATGATATCGAGCCGGAGATCACTGTTTTCGATTAAAAAATCGACCGGCATATTGTCTGCCATTCCACCTTGACCAGCCATCATCAACAAACGAATAGCTTGGCTGCGGCGGATCGCAGAGACGATATACGCAACGCTGCATCAATGCCTTTTCCTGCATTTCTGCCGCCTGCTCATCTTGTCCCAGTGCAGACAAAATATAAAACAAACGCATCAGCATATTGGCACTATCCGTGTCTGCAACCGCCTCATGAAACAAGGCGGGAATCGCATCAATGTTGGCACGCCCTATAACGCTGGTTGGCGCAATCAATACCAACTCCGCCCCCCCTAACCAGGGAATCTGATCCGAGCTACGGGTAAGTTGCGCTGGGTATTCTTCAATATATGTCACAGACACGATGCTTGTTTGATCGCGATGTGGTCGATATGTGTCGCAATAGAGTCGCTAAATACACACTGTCGTCGTGTAGATGTCAGTACGTCTTTCTGCGGTATTACCCTGATACGCCAAGGAACTTTTTCGACTATGCTTACTCAGATTATATAAATCATTAGCATAAACTCGCTCAGTCAGATCCGATTATGAAAAAACAGCGCTTTAATCCCCTCTTTAATTCATATCTGATCTATATCGGTGTGGCGATTGCTTCTGGTGGTGTGGCGTTATACACGCCGCTGATCGTTTCTGAAACAGGGAAGAACTTTTCAGGTTTCTGGGCTGCCTCTATTTTATTTGGTCTTAATCTGGGACGCGTACTTGGTTCATATGCGGGTAGTCGCTACACAACGCTCGCCAATCATCCACTGGCGATTTCCGGCAATATTCTATTGGAAGGAATCGCACTGTACTGGATGGCGTATTTGCAACAGGCATGGGCGCTAGCAGTATTTGCGCTGCTGGCGGGGCTTGGTAGCGGTTTGTCTTTTCCCGGACTCAAAAATTATTTATTGAAACTCAAAAGTCTGGATCGTGCATCCCTGTTCAGCCGTCTTGCGTTCGCCATCCGTATGGGATTAGTGGGTGGCTATCTGATGGCAAGCTGGGTACCGCATCACAGTCTGAAAATTGTATTTCTGATCGTACTGATTACGTTCATTCTGTATGGTGTCTTCATGCTGATCGCCATGCGTGCGATTTCCCGATATGAAGTCAGGCAAATACAAAATGAAGCAACACAGCCTGACGCCCTCCACAACGATCAGGGTCTCACCGCCCAACATGTCGGCACAAACAACACTGCACCAGCCTCATTACCGTTTATGTTTTATCTGTCGAATGCGATTTTTTGGTGTTTTGCAGTACAGCCAATGATAGGCTTCAGTCTGCATATTCCTAAATACACGCCGGACATTCCTGTCTCGACACCATTCTGGCTGGCAGCGCTGGTCATTATTTTCTTCCAGATCCCGATTTCAAAACGCGCGATACGCACCCGCGACCACTTCCGTTTTTTACAAATCGGATATGGCTGCTTACTGGTCAGCTTTGCATTGATGGTTGTGCAAGGAAAGCATTCCTATGCCGTGATCGGTTCAGCCATCCTTCTCTCATTCGGACAAGTATTTTATGGCCCGTCACTGGACGTACTGACTGCCCGTTTTGCCGATAAAATGTCAGCCGATACCGGCAAACTGATGTCGCAGCAGATGCTGTATCAAAGTATGGGGAGTATGGTGGGCAGTATGGCAGGCGGCGTACTGTTCGATCTCGCGCAATACTGGCACAGGCCGGAGCTCAACTGGCTGTTACTAGCAGCTGCCAGCCTGTGGATGATGATACTGAGCAAAAACAAAATTCCTGATTTGTATCGCAGCGCAAGCGATACTTCAGCTAACTCTGCGGTCAATAAAGTCGGAAACATCAGCAGGTAAGTTTTCACTTTTCTGCTGTTTGATGCGACGTCGCTCACTGGTTCGAATTAGTTATCCAGAGGTTCCAGCGCGCAGCGTAAAAATGCGTGTTCACCATTGCGCATACGCTCAAATAAAGTGCGTATCGTCAGATCATCCAACGCATCGAAACTGAAACCAGACCGGGTATACAAGCCCTGTTCTGATTCTGACCAGACGTAACGAATGCGAAAAGGGACGATAGCCTGCGCGTTACCTGACGGATGATCGTCATCCAGAAAAGTGATTTCGTAATGTTGATCCTCCGGCTGCTCATTCATCGCAGTCAAAACCTGAATACCGGTTTCGCTCATGTTGACGACCAGACCAGCAAGTGTCTGCCCTGGCTTGTTAGAATTAAAAACCCAGACAGGAATAAACTCCTGCTCTTTGGGCAAACGGAAAAATTGCATGCGTTGATAATGGCGGTTTTCAGGCTGTGTCATATTGGTCAGAAGTGACGTCATTCAAGTGTTGTTCAAATTTTTTAAAAATTACTTAACATCAGGTAATGACAATTGGCGATATAAAATAAATCACGCTGACAATATTCGATTTATATGACCAGACCATGACGCCGGTATCACATACCGTCATCCTGCTGTAGAGAGAATCGTCGATCAACGGATCAGAAGGCACTTAATACAGCAACAAAAAAGACTACTGACAAAAACTGACACGACCAGGTTTTAAGATGATTTCCCCGACGCAATCAACAGGAGAATCAACATAATGGAACCGAACTTCATTCTTTTATATGTCAGCAACCCGCAAAGCAGCACACATTTTTATCGCCAGTTATTGCAACGTAGTCCGGTAGAATCTTCACCGACTTTTTCCATGTTCACCTTGCAATCAGGCGTCATGCTGGGGTTATGGGCAAAACACGCGGTATTACCTGTCAGTGAAGTACAAGGTGGTGCCAGCGAACTGGCAATTGCAGTCTCGAATCGTCAGGCGGTTGATGCGTGTTATGCGGACTGGATTAAGCTGAACATACCCATGCTACAGATTCCGACAGAACTGGATTTTGGATATACCTTTGTTGGAGTAGATCCTGACGGACATCGTTTGCGTATATTCGCACCACATTCCTGATATAGGCTGGCAGGACAGCGGATGCCGTCCTGTCCATTTCCCTCTCACGTATTCCCTGTGACCTGCAACATGCAACATGCATGCTACTTAACGAGGCAAGTAAGAAAAACACTGGTTTGTAAAACTGTAATACAGTAGCATCTTCGGTCTTTCAACTTATCACGGCTTCTTCTACCGCATGTTTCTGTCTCAGATTTTTTCAACACGACGCTCTCTGCTGAACACCACTGGTATAGCGACTCTGGGTATCGTGCTCTCGATGCTTCTAAGTTCTTGCAGCTCACCACCCAAAGCCACCTCCACGATTCCACCAGTGATTGGCAGTAGTGCAGTGAATCCTAATGCGCCACTTCCAGGGCAGCCAGTCAGCAAAGACACACCACCCTTACCACGTGAATTTCGTGCAGTCTGGGTTTCTACCGTGGCCAATATTGACTGGCCAAGCCGTCGTGAACTGAACTCAGATAAACAGAAAGCAGAAGCATTAGCGATTCTGGATAATGCGGTGCAAATGAAGCTCAATGCGATTATTTTGCAAGTACGTCCTGCTGCTGATGCGATCTATCCTTCAGAACTGGAACCGTGGTCTGAGTTTCTGACCGGCGAACAAGGCAAACCGCCAGTTCCCTATTACGATCCGCTGCAATTCTGGATAGAACAAGCGCATGCACGCGGACTGGAATTACACGCATGGTTCAATCCGTACCGCGCTAGAACAACCGCATCCCGTCATGGATTGGCACGCAACCATATCAGCAAAACCAACCCTGATGCCGTGCGTCAATATGGTGAACTACTATGGATGGACCCGGGAGAGCCTGCTGCCGTTCAACAAACCCTGAACGTGATCAGTGATGTGACTCGACGCTATGATATCGATGGTATTCATATTGATGATTATTTTTATCCTTATCCTGTCAAGTCAGTGCATGGCTCTGAACTTGAATTCCCGGATGATGCAGCATGGAATACATACCTGCAACGTGGCGGCAAACTGAGTCGTGCAGACTGGCGCAGAGATAATGTCAATCGTATGGTCGAAGCGCTTTATCAGCGTGTACACCAGGAAAAAAGCTGGGTGAAGTTTGGCATCAGCCCGTTTGGTATCGGTCGCCCTGATCGCCTGCCAGCGGGGATTACCGGATTCAGTCAATACGACAAATTGTATGCGGATGTTGAACTATGGCTGACGAATGGCTGGCTGGATTATCTGGCACCACAATTGTACTGGCCGATCAATCAGGCTCCACAAGCATTCAAGGTATTACAAAATTATTGGTTGGAACAAAACAAGGCTGGTCGCCATATCTGGCCTGGCTTATATACCAGTCGGATTGATCAGACTGAAAAATCATGGCAGGCAGATGAGATTTTGAATCAGGTCGATGCCGTTCGCGAACGCGGTGGTAGTGGGCATATCCACTTCAGCATGATACCGCTGACTCAGAACCGTAAAGATATACGCAAGCGTCTGGGAATCGAGAAATATACGTCGCAAGCACTGGTTCCGGCAACACCATGGCTAAGCAGCGGCAACCAGGCAGCGCCGCAATTAGAACTGGCAGAGGACAAAAAATCCCTGCGGGTAAGACTGGCCGATACTCCAAATACACGCCTGCTGGCCATCTGGAAACGTACGGATCAGCAATGGTTGTTTTCGGTACAACCTGCCAGCAAACTCACCATCGACCTCATCAACGATACACCCGCTAATACGGTGAATCAGATCGTGGTATACGCAATCAGTCGTACGGGGCAGGAGAGTGAAAAAGCCAGTTACACCTTACGCTGATCGCTGATCAGTACCGGATCAGTCAGCGCCTTATCAAGGTGCCAGGTTGTAACATCGTGGCAACCCGGCATCGTGTAACACCGTGTGAGCGAGAGGCGCAATCTGGTCCTTATCTGCCCTTTATATGCCCTTTATCTGCACATTAATGATCGATCAGTGAATCAGACTTTCACATATCAGACTCATGCATGCCTGCTGCCAATTGCCTGTATTTCCTGATGAATCGCGTTTCTTTCCAACATTGCTAAGGGCAAATTCACAAACGCGCTGACCCGCCCCATGATTTGACGGAATACTGAGTGGAATACCGCACGTTTTTCTTCATCAGTACCAGTCACGGCAGCAGGATCCTGAAATCCCCAATGCGCAGTCAACGGATGACCCGGCCAGATGGGGCAAACTTCACCAGCGGCATCATCACAGACTGTAATAATAAAGTCCATGACTGGGGCATCGTCAGCGGCAAATTCATCCCAACTTTTGCTGCGCAATAAATCCAGCGGATAATCAGTCGTCTGTACCTGCTCTATTGCCAGTGGATTGACCACGCCACCAGGAAAACTCCCGGCCGAAAATCCTCGGAAACGGCCATGCCCCATACTGGTGATTAACGCTTCCGCCATGATGCTGCGAGAAGAATTCGCTGTACACAGGAACAGTACGTTATAAATTTTGTCAGACATAAAAAAGCTTTCAATAGTTGAATAGTATGGCGAGGCCATTTAAAAGTACGAACACTTTTTCTGGAACAACGGAGTGACGTATCTTATGTCATCCAATTGCCCGATAACGTTATCGAATATCGAATCATCCCTCCGACAACAATAAACCTGAATCTGACAAGTTCAACAGTGACCTACATGATACGGATGTAATGCTGACGCACCAACTCTGGGTCCCCACAATTGAAGTGCCACCACTCACTGTGTATGCCGGCAAAGCCACCATGTAACATCGCTTCACGCAAGATTTTTCTGTGTGCAAGATGTTCCATTGTTAAGCGCCCCTGCTGCAACATTTCCGCTTCCAGCGCTGGATGAGATGTCTCATCGAATGCGTCAAAATCACTCCCCATATCGAGTAACTCACCATCTTCATCCAGCAAACTGACATCAATTGCCAGTCCAAATGAATGTATCGACCCACGTGCCGGGTCAGCCACATACATTTGCAGTGTTGTGCCAGCCAATTGCTGCCATAAGATCTCCTGTATCCGGTGAGGCCGTAATGCGTCCAGAACCGTCAGACGATAAGCAGGATAATGCAGATGCAACCAGCGTACGGCATTTTGCAGGGCATGCGCAGCTTCTTTATGTAACCAAGCACAATCAAGCTCACCATATAAATTCTGCCCGACAAAATTATTTTCTGTCGCATAACGTAAATCAATCACGATCCCGGTCACGCTATCGAGACGACGAAAATCCGGATGTGCCAGTAACTGCTCACATGGCAAATGTGTTTGCTTCTGCCTTGACTGTTCCGACTTAATTAGCATGTTGTTTATTGTCCGTCGCGATATCCAGATAACGCCAGTTCGTCATATCAACCGGATGACGCTGATAATTCAGTAACCAAGGATGCCGTACATCAGCAGACAAAGGATGTATGCGTGGTACCCATGGATTATAGGCATGCATCAGCCATGCCATTTTTTGATACAAGGCTTTGCGCTCTGGTGAATCAGGCAGTGCCAGCGATTGTTCATATAACTGATTAAAGGCAGGTAAATTGAAACGGGAGTAATTCGCACGTCCTGCGTTTTTCCCATACAACAGCTGATAAAAATTTTCACCATCCGGAAAATCAGCAATCCAGTTTGCCTCTGTCATCTGCACTTTACCCAAACGGGCAGCACGCAAAATTTCAGAATGTTTATCACTTTGAAAAACAATCCTGATACCGATGGCATCCATATTCTTACGCCAGACCTCCTCCCTTAAACGTCCCGTTGTACTGGCTAAACTATGCATGACTAACTGCAAGGGCGTACCATCCGGCAACTGCCTGAAATGGTCAGGGCCACGGCGATAGGAATAGCGATCCAGCAACGCATTTGCCAACGCCAAATCATGTCTGAGCGGGCTTTTGAAATCGGGATCATAGCCGAGGACATTCGGTGGCAAAGGCGTGACAGCAGGGATAGCCAGCCCTTTCTCCATAAGGCTGATGTCTTCCTGATTGTCATAGCTCAGCGCGATAGCGCGACGCAGAGCGATTTTATCAGGCGTATAGCCACCGATGACAGGATCTTCCATGTTCATCCAGACGTAATATGTCTGCAGCGGCGAGAAAAAAGAAAGCTGTATGCCTTGCTGTTCGAGTGTGGGTTTTAATTTGCCATGTTGCAGGAGCATATCCGACAGCGGTGGTGGTACTTGTTCCAGATAATCAAATTCCCGATTCAGAAATCCAAGCACTCTTGACTGCTGCTCTTCGACAATTTTAATCACCACACGAGAGACCAGAGGCAAAGTCTTTCCAGCCAGTTGACGGGCGATGCTCTGCGCTTCCGGCTGATTGCCGGGTTCTCCATCAAATACAACCCGACGGTATTGAGGATTCGCCACTAACTCCAGTCTGAAACTACGCTGCCACGCTCCCAGAACAAAGGGCCCGGTACCTACAGGATGATTACCTGCCTGTACACCATAAGCGTCCATCACCTGTCTGGCAACGGCTCCGGTCGCTGTTGTTGCCAGGATGAATAAGAAATTATTATCCGGTGCTGTCAAGCGTATACGCAGCGTATACCGATCCAGCGCCTGCAATCCCGCGACCGGTATCTGTACGTCAAATGCCTTATTTTGTGCCTGATCTGGCACATGATCAGGCTGGCGTAATTTGTCATCATCCAGTATTTTTCCTTCGAACATAAACAACCACGGTGACTTCAACGCTGGATCATACAAACGCTTGATACTGTAAATATAATCTTCGGCAATCAATTCCCTTGGCTGTCCTTTGAATGCTGGGTCTGGCGTAAAAAAAATACCGGGTTGCAATCGCAGCAGATACGTCTTTCCACCGTCGCTGATTTCTGGCATGGCTTTCAGTGTATTCGGTTTGAGTTTGAGCGGACGAGCAAGATAATCGTAGCGCAGCATGGGCTCAAAAATATTTTCATTCACCGCAACGGATGGAACATCAGATGCGACAGCTGGATCAAGGCTGCTCTCCGGTGTAGTCACCAGCACGTGTAATATTTTTTCTGCTGCCTCGGCATTAAGTAAACAAGGTAGCGTGCAAAACAGAGCCATGACGGTGGTGGTGACCATACGCCGCAATACGAGAGAGAAAACGCTGCAACAACGTCCGACAAACGCTCTCATGTTCACAACTGCGCTCCTGCCATTGCGACAGGCGCTGCGTCTTGCAAATGATAGCGAGTCACATAAAACCATTCTTCGTCAGCGCCTGCTGCTTCATCTGGAAAAATAATACGGCCATCCATCTGTGCCCTGACTTCAGTGCCATCATGCCGGATACCGACCAGATCGTTCTGATGCAATACATCAAAACTACGCCAGGCGCGGACAAATCGATCGTCAGCATGTAGCTTATCAACGACGTCGCATATGCGTAAATATTCAAGCCGTGATGTCGGTGCAGCCGTTCCATCAATCATGCCAAAGTGTTTCAGCGTGTTGATGATGGCCTGATATGCGACTTCCGGTGCATCTGCATCTTCATGACCGCCGCACTCCAGCGTCATGCCATATCCGCCGACAGTACGCATATATTCAGTGGTACCGACACCAAATAAAATTTGCGCATCTGCTCTCCGTTTGTTACTGGCCGTTGATGGCAACCTCGCCTGCCTGCGCTGCGCTCCGAGTGCGTAGGTGCTCAGCCATCCATCGACAATTCTATGAACGCCAAGAACCTGTGCCATTGCCAATTCCTGGTCGGCAAACTGAAACGGCTCCAGAGTTCCATCATTATTTTCGGGGCCGGTTAAGACAAAAGGCTCCCCCTCACCCCGGAAAGAATGTAAATCGAGAAGCACCTCATGCTTCGCCAGTAAAGGACAAAGCCAGTTTGCTACGTGATCCTCAAATTCTTGAGGTTGCGCTGTAGGCATCAGCCGACGGTTGAGATTACGTTCGCCGTGTCGACGCTGATGACGATATGCCAGAGGATTACACACAGGAACAAACGTCACGGAACCGGATAAAATTTCCAGCCGGCCTGCCTCAATATCTGCAATCACCCTATGTATTGCTTTGGTTCCGCAGGTTTCATTGCCATGCACCGCACCAGTGATGATTAACCGGGTACCAGAATGTATAGACGTATAACTATTACTATTGAAATGTATTGATGACATGCAGATTTCTTTTCTCTTCTTGGTCGTCCATCGCAATGATTTGTCTTGATTGCCTGTGCTTATTATCTGAGATTATGGCTTGTACTTACCGGTATGCTCTTATCAGTCTGTTTCGTCTGTTTCGTCTGTTTTTTTCCCAAAAGCAGGATCCACCTTAATCAGCGCAGTCACAATAAATGTCGGTATCGCCGCCACACAAATCCAGACAAAAAAGTGTGCATAACCAAGACTGGCTTGTAACCAGCCACTGAACATACCAGGCAGCATCATACTCAGCGCCATGAAACCGGTACAAATCGCATAATGTGCCGTCTTGTGTTCGCCGTCCGCAATCATGATCATATACAGTACATAAGCAGTAAAACCAAAACCGTAGCCCATCTGCTCAATCCCTACCGCAGCACTAATCAGATAAATGTTTTGTGGCTGTATAAATGCGAGATAAACGTAGACCAGATGCGGCAAATTAATCGCCAACGCCATTGGCCAAAGGCAGTCTTTCAGACCAGAACGGGCAATCAGTGCTCCGCCAAGTAATCCGCCTATCGTTAAGGTGATCATTCCCACCGTTCCATAGACGACACCGACAGCCTGGGTCGTCAGGCCAAGCCCGCCTTTATCCAGCGAATCCAGTAAAAATGGCGGGGCCATTTTGACCAGTTGCGCTTCGCCAAAGCGATATAGCAGCATAAATGCGATCCCGAGAACGATATCTTTTTTCTTGATAAACGCCGAAAAAATCTGAAAAAAAGTGGCCATCACATGAGCCGGATCACCCTGAGCATGATCGCTGTCGGGGCGTGGTAATGCCCAGCGATGGTACGCTGACAGGCCAATGAACATCACTGCCAATACCGCAAATACCACGCTCCAGCCAAATGCGACATTCCCCGTCAAATCTTTCAAGGTTCCAGCCAGATAAACCAGCGCCCCCTGCCCGGTTAACATCGAAATACGAAAAAACATGCTGCGCACACCTACAAACGCCGCCTGTTGATGCTGCTCTAACGCCAGCATATAAAAGCCATCAGTGCTGATATCATGCGTCGCAGCACTAAACGCCAAGAGCCAGAACACCAGCAGACTGGTCTGAAAAAAAGCAGGCAATGGCAACGTCAGCGCCACCAGTCCAAACAAAGCACCGATCACCAGTTCGCAGGTCACTATCCAGTAACGTTTTGTCTTTAACATATCGACAAAAGGTGACCAAAAGGGTTTGATTACAAAGGGCAGATATAGCCAGCTTGTATATAAAGCGATATCGGCATTCGACATGCCCATATTTTTGTACATGATGACCGACAAAGTCATCACCGCAACATAGGGAATACCCTGACCGAAATAGAGTGAAGGTATCCAGCGCCACACCGGATCGTGCGCGGTTTGCGCCTCAATAAGTCGGCTGTTTTTATCTACTGTCATGTCTCATCATATAGAGTGAAATTTCAAATATCTGTTTCGTGAATACAACGATAATAAGTGCATACACTACGAATAGATCAAAGCAGCTTGCTGTTAAAGCAAGATTCTGCCAGATAATGCGCGAGCAGCCCGCGAAGCGCTGTATGATAATCCAACACAGCTTTAGCATCGGTATTGATTGAGTACGATTGAGCCGCATTAATTTATGAATTTTCCCGCACAGTCTTCATCTTCCCCTCTTTATCGACCAACTTTGCCCTCGCTTGGGTTGGGAATTGATGCGGGTGGTACACAGACACGCTGGGCATTGGCAACGCATGATGAGCAAATTGTCGCCAGTGGTAATGCGGATGGATTAAGTGCCTTACAGGCGCGCAGCACCTCCGGCATTGAGTGTTTGCAGCATGTGTTTTCCAGTCTGGCAGCGATTGCCAGTTGTCATGGCGTCGTGCATCAAGTGTACGCAGGTATTACAGGCTTTGGCGGTGATCTGCTGACTTTACCTCATATGATGTCGCATCTGTTCCAGTTACCTGAATCCAATATCACAGTCAGCAATGATGTCGAAATCGCTTATCTTGATATTTTCCGGCCCGGTACTGGATATTTGTTATACGCAGGAACAGGCTCTATCGCCGCTTATATTGACGAAGATGGTCATTTTTTGCGTGCGGGTGGTCGCGGTTATCTGCTGGATGATGCCGGTGGTGGTTTTTGGATTGCCAAAGAAGCCATGCGTCATATCTGGCGCGCAGAAGATGAAAATCCCCATAGCTGGCATCACTCGACTATGGCAAAAAATATCTTTGCTAAAATTGGCGGCAGCGACTGGAATCATTCGCGTGATTACATCTACCATTGCTCCCGGGGTGAAATAGGAAAACTAGCGCTGGCTGTCGCGGCAGCGGCAGATAAAGATACTGTCGCAATGGACATCCTGAAAAATGCGGGCAAAGAATTGGCGCGCCTGGGAACGGCACTCTGCCATCGCTATGGTCCCAAACCCATGGCATTAAGTGGGCGTGTACAGGAATTACATCCTGTCATCACAGAAACACTGCGGGCACACCTTCCTCCAGAAGTCAGCCTCCGACGCAGCACGAGCCAGCCACACTTTTCCGCTGCCAGGTTAGCTGCAAGGCAGCTTGCCTTATCTGTTAATACTACCCAATCAGTCTTATGATCATGAAGAAACTTGTTGCGTTTGCTTTCATCGCATTGCTACTCAGTGGCTGTGCCACGACATCAAAAATCGATGCCAGTATCAGTGCCGTGAGCCAGGAAGACCGTATTCAGTTTATTATTTTGCACTACACGGCAATAGACCAGCCAACATCATTGAAAGTCCTGAGTCAGCAAGGTGTAAGCAGCCACTATCTGGTCGGCGATCAGAATCCCGTGCCTGTCTGGCAACTGGTCGATGAACAGCGTATGTCTTACCATGCGGGACTGAGTGAATGGAAAGGATATAGTCGTCTCAATGCCAGCTCCATCGGCATCGAAATCGTTAATCTCGGCTACAAGGACACAGCGACAGGCCGCGAGTATTTCCCATTTCCTCCGGCACAGATAGATCGTGTTATTGCGCTGGTCAAAGATATCTCGGCACGTCACCAGATACGTCCCGAATACATTCTTGGCCATTCTGACATTGCACCACAACGCAAATCTGATCCTGGCCCTTTATTCCCCTGGAAGCGACTGGCAGATGCCGGCTTGATTCCATGGCCGGTATCGGAAGAAGTTATCCAACGTATGAGTGTTTATGAGACTCAATTACCAGAGATTAAATGGTTTCAGGAAAAACTGATGCAATACGGCTATACCGTGCCACAAAACGGTCTGCTGGATACCGCAACCCGCAACGTTCTCATCGCATTTCAGAGTAAATACCGATCAGAAAAATTTGATGGACAGCCCGATGCGCAAACGGCGGCCATTCTGGAATCACTGCTGGGACAAATTAAACCGCGTTAAATTTTAGCTGGCTGTACTGACCGCTCCCGATTGCAAAAATCAGTTGGATATCAGCAGATAATATTAGCTCAATATCAGCCCGCTATCGGTCTGAGGTCAGAGCATTGTTAGCTGAATATCAGTATAAAAAATTTACAACACACCCACCTGTTCATCTTTCCAATTGTGACCTAAAGTAGAAGAGCACCGAGCAGGTGTGGAGGAAACAATCATGAAAATCGTTGAAAATATGGATGGTCTTGTCATTGCCAGCATTGCGCTGGTATTCATTGCCAGCCTGTTACAGCAGCTTTTGATGTAAAGCTTTATGCTGCATGATGAGTTTGAATATGAGCTTGGATTATTGTGTTGATTCTGTGCTGGCCGCTGGTACTGATGGCGTTGCTACTTTACCCATGACTATGGCTGCTGATGCTGCCATTACGCCTGCCAGGCATTGCTGACGATGGTGTTATTACGCTGTATTGCGCCGTCATCCTGCTGCCAGCACTATTATTAAAAATGGCTTTGATACAGTAACGACTGAATTTACCGGGATCGTCTTTATGAATAAGTCAGCTTATCAATCAATTGCAGGCCCGATGTGCCTTCAATTAACCTCATTGAGTTTAGTGTGCTTTATTGAGTAATTCGTGCAACTCTTCAAATAAATCCTCGATCTCATCTGTAGACAAACCCAGGAAATGGCTGGCCAGTAGGCCTCCCTTTTCCCATTCAGTCGAATACTCTTCTCCGTGATAACGAATAATTCCATATTCAGCCAATAACGACAGGGCAATCAGACTACGCACTCGTTCATCGGTGCCACTATCATCCAGA
Source organism: Undibacterium sp. SXout7W (assembly GCF_049339385.1). Classification (NCBI taxonomy): domain Bacteria; kingdom Pseudomonadati; phylum Pseudomonadota; class Betaproteobacteria; order Burkholderiales; family Oxalobacteraceae; genus Undibacterium; species Undibacterium sp. SXout7W. The sequence continues at coordinate 487,226 of NZ_JBMPPF010000001.1, read as the reverse complement.
ACCGCATAGTCATGATGCAGCAAAATTGCTGTTGTCACTTCTTCCTGCAAGCCCCATGTACGGGACAATAGCGAACCAATCGCCGTATGACTGGTCGCGTGGCGCTCTTGTTCCACGACAGTAAATTTATCAGTCAGACATTGATTTGCCATCTCCAGAGTCTGCGGATAATCAGGAAAACGCTCTAGCAGCAGGGGAATACCAATATCGCAAAACAATCCAAACGTGTGCGCCACGTCAACCGGACAAACCCTCAGACGGCGGGCAAATTGCGACATTGCCTGCGCTCGTTTGGCAGAAAAATCCCAGAATTTCACCAGAGAGATTTTTTCTATCTGTACAGTCTGACGCGCAATAATGCCGGTCAACAATACGCCACATTGTTTCAGTCCCAGTAAATTTACCGCATGATCAACTGACTTGGCTTTCAGACGCAATCCGAAAAATGGGGAATTTGCCAGCTTCAGTAATGATGCAGACATGGCAACATCATGCGCAATCACGCTCGCCAGTCGCTTGGGATCTGGATCATCAAGCGCCAGCTCAGCCTGCACATCGGCCAATAAACTCGGCCTTGGAGGAATACGGATCGTCTTGATCAGCGCGTCAACAGATTGGTCGGTAGCCAGCGGAGGATTGGTTGTTGTCATAATATAAATTATCGCATTTACTGCACGCAACATTGTAGCAAGTTCTTTCCTCATCAAACTGACAAAGATCGCTCAGGCATACAGTATCAGGTCTCGCGCTCCTGATGCAGCAAGCACAAGACCAGCAAACCAATCCTCAAAATCCCCTCACTTCATCGGAATTTGCGTTCCGTGCTCAACGGCAACCGCAGTAATACTGTTTTTGGGCGAACCATCAATCAGTTTGTCGGAATACGTCAGATACACAAGCGCATTACGTTTTTGGTCGACCATACGGACAATTCTGAGTTTTTTAAACAAGACAGACAAACTTTGATTAAAGACCTCCTCTTGTTGACGCAATGGTGCGGCAAAACTGATAGCGCCTACCTGACGGCAAGCAATGGATGCTTCCGCCTTATCTTCAGCCAACCCCAGTCCTCCCGTAATGCCACCGGTTTTGGCACGTGAGACATAACAAGTCACGCCAGCGACCTTGGGGTCATCGTAGGCTTCTACAACAACCTTATGATCTGGGCCTATCAGTTTAAAAGCGGTATCCACACTGCCTACGGTTTCTGCCTGCGCTGCACTGAGCAATAAGCAGGAAGCGAAGCACCATACGAACTTGAATTTCATCATTCACCTTTCTGTCACCACACACCTGGTTGTTTGATACGTTTTCTTACTCTCAGTTGCTCTGAGCCACTTATTTGGGATGCAAATGAGAATGACGCATGCTGTAAAAGAAATAAATCACGATTGAAATCGCCATCCAGATAAAAAATATTCTGAACGTGGCAGGAGATAAATCTTTCAAAATATACAGGCATGCGGCAATGCTCATTCCAGGTATCAGGTAAGGCCCGAATGGCACACGAAAACCTTCGTTATTCAGGCCTATTCCCTGTCTACGGATCACTGGTATTGCAACCGACACCACCATAAACGCCACCAGCGTTCCCATGCTGACCATATCCCAAAGAAAGGTAGCATCCACCAAACCAGCCACAATACCTACCAGCAGACAGACAATAATGGTGTTACTGACGGGAGTACGGGTGCGGACATGCACTTTTTGAAATGAAGCAGGAATCAAACCGTCTTTGCTGATGGCATATAAAATCCGGCTTTGCCCATAAATCGTCACCAGCGTAACGCTGAACACAGAAATGACGGCACCTGCTGACAGAATCAACGCAGGCCAGGTATGACCAGTCACATTTTGCAAAATCACAGACAATCCTGCTTCCTGTCCCTCAAACATACTGGCGGGTTGCGCACCGACTGCAGCTACGGCGACCAACATATAAAACACGGTCACGATCAGAAGCGCCGCCATGATACCCAACGGTACATTGCGCTTAGGATTTTTGACCTCAGAACCTGCGGTAGCAATAGTATCAAGACCAATGAACGAGAAAAACACGGTACCAGCCGCTGCTGTCACACCGGCCATCCCGCCTAAACCTTTACTGTTGTCCGGATTAAAGAAGGGAGTGAAATGTTCTGCATGAAAACCAGAAAATGCAATAACAGAAAAAAACACCAGAATAGCCAGTTTGATCATCACCATGATGGCATTAACCGTCGCGGACTCTTTCGCTCCGCGTAATAACAAAATACAACAGATCGCCACCAGTATCACCGGCGGCAAATTAAACTGACCCGGATGAAACTCCGTACCATGAGCGCCGGAGACGATCATGGGGTTACGCAGCATTTCAGGAATTTGCCAGTGAACCGCATTCATTAAAAAATTATTCAGATAGGCTGACCAGCCAATCGCTGTAGCACTCGCTGCAAGGCCATATTCCAGCAGTAAACAGGCGGCAACGATAAAAGCCGCAAATTCACCCACAGTAGCGTAGGCAAACGAATAAGAGGAGCCAGATGCCGGAATCCTGGAAGACAACTCCGAATAACATAAAGCAGTCAGACCGGCAGTAAAGGCAGCAATTAGAAACGACAAAATGACCGATGGACCAGCCTTCGGCACAGCTTCCACCATTGTAAAGAAAATGCCGGTGCCGATCGTGGCACCAACACCAATCATCGTGAGCGAAAAAACGCCCAAAGAGCGATGTAGCGCATGCGGATGATCGTCGATCACGATATCGTGAGCGTCAATGGACTTTGTCCTTGTCAATTGCTGAACGAGTGTTTGTTGACTCAAGATGATTCCTTATTTTTAACACCGTACCAATGTGAGGTCGGTTCAGATAAATTGTCATTCATATCAATATCGCTTTTTATGCGCGAATATTGGCATTAAAACGCTCATCATAGCCGCAATTAAGCATGCTTTGATCTGGTATAAACTTTATTTCAGCATGCGATATTCCGTTATTTCCACACATAGAACGATGCTACAATCCCGGCCATGCCATTGTTCAGACAATCCCGACGACATTTTCATCACCTGATACGTGCAGTATTGTGCCTATACATACTGACGCTGGGTGTTGCTATGGCATCGCCGATGTTCAAGTCTGAAGCCATGAACCTGATCTGTACCAGCACAGGCTACAAGCTGGTCAGCCAAACCGGGGAAATTGGCAATAAGCCTGGTAACGATAACGGTGATAGCAGCAAATCCATCACACATCTGCTGGATTGCTCACTCTGTTTAGCGACCGGTATTCCTCCTGCATTACCGCAACAAGATGCTTGCGAACCACCGCATGTCTTGTCATACGCATTACGTTCGATTCCTGCCGCCTGTCTGGCAGCGATCGTTGCAGCACCATTACCAGCACGCGGTCCGCCCTCAGTCTGAAATAACTCTCCTTTGCACTGAATTTTGACTGAATCACGCACCAGATCATTGCTGATGCGTTCAGTTCCTTTTGCATTTTTTTATTTCAGACTGAATGAATACTCTTTATCCTTCTGTGCGCCTGCGCGCACTGGTGACTGCTGTCGCCACAACACTGCCTGTTTTTTCCTCAATCGCGTCAGCTCATTCTGTGGCATCCGATGCGACTGATTCACAAGCACAGGTGATTATCAACGGTGGCCGTCCATCTTCATTGCCGATAGAAATTCCTACAACGATAGAAGGTATTAACGCCAAAACCATTGAGCAAACCATCAATGCGATTGATGCCGAAGACGCGCTCAAATATCTGCCCAGTCTGTTGGTTCGCAAACGCTATGTCGGTGACTATAACCACGCGGTACTGGCGACACGCGCATCAGGGACAGGCAACAGTGCCCGCTCGCTCATCTATGCTGATGGCGTATTGCTCTCAAATCTGCTGGGTAATGGAGCAAGCTTTACTCCTCGCTGGGGTATGGTCACGCCGGAAGAAATCGAGCGTGTTGATGTGCTGTATGGGCCATTTTCTGCCGCCTACCCGGGCAACTCGGCTGGCGCAGTCGTTGATTATGTGACCCGCATGCCACAGCAATTTGAAGCGCATGCCAAAATCACCGGTTTTTCTGAACAATTCCAACTCTATGGTACAGATCAAAGTTACAGCGGTAAGCAGCTAAGCGCCAGCCTTGGAAATAAACAAGGTAATCTGTCGTGGTGGGTGAATGTCAATCAGCTCGACAGCGATGGTCATCCGCTGTCATTTGCCAACAAATTATTATCAACCGGCGCCAGTAATGCTGGTGGCACTGTCGTCAGTGGTGCCATTCCGGGTAAAAATCCACAAGGCATGGATTGGTGGATACTCGGAGCAACCGGACAATACAATACCGTTCAAGATCACGCAAAAATCAAGCTGGCGTATGATTTCAGCCCAACACTGCGAGCCAGCTATACCTTGGGCTACTGGCGCAATCACATGCGCAGCAGCGCAGATAGTTATCTTCGCGATGCGGTGGGTAACGCCATATTCAGCGGCGATGTGAATATCGCAGGTAAAAAATATACGCTGGCGGCAACGGACATTGCCAATAGCATTAACCAGCTCGAACACATCACGCATGGCATCAATCTGAAAAGCAATACCCGGGGTGTTTTTGACTGGGAAATTGCCGCCAGCCTGTATGACTACAACAAGGATATCAGCCGGGCGCCAACAGTCGCCATTCCCGCAGCCAATAGCGGTGGTGCCGGCCGCATTACTGATGGCGCAGGAACAGGTTGGAACACCTTCGCAGTCAAAGGTATCTGGCGACCAGATGCAGCGCATACGACAGAATTTGGTTATCAGCGTGAAGCCTATCAGTTACGGAGCAAAGTATCCAATACCAGTGACTGGCAACAGGCAGATGCTGGCAGCCAGGTATCCGCCTTTCAGGGAAATACCCAGCTACAAAGTCTGTATGCACAAGATACATGGCGCATGACTGCGCAATGGAAAGCGACTGTCGGCATGCGCGTTGAGCAATGGGATGCCAACCATGGCATCATCGCCAGCGGCACGACGTCTGTCGGTTTGCCGGACCGACGTGAATCTTATGTATCACCGAAAGCAGCTATCGCTTATCGCGCCAATGAGGACTGGACATATAAAGTCTCAGTGGGTCGCGCAGTCCGTATGCCCACTGTGTCAGAGCTCTATCAGGGAACGGTATCAACGACCAGCATTGTCAATAACGATCCCAATCTGAAACCAGAAAAATCCTGGACAACTGAATGGAGTGCCGAGCGAATCCTCAATGAGGGACAAGGTTTACTCAGGGCAACCGTCTTTGCTGAACGTACCAAAGACGCCTTGTATTCGCAAACCAATACGCTGGTGACGCCCAATATCACCAACATCCAGAACGTCGATGAAATTCACACTCATGGAATAGAAATCGCCTATCAGGAAAGTGATGTATTCACCAAAGGATTGACATTGGCAGCCAGCCTGACGTACGCCGATTCCACGATCACAAAAAATGATCGGTTTGCCGCCAGCGTTGGCAAGAAACAGCCGCGTGTACCAGACTGGCGTGCCAATCTGGTGGTCAGCTATCAGCCTAACGACAGGTGGTCAACCAGTCTGGGCGTTCGCTATAGCGGCAAGCAATATGGCTCTCTGGATAACAGCGATAGCAATGCCTTTACCTACCTTGGCTTCTCCAGCTTTGTGGTCGCCGATGTTCGTGTACGTTATCAGTTAGCACGGCAATGGAGTGCCTCATTGGGCGTTGATAATATCAACAACAAAAAATACTGGGCATTTCATCCCTACACACAACGTAGCGTCGTTGCCGAGTTGAAGTGGGATTTTTGAGCTGAAAAAGAAATGGCCTTACGCTGAATAGCTGAATAGCTGAATGTGTCGAATAAACGGAACCGCTGCCCCTGATCACTCATCCTCCTGCCGGATCAGTCACGATCAGAGTCAGCGGCAATAAGCCATCATCAGCGTATGACTTCGTATAACTCCAGCGGCAAGCCGTCAGGATCAGCAAAAAAGACAAAGCGCCGGTTCGTATATTCATCGGTACGAACCGGTTCCACTGCCACACCTTTTGCCTCCAGCTGCGCCTTGCAGGCAAGAATATCACTGACCGCAAATGCCAGATGACGCAAGCCCTGTGCCTCTGGATACGAGGGGCGTGCCGGTGCGTCCGGAAATGAAAACAATTCGACTTGCGAACCGTCCGGCAATCCCAGATCCAGTTTATAAGACTGTCGCTCCGCACGGTAATGTTCAGCCAGAATCTGCAATCCTAGTATTTGCGTATAAAAGTCTCTGGAAACTGCATAATCAGAACAGATAATTGCTGCGTGATGAATGCCAAGTAATTGCATAATCCAGGTTGAATAATGTCGAATAATATCGAATAGCGTCAGATAATCCGTGCAAAGAAAATGTTCTCTCAGCGTTTAATCTGCGCAAAAGCTTCACCCTTGTTCCAGACTGGCAAACCCGCACTGTTAGCAACCTCCATACCAAGATTCAGAGTGAACTGTGCTTGCTGCACCATTCCACTCAAATCCCAGTTTGCATGGTACTTATCACGTTCAGTGTGATAATCGGCTTTAAATCCGGTCATCTGCTGCTTGAGTGTTTGTTGCGGTTCTCTGGCAAAATGAAAATGTCCGTCGCCGGAAAATACCGCTGACCCAACATTAAATGCCGGTACGCCCGCACGTGCGAAATTGAAATGATCGGCACGGAAATACGCACCACCCAGATCAGGGACTGACGGTGCCAACTGCAAACCCATTTTTTTTGCGACACGGGCAGCGCTCTGATACAAGCTACTACGCTCACTACCAGCCACGCCGATATCGCGCGTAGCTGCGACAAAATTCATACTATCGAGATTCAAATCCGCCGCCGTTTTTGCCAGAGGCCAGGGTGGATTACTGACATACGCAGCACTGCCCAATAAATACTGTTCTTCCGCACATGGCCATAAAAAAATCTGTGTCCGCTTTGCCGGATGCGCTACCGCTGCTTGCGCCATTGCCAGTAGTGCTGCCGAACCAGATGCATTGTCGACTGCACCATTCCAGATGTGCATGCTGCCATCGGCATGTCGCTCGGTTCCCAGATGATCCCAATGCGCCGAGTAAATCACGGCTTCAGATTGCAGTCTGGCATCAGTTCCCGGCACCATTCCCAGTACGTTAAACTGCTCGACCTGACGCACCTGATTATGCACATGCACGCTGGCATCGGCATTTAAAAAGACGGGTTTAAAATCACGACTCTCGGCCTGTGCGCGCAACTCATCCAGATTTTGCCCAGATGCAGCGAACAGCGCTTTTGCCACATCTTCCTGCAACCAGCCTTCCAGCCCATTACCGCTACCAGGAAGACTGAAACGCTCATGACTGAAGCTGGTCTGAGGCACATTCCAGCCATAGCTGGCGGACGGTGTTGTGTGTATCAGCAATACGCCCGCAGCCCCTTGTCGTACCGCTTCTTCGTACTTATAAGTCCAGCGACCATAATAAGTCAGCGCCTTACCACCAAAGCGCTCTGGCTCTGTCTGAGTTGGCTGGGGATCGTTGACCATCATGATCAGTAATTTGCCTTTCAGATCAACACCCTTAAAATCGTCCCAGCGTTCCTCTTCAGCGCGTATGCCATAACCAACAAAGACTACCGGCGCATCAAATGCCACATCGGCTCTGCCGCCAGAAGAGCCAAACACAATCTGCGAACCCCATTGCGGAACAATCTGCTGACCTTTGACATTAAAAATCACGCGGCTATCGGGCAAAGTCTGACTACCTGTGAGTCTGACGATCTGGCGATATCCCTCCACACCTTTAGCATTCAGGGTTTGCAAACCAATCAGCGCAGCCTGTGTTTCCAGATAGCGCACCGCAAGATCACCTCCACGCTGACCTGTCCCGCGCCCTTCCAACAAATCATCCGCCAGAAAAGCCAGATGGGAGCGCAATACCGGCTCGCGCACTTGTGCCTGCTGCGTTCTTTGTGTTTGTTTCTGTGCTTGTTGCTGTATTTGCTGCGCCATCACTTGTTCCGGGGCCAATCCGGCAGTCAGTACCAGGCTTGCGGCTACGCAGCTTGTCGTCAGAGTTTTCATCATCGTCAGGAAAGTTTGTTACGTCGTGAATTAAATCGGTTATTGAATCGATGATCGAATCGATTTTGCAGTCGCCTATGACCTTATCAACAAGGTCACGGCTTAAAACGGGAATGCAATGATCAAATCAGTTATCAACGAAGTTGCCAAAGGAGTTGCCAGTTCAAACATTAGGAGCACTCAAAACAAAAAAAGTTCCGGTCGATAACCAGGCAGTTAATCCATCGCACTCTGTATGAGCTTGTCATGGATTTGTCTGCACTTGTACAACAAGGGAACATCATGCCGCCAGGTCGGTTTTGTAACAATCCTGAATGACTCTGCTCTTGATATCGTTTTATGCCAATGGTGCATCTGTCGCCAGTCTGGAATAACACCGCAGATCGACGTAACGCTCGCCTTTGCGCTCACATTCACGCAAAATGCCCTCCAGCTGAAAACCCAGATTTTCCAACAATCGCCAGCTACCGCGATTATCCGGCTCAACCAGTGCCTGTATCCGGTGCAAGCCCAATTCATGAAAACAGCATTGCAATGCGGCCTGAAGCACTTCCTTCATCACCCCCTGTCGCCAATATTGCGGGAAAAGCCAAAATCCCATTTCAGCACAGTGGTCATCCTGTTCCCAATCACTGATACCGCAACATCCGAGCAATTGCTCAGGCGCAGCCAGATCAGCAATCGCCCACCAGATACCTGTCCGGGTATGATAGATCAGTTCAAACCAGTCCATTTGCGCCTGCGTCGACGACAAAGTCTCGTAGCTGAGGCCATAATATTCAATCACTTGCGGATCAGACATCCCTTTAAAAATGAAAGGCATATCCGCCGCCACAATCTGTCGCAGCAGATAGCGGGAAGTTGTTATTTGTGGAAAATCTTGCATATCTCTTTCACTATTGACGGCGGTATGGTGGCAATACCAAGACAGATAGCAACTCAGCCCTGCACATGAAGACGGTACTTCTCAGCACTGCAGAAACGCGTTCGGCTGTATCTCACAATGTGGCGTAGCGCAGCAAATTCAGCACTGCTTCAGAAAAATCTGCCGGGATTCTGTTGCATAATCGTGCATCTGTTTTTTTAAGGAATTGTTATGAATAATATTGCGCTGATCGTTTTTTTAAAAGCGCTGATCGTTGTCCCCATTACCTTGTTGCCCATTTTAAATCCGATTGCGATAGCGCCGATTTTTTTATCGATGACTGGCCCGCTTGAGACAACACTGGCCAGCAAACTGGCGAAACGTATCGCCTTGAATTGTTTTTTTCTGCTGATGGGTGCGGTGTTTGTCGGTTCTTATGTGTTGGATTTTTTTGGCATTTCACTGCCTATCGTCCGTGTCGCGGGTGGCATTGTGGTCGCGATGGCAGGTTGGAAATTATTGAACGATCAGGGCCAGGACAAATTACGCAATTCTGTTGCGGCATCACATGGCGGCAGTTGGAGCAGCGAAGAATTACGTCGCCGCAGTTTTTATCCTTTCAGTTTCCCATTGACAGTCGGGCCGGGGACGATTGCCGCCTCCATCACATTGGGCACGCAGATGCCACATAAGCCGGTTGACTGGATCATCACCAGTATTGCCTCGGCTCTGGGCGTGCTGCTGACTTCGCTAGTGATTTATCTGTGCTATCGCTTTGCCCGCAACATGGAGCGCTTTCTGGGTGATGTCGGCGCAACGGTACTCATGCGCTTGTCAGCATTCATTTTGCTGTGCATCGGCATCGAAATTGGCTGGGCAGGCATCTCAGCGTTGATTGAAGATCTGCGGTTCCATTAACTCTCTGACGCGGTGGTATGGCAGGCGCAGGCTTCACCATGTGCCGCCGCGACCAGCTCATGCAAGATGCCACATTCCTTGCCCGAATGTGGCTCATGACAACGGGCGCGCAATTGGGTGAGCTGTTTTTCTAACGCCTGCATACTGTTCAGACGTGCGCGGACCCGGGTAATTTGCTGATCAATCAGTTGATTGATATCGCCGCAATCGTCTGCTGGCTGATTGATGAAATCGCTCAAACGGCGAACATCCGCCAAAGAAATGTCCAACGCCCGACAGTGCCTGATAAACGACAAGCGCTCCAGATGATCTGCGGTATAGCTGCGGTAGCCATTCTCTTGTCTGGCAGGCGCTGGCAGCAGTGCCTGTTTTTCGTAATATCGTATGGTTTCTACATCAACGCCAGTCGCCCTGGCCAGTTCACTGATACGCATCGCCTGCTCCTGATGAAATATACTCCCTATGAGTATATATTTTACCCACTGTAAATACCTAGTCTGTAGACAGATTAAATGAAAATGGTAGGGGAGTATCAAAATATTGATGAAAAATAAGAGGCTCTTGTATTTTTCTTGACCCTGTAGCGACTTCAGAGTCTACACTGAGATCATTCTTTCAGCAGTGAGATCAACGAGATTCCAGATGACCGAGAAAATTCCTTGTTGCGGACACACACATCCGCAGCCCGACACCACTCCGCAACATGCGTCTCACGAGCACAGAGGGCAAAGCACGCATGATACGTCCGCTCATGAGCATCATGCACATCATGTACATGGCCACGCTGCGTCGCATACACATGCTCAGGTGGATACATCAGCGTCCCACAATCGTACCGAGCTTCCCGCCAAAGCCCAACATCTGCAATTGCATATCCATAATATGGATTGCCCAACCGAAGAAGCGCTGATACGTAAGGCATTTGCTTCCATCGATAATATCTTCCGTCTGGATTTCGATTTACTGAATCGAATATTGACCGTTCATCACGATGTCCGTGACACGCAGCACATTCACCAGGTACTCAGCAACATTGGTATGCCGGGGGTTGCTGTCACACCAAGCAACAACGAAGCGATCGCCACGCCAACAGCAATGAATAAGGGACAGATCCTGCGCATGGTGATTGGCGGAGTAGCGGCCTTCTCGGCAGAAGCCCTGGCGTGGACAAGCGGGCAAGACCGGTCATTGCCGATTGCTCTGCTGGCGTTGATCACGATCTTCATCAGTGGCATTCCCACATTAAAAAAGGGGTGGATCGCCCTACGCCATTTCACGCTGAATATCCATCTGCTGATGACTGCGGCTGTTCTGGGTGCTACCGCGATTGGACAATGGCCTGAAGCAGCGACGGTCATCTGGCTATTTGCACTGGCAGAAACGATAGAAAATGCAAGCCTGACCCGTGCACGTGACATTATCCGGGGCCTGAAAACCCAGGCGCCGGAAACAGCATTGGTACAACAACAAGACCAGCGCTGGCAGACGCAAGAAACGTCGTCTATACAGATAGGCCAACTGATCCAGATTCGTCCCGGTGACAGAATTGCACTGGATGGCAACGTTGAATATGGTCACTCCAGTGTGCATCAGGCCGCGATTACCGGCGAAAGTATTCCAGTCGAAAAACAGCCCGGTGATACCGTCTACGCAGGCAGCCTGAATCAGTCTGGCGTATTGCATATTCGTGCCACGGCAACCCAAAACACAACCATGCTGGCAAGGATTGCCCAGTCAGTGCAGGACGCGCATAGCCAGCGTGCGCCAACGCAAAGCTTTGTTGACCGCTTTGCCGCCCGCTACACACCCATCGTATTTGCCATCGCTCTGTTAATGGCGATACTTCCGCCACTATTGCTACAACACGGATGGCACGACAGCATTTACCGTGCGCTGGTTCTGCTGGTAATCGCCTGCCCATGCGCATTGGTCATCTCAACGCCGGTCACCGTCGTGAGCGGACTGGCTCTGGCAGCTCGCCGGGGGCTGGTTGTCAAAGGTGGGCTGTATCTTGAACAAGGAAAAACACTCTCTTGCATCGCATTCGATAAAACCGGAACCCTGACCGAAGGCAAACCCCAGCTTCAGCAGATTATCAGCCTGTCAGCTCTGGATGAACAGGAAGTGTTGCGACTGGCCGCAAGTCTGGACGCGCATTCGAATCATCCGCTGGCACATGCGCTGCTCAATGCATGTCAAACCAGCTTGCTGCCAGTTAAAGGACTGCAGCTATGGAATCAGGGTCGTGGGCGTGGAGTGAGCGCCACCATCGCAGGACAACAATATCACCTTGGCAATCGCGCTATGCTCGCTGCGTTACAAGGCGATGTCAGCCTGAGTTCTGCACTCGAATTGCAATTGCAAACATTGGAGCAACAAGGCAACACCGTGTCGTTATTGTGCCAAGAGAATCAGTTAATCGGTATGCTGGCCATCGCAGACCAATTGCGAGCACACAGCGCAGAAGCGATGTCGCAGCTACACGCGCTTGGCGTGCGAACGATCATGTTAACCGGTGACAACCGGCATACGGCACAGGCTATTGCCAGCCAGGCAGGCATCGACCATGTGCAAAGTCAACTATTACCGGATGAAAAACTGACATCGATACAAACGCTGAGCGAGCAAGGACTCGTCGGTATGTGTGGCGACGGCATCAACGACGCACCGGCATTAGCCAGAGCCGATATCGGCTTTGCGATGGCCACCGGTAGTGATACCGCATTGGATACGGCCGATGTCGCCTTGATGCAAAATGATTTGCGCAAGATACCTGAATTCATTCGTATCTCGCGCCAGACCTCAAGATTATTATGGCAAAACATTGCGTTTGCCTTATCCGTCAAAGCCCTGTTTTTTATACTCGCGCTCAGTGGACACGCCAGCTTATGGATGGCGGTATTTGCTGACACCGGCACCAGTTTGCTGGTCGTACTGAATGGCTTACGCCTGCTGCGTTATTCGCCAGTCGAGGAATGAGCTGCCAATGGCTCGTGTAACATCAGCGCGTGTTCGACCTGCGCTGACTCATCACCGATACGGCTTTGCCAGGCACGTAAAAAGTAGTTTTTTTCTGTAGGAGTCGGTGCGACGTACCAGATCACCATCAACGTGCCTTTGTGGTCATGAATTTTAGCGAGTTTGGTAATGCATTCTGCATTGCCATCCACATCTGCCAAAGCAATTGCATATCCATATACACGACTCAGACGCTCAATGCGGTCTGGTTCAGTTTCACTATTTGTGGCAGAAATTTTTGGATGATCCAGATACATAATGCGTTCTCCGTCGAATGTGGTGCCGACGATTCTATCCGATCGGCCTGCAGACGGCTATCGACATTTACAGATGTCCGATAGCAGCAACGTTGGCAGCGGCAAGAAGCGCTGTTTTAGCGGTGGCAATCATTCACAAGCACAGTGTCTAGGCCCTGCCGCGTTTTTCCCACTTGCACTCCTGCCGTTTGAGTACCTGCCCGTCCTGCCCTACGGTTTCCAGATAGACATCAAATCCCCACAAACGCGCCACATGTTTGAGCATTTCGTTGGTCTGTGCATTCAAGGGACGACGCAGATACTGACTATGACGGAGCGTGATCGCACGATCACCTTGCATATCGACTGACCAAACCTGAATATCCGGCTCTCGATTGCCCAGATTGTACTGACCGGCAAGCTGCTGTCGTATCGTTCGGTAGCCAGCATCATCATGTATTGCAGACACGAGCAATTTATCTTTACTATCATCGTCAAGAATCGCAAAAAAATGAAAATCCCGAATTACTTTGGGCGACAGATATTGCGCAATGAAGCTCTCATCCTTGAAGTTTCGCATGGCAAATTGCAAGGTTTTTTGCCAGTCGGTTCCAGCAATATCAGGAAACCATTCACGATCTTCTGGCGTCGGCTGTTCACACATGCGCCGGATATCACGCATCATCGCAAAGCCCAGCGCATAAGGATTAATGCCATTAAAATACTGGCTACTGACGGGTGGCTGATACACGACATTCGTATGGCTTTGTAAAAACTCCATCATGAAGCCATCCCCAACAACACCCTCCTCATACAACTGGTGCAAGATAGTGTAATGCCAGAATGTAGCCCATCCTTCATTCATGACCTGTGTTTGTCTCTGAGGATAAAAGTATTGCGAAATTTTCCTGATAATCCGCACAATTTCACGCTGCCACGGCTGCAACAACGGGGAATATTTTTCAATAAAGTACAGTAAATTTTCTTGGGGTTCTTGTGGAAAACGCTGTATTTCTATGCTTTCCGGCGCTTCAGCGCGGCGCGGCAAAGTTCGCCATAAATCATTGACCTGCGACTGCATATAGCGTTCACGATCTGCCTGCCGCTCACGCTCTTCCGCTAAAGAAATACGTGCTGGCCGCTTGTAACGATCCACTCCATAATTTTGCAATGCATGACAAGAATCAATCACCAGCTCTACCGCTTCTGCACCGTAACGTTGCTCGCAATCGGCAACATAATTTTTGGCGAATACCATGTAATCAATAATGGCATCAGCATCGGTCCAGGTGCGGAACAGATAGTTCCCTTTGAAAAAAGAATTATGTCCATATGCCGCATGGGCGATGACCAGTGCCTGCATCGTCAGACTGTTTTCTTCCATCAGATAAGAAATACAGGGATTGGAGTTAATGACGATTTCATACGCCAACCCCATCTGCCCACGCTTATAGCTTTTTTCTGTCGATAAAAAATGCTTACCAAAAGACCAGTGGTTATAGGAGACCGGCATACCAACTGACGCATAGGCATCCATCATCTGCTCTGCAGTGATAATTTCGAGCTGATTCGGATACGTATCGAGCCCAAAATTGCTGGCGACACGGCGTATTTCTTCATGCGCCTGTTCGATTAACTCAAAGGTCCATTCCGATTGTTCTGGCAGAGCATTCGGATGTTTTTTTCTGGGGCTGACATGGCTGGTATCCATGATGGTCCTCAATTCGTCTGTTTCTTAAACAACTCTCTGAAAACAGGATAAATATCTGAAGGCGTTTCTATCTTTTGTATCGCAAAATGCGGATGACGGGCAGCGACTTTTTCATATTCCAACCATAAATTCTGCGGCTGTCCTTCGGTGATTTCTACGTACGCGTAGTACTGCACCAGCGGCATGATCGTATTACTTAATATCTCACGGCAAGTAGCCGAATCGTTATCCCAGTTATCGCCATCAGAAGCCTGCGCAACGTAGACATTCCAATCGCCAGCACCATAGCGGTCGCGAATAATCTGCGTCAATAAATTCAGTGCCGACGAAACTATCGTTCCACCCGATTCACGCGAGTGAAAAAAAGCATCTTCATCCACCTCCATCGCAGTAGTATGGTGGCGAATAAATACAACTTCAATTTTTTCATAAGCGCGCGTCAGAAACAGATATAGCAAAATAAAAAACCGCTTCGCAATATCTTTTTTCTGCTCGTCCATCGACCCGGAAACATCCAGCAGACAGAACATCACACACTGACTGGCTGGCTTCGGCACTTTCACGCGGTTACTGTAACGCAGATCGAAAGGATCAAGAAAAGGAATCGCCAGCAAGCGGGTTCGCAAGTGGTGGATTTCATGACGTAATGCCTGCACGCGAGTATCCGTCTCTGGTACAGAATCAGCCATCAGCGCAGCCATTTCTGCCTCTGCCTCCTTGAGTCTGCGGGCTGATTTCCCACCGACCGCAATTCTGCGCCCCATAGCTCCGCGCAATGAACGAAGCACATGCAGGCTCGATGCAGTTCCTGAGGTCTTGTAACCTGCACGCTGACTTTTAAAATCTGTCGTGGAAGCCAGCTGTGTTTTGACCATATTCGGCAATTCCAGATCCTCGAAGAAGTAATTCATGAATTCTTCGCGGCTGAGTTGAAAAACAAAATCGTCTTCTGCCGGATCATCGCTATTACCGCCCTGCCCGCTGCCAGAGCCACCACCACCGCCTTTCGGACGTGAGACCTGATCACCTTTCTGATATTGTTCATTGCCAGGATGCACGCCTTCCCAGACACCGCCATGTGAATGCCCAAAGGTAGGTTCACTCACATCTTTTACCGGTATCGAAATACGCTCTCCACCTTCGATATCGGTAATGGAGCGACCTTTGACGGCGCGTGCAACAGCCTCTTTAATCTGTCCTTTATATCGCTTTAAAAAACGTTCACGATTTGGAGCAGATTTATTTTTACCTTGAATACGTCGGTCAATCAGATGAACCAAAATGCTCTCCCGTTTGCCCTCAATCTGCGCTGTCTTTCATACGGCAATATATCGTAACGTCAGGACGATTTTCTGACGCGCAAATACCATTCACACAGCAACCTGACTTGCTTTGCGGTATAACCTTTGGCAACCATACGTTCCACAAATTCCTGATGTTTATTCGAATCGTCAGCACTGGCTTTTGCATTGAAAGAAATCACTGGCAACAATTCTTCCGTATTCGAAAACATTTTTTTCTCAATGACCGTGCGCAATTTTTCATAACTGGTCCACGCTGGATTTTTCCCGGCATTCTGCGCTCTGGCTCTCAAGACAAAATTAACGATTTCATTACGGAAATCCTTAGGATTAGAAATACCTGCCGGTTTTTCTATTTTTTCCAGCTCATTATTGAGTGCATCTCTATCAAAACTTTCACCGGTATCAGGATCACGGAATTCCTGATCCTGTATCCAGAAATCAGCAAATGTGACATAACGATCAAAGATATTCTGACCATATTCAGAATAACTTTCCAGATAGGCGGTCTGAATTTCTTTGCCGATAAATTCGGCATACCGTTGAGCAAGATATTCTTTCAGATACGACACGTATTTCTGCTCTGTTTCTGGTGCAAATTGCTCACGTTCTATCTGCTGCTCCAATACATATAGTAAATGCACAGGATTCGCTGCAATCTCGGTGTTATCGAAATTAAATACCTTCGATAAAATCTTGAACGCAAACCGGGTGGATAAACCATTCATGCCCTCATCCACCCCCGCATAGTCGGCGTACTCCTGCCTCGATTTCGCTTTGGGATCAGTATCCTTCAGATTTTCTCCGTCATAGACCTGCATCTTGCTGTAGATACTGGAATTTTCAGGCTCTTTCAGGCGCGACAGGACAGCAAATTGCGCCATCATTTTCAAGGTTCCCGGTGCGCAAGGTGCATGTGCCAATGATGAAGTACGAACCAGTTTTTCATAAATCTTGATTTCGTCAGTCACCCTCAGGCAATAAGGTACTTTGACAATGTAAATACGATCCAGAAATGCTTCATTGTTTTTATTATTCCTGAAGGCTTTCCATTCTGATTCGTTTGAATGCGCCAGCACAATTCCTTCAAAGGGAATTGCACCAAAGCCTTCGGTTCCTTTAAAGTTTCCTTCCTGAGTTGCTGTCAGTAAGGGATGTAGCACTTTAATCGGTGCCTTGAACATTTCGACAAATTCCATCAACCCCTGATTCGACAGACACAGTCCCCCCGAATAACTGTAAGCATCAGGATCATCTTGCGCATAATCTTCGAGTTTTCGTATATCGACTTTACCTACCAGCGACGAAATATCCTGATTGTTTTCGTCACCTGGCTCTGTTTTCGATACAGCAACTTGTTTCAAGACCGAAGGATAGCGGCGAACGACACGAAACTGATTGATGTCGCCATTAAATTCATGCAGGCGTTTTACTGCCCAAGGGCTTGGAATGGTTTTCAGATAGCGACGAGGAATCCCAAAATCTTCTTCGAGAATCACACCATCTTCTTCCTCGTTAAACAAACCCAGTGGCGATTCATTCACAGGGGAACCCTTGATGCAATAAAAAGGCACCCGCTCCATCAGGGCTTTGAGTTTTTCAGCGATGGATGATTTGCCACCGCCAACAGGGCCAAGTAAATACAATATTTGCTTGCGCTCTTCCAGCCCTTGCGCTGCGTGGCGGAAATAAGAAACCACCTGTTCTATCGCTTCTTCCATTCCATAAAATTCCCGGAACGCAGGGTAAATTTTAATCACTTTATTGGAAAAAATTCGCGATAGGCGTGGGTCGTGTCGGGTATCCAGCAACTCAGGCTCACCGATGGCTGCCAACATTCTTTCCGCAGCAGACGCATAGAGCAGATGATCTTTTTTGCACAATTCCAGATACTCTTGCATTGAGTATTCTTCTTCGCGGGTACGTTCGTAACGCGCGGCGTAGTTGTCGAAGATATTCATCCTGACCTCCTTGGAAAGCAGTGAACTTGCAATACCGAACCGGGCTGAATAAGCGCTAAAAACCTTCGCTGCTCAGCACACTACGACTTTAGTGTAGTTGAAATTTTCAAACTGTGGTGAGAAAAATGTTTCATTTTTCCAACTCATTTTTAACACAAATATTCAAGGTGAAAAATGGTTTACGGCAAGCTTGAATACGGTAAGATAAGAAGATGCCGTGCAAATACAGTATGAAGAAAACGAGTCTGGAATTGTATTGGCGATTTCACGAGTCATCACGATTGTCGGGCGATGAAGGAATTTTATTGAAACGCGCTGTCGGCCTGCGGTGTTGCTACTGCATAGTTGAGCAATTGCGTCGCGGCGATAATGTTATGCCATTGTTATTGTGTTGATGAGTCAGCATGCTCATCGGTATGAAACAGTAATTGTTCCACTGCATCTGGTTCTATTGGCCGATAGTAATAATAGCCCTGAAAATACTCGCAACCAACGTCTTGCAAAAAGGCTTCTTGGCTTTCATTTTCCACACCTTCGGCGACCGTAGTGCAGGAAAGAATATTTGCCAACGACACGATCGCTTTGATAATCATCTCGCTCTTCTGGTTGTAACCAATCTGTGCCACAAATGAACGATCAATCTTGACGCTATGCGCCGGAAAATGACTGAGTTTAGATAACGATGAATAGCCGGTGCCGAAATCATCAATTGCAATGCCAAATCCACGTGCCTTGAGCACATCGAGATGCTCTATCGACAAACTTTCATTGGCAGTGAGGCCTGTTTCAGTGATTTCAAACTCCAGAAAATGAGGCGCGATCTGATAACGCTGGCAATTCCGTTCTATGAGTTGAAGCAAATCTGTTCTCGCAATATCGCTGGCAGACAAATTGATAGCAATCGTCGGGCAGCGACCAAATTGATCAAGCCAGCGCCGAATTTGCGCGCACGTCTGCTCCAGAACAAAATCGCTGATATGCCTGATCAGGCCGGCTCGCTCAGCAATAGGAATGAATTCACTCGGAGGGACATGACCGAGACTGGCCGATTTCCAGCGCAATAAAGCTTCCATGCCTGCGATATCGCCGCAATAATTCACTTTGGGCTGATATAGCAAACGAAATTCATTTTGCTTTAAACCATTCACGATACCGACTTCAATTTCCACACTGCGCCGGATCTGCAATGCATCATCTTCATCAAATAAGGTTACGCTCTGATCGCTGGAACGACGGGCAGTATCAAGCGCTACCTCGCTGCGGCGAATTAAATCATCTGCCAACAAATCCTCTGGTCGGATCAACGCGATACCAGCAGAAAAATGGACCAGGACACTTTCGCCATTAATTTCAATTTCTTTCGGTAATGCCAAACGTATTCTTTCTACCAGTTTGATAATTTCACCTGGTGTACGCGCATGATCGACGACAAATGAAAAAACGATACTACGCAGTCTCGCGCAAAAACAATTTCCTGGTAAGGCGCGCTTCAGTTCTTCTGCAAAACGACGCAACAATACATCACCCATGTAGGTGCCGAACTGCTGATTCGCATGTCGTATACTGTTTAAGCGAAAGGAAACCAGTGCAGTGAGTTTATTATTATCAGGGTCGGAGAGAATGCTTTCCAAATGGGCGCGTAACATGTCGCGGTTGGGTAAATTGGTCAGCGGATCATGACTGCTGAGATAACCTTCGCGCTCAAGACTCAGTTGCAATGCATTGTGCATGGAGTGCAAACCCGATACATCACGTAAAGCAACAATATAATGATCGTTCGACGTCTGGGAAATATTTTCGACCGCCACCATTTTTCCGTCACGATTGCGGTAGGCGGACATGCGCATACTGGCCGATTCGTCAGCGCCACTGGGTTTCAGGCGCACACTATTATCGAGTGACAGCCATTCGAATAAAGTGTGATCATCGTCCGGATTTTTATCTCGCCCCAACAAAATATCTGCCAGATGATTTGCCTGCAAAATCTTACCGGCAGCATCTGTCAACAGAATTGCACTACCGGCATTCTGAAATATCTCCTGATACTGACCATGGCTGATTTCCAGCGCCTGATTTGCCTGCCTGATACGCAGTGCCGCTTTATCAAATGCAGAAAAAACCCAGAACATGGTCAAAGGAACACAGATATTAAAAAACAGGAACATCAGCGTCTGGAGATACAAAGGCTCTGTTACAGAATCAGTGACCATTGCCTGAGGGTGCCACTGGGATTTGCCCGTCAGCAACAATATAAAAAGAATGATATTCAATGAGATCAGTGCAAATGCTGACCGCATCCCCCAGAACAGTCTCGCTATGACAGGGGCAATACCAATGAAGAGAAAACCGAATCTTGCGCTATGGTCTTGAGCGGATAACTGATCAACAGACCAGGCAGCCATATACACACAGAGAATCAGGGTTGCAGCGCTAAAACGCGATTTGACAGAAGAATAATAGACACCTGTCAGCAACAAGGAGCACAACAGAGACATCACCGCTAACACAGGGTAAGCGTTCACTGACCACGCTAATGCTGTGCTATGCAAAGCAATCACCATTTCGAGAAAAAATCCCGACAACAACATGACGCGTAACACATTCAACTTACTATCGGAATGTTCGTCTGCGAAAAAAGCACTTTCTTTTAAAAAAGACCAGCGGCCCATGTCATATGTAAAAAACAATAAATAAATGAAACGACATAGTATCTCTAGTCGGAAATGCTGATTTTCTCATAATTCAGACGCCCTCAACAGTAATTGTTACAAGAATGTTACATTGGGACGATGGGCACTCAGATTGATCCATTTTTAAAAATACTCTTGTTTTCTAGACGACCGGTCTAATATAATCAAACAATGAACAAGACAGAATTAACCAACACATGCCATCAGGATACGCGCGAACGCATACTGGCGATCGGGCAGCAACTGATATTGAGCCGGGGTTTCAGCGCTATTGGACTCAGCGAAATCCTGACTGCGGCGGAAGTGCCAAAAGGATCGTTTTACCATTACTTCCAGTCGAAGGAAGGTTTTGGCGTGGCAATGTTAGAGCGTTATTTCAGTCTGTATTGTGAGCAATCGAAATCGCTGTTTGAACATGATGCATTGTCTGCACGTGAGCGCCTACTGACATATTTTCGACAATGGCAGAAAGCTGCTGCACATAGCAACTGCTACGGAACCTGTCTGGCGGTGAAGTTAGCAGCTGAAGTCGCCGATCTGTCTGAGCCGATGCGCCTTGCTCTTTCTCACGGAATGAGCAGGATTACGTTACAGATAGCCGACTTAATACGACAAGGACAGCAAGAACAAAGCATTGCTACCACCATTGAGCCGCAAACTTTGGCGGAGTCCCTGTACGGCATGTGGGTTGGTGCGTCCTTACTGTCCAAGGTGAATCGCGATTTGCGATCTATGGATCTGGCTTATCGACAGACCGAAATGATGTTACTCATCTGAGTTTGTCAGGACTTACGTGAGCGGCTCGTCATGATCTGCCGCCACGAAATCGATAATCGAAATAAGTAGTTGAATTGAAAATCATTATTTCAACAAAAGAATACAGTAAAGCAGCAATAGCAATAGCAATAGCAATAGCAATAGCAATAGCAATAGCAATCATGCTGACGCTATACAGGAAAACAAGACATGGGCTGCCGCCCATTTTTTTGAAACAAAGACTAGACGACCGGTCTAATTTAATTGAAAGAAACACATGCTGAAACATCTCTTATCCCCTGTTCAAGCCGGCAGCATCAGCCTGAAAAATCGTGTTGTCATGGCACCTTTGACACGTTCCCGCGCTGGCCAACCCGGTGACATTCCACGTGCACTGAACGTTGAATATTATTCTCAACGCGCCAGCGCCGGGTTGATTGTCACAGAAGCCAGCCAGATTTCTCGCCAGGGACAAGGTTATGCCTGGACTCCTGGCATCTACACTGATGCACAGGAAGCAGGATGGAAAAATGTCGTTGATGCAGTACATGAAAAAGGGGGGCGGATCGCCATTCAGCTATGGCATGTCGGCCGCATTTCTCATACTTTATTGCAAGAAAATGGTGCCGCGCCTGTTTCTGCTTCCGCGATCACCGCTGCCAACAGCCAATGTTTTGTCGTGCAGGAAGATGGCACTCCAGCCAATGTACAGACATCTGAACCGCGCGCCTTGTCCATCGAAGAATTACCCGGAATCGTAGAGCAATACCGTCAGGCGACACGTCGTGCAAAACGTGCTGGCTTTGATCTGGTCGAAGTCCATGCCGCCAACGGCTACCTGTTGCAACAATTTATGTCGACCAATAGCAATGTGCGTACTGATGCCTACGGTGGCAGCCTCGAAAACCGTGCCCGTCTGACGATAGAAGTAGTCGATGCTGCGATTGCTGAAATCGGCGCGGATCGCGTTGGTGTGCGCCTGTCACCTAATTTTGTGGCGCATGGTATTGCCGATACTGAGGCCGATGCGATGGCACTGTATCTGGCGAAAGCATTCAATGAACGCGGTATCGCTTACATTCACATCGCAGAACCAGACTGGGCAGGCGGCCCGGAACTGACGCAAGCGTTCCGTGAACAATTGCGCGCGACATTCAAAGGCACGCTGATTTGCTGTGGCGGCTATTCTGCAGCCGAAGCAGAAGAGCTGATTGCCAGTGGTTTGTCTGATAGCGTCGCATTTGGTCGCTCTTATATTGCAAATCCCGATCTGGTGGAGCGCTTTGCAGCAGGCGCGAGTCTGAATAAGGCTGATCGCAACACCTTCTACGGCGGCGAAGAAAAAGGCTATACCGATTATCCGTTCATGTAATTCGTCAATACCGGAAATGCAGACTTGAAACGCCCACGCCACGCTTGGCGTTTATGTGCAATCTATCCGGCAAGTTGATTAGTGATCATGACTACTCATCATGATCACTAATGACTACTATCAAGCCAGCCGGTCTGCCGCGTGGCATACCGCTGGTGCTCCTGACTCCACCTCCTGACCTAATGCTTGAATAATCGGACACTGCACCTGTGTCGATGCCGATTCACAGGCATGAATCAAATGCGACAACATACTCTCCATACGGTGTAAATCCACCAGTTTAGAACGCACCTGCGTCAGACGTTCCTGCGCTACATGCCGTATCGCCTTGCGATCATCACTGTCTTCCAGCAGCAACAGATTGCCAATTTCTTCCAACGTAAATCCCAGTTCCTGCGCCCGTTTGATAAAGCGTATCCGTTCCGTCAGGGCTGCCGGATAGGTACGAAAACCGCTGCTCACCTTCGGCACCGGCAATAATTCGCGTCGTTGGTAGTAGCGTATCGTTTCAATGCCGACACCAGCCGCTTTCGCCAGTTGGCCGATGGTATATTGCCTGTCTTCAGACATGATAAAAATCCTTGACTCTGTTCTTGGGTACAGGGTCTATGATACATAAAACATTACCGTCATCCTTCACCCAGGGAGATTTTCATGACACACGAGCACACAGGTAGTTGCTGTTCAGCGACATCGCAAGCGACTCCTTCGTCGATACCGACAGCCAATAGCGACAAATATAGCGAAAAAAAATACACCGATCCGGTGTGCGGCATGCAGGTGAGCAAGAATGATGAAAAAACTGCGCGCTTTCAGGGTGTGGCATATTATTTTTGCAGCCAGTCCTGCGTGACCAAATTCAATCTTGCGCCACAAAACTATGTACGGGCCAAACCAGTCATCGGCATAGGAAGCATCGCGACAACATCCCAAACCCCGACAGCATCGTCGATAGCCGCAACCACAGCAGCACCGGTGACAACAGCGGTCAAGGAAATCCACCGTAAGCCAACATCACCAGCAGCATCCTGTTGTGGCGGACATGCCGAAACCAGTGCGATGCTGCACGATCCGGCGGGTCAGCATCTGGATCCGGTCTGTGGCATGACCGTCAACGAGACGACACCGCACCAGCATCTGCACAACGGTACACGCTATTATTTCTGCTCTGCCCATTGCGTCAAAAAATTCAGTGCCGATCCCGCTATCTATCTGGAACCAGACAAGCGCCCTGCGCCGCCGCCCGCGGCCAAAGATGCGATCTATACCTGCCCGATGGATCCGCAAATTGAGCAAGTCGGCCCCGGCATTTGCCCGATCTGCGGCATGGCGCTGGAACCAAAAGAAGCATCGATGCATGAAGACAGCAGCGAACTCGATGATATGCTGCGGCGCTTCAAAATCAGCATCGTGCTGAGTCTGCCTTTGTTGCTGATGACCATGGGCGATATGCTGCCAGGTGTATCGCTCCACAATATGCTGGGAATGACAGCGTTTAACTGGTTACAGTTTCTACTGGCAACGCCGGTGGTGTTATGGCTGGGAAGGCCATTTTTCGACCGCGCACTGGCTTCTTTTAAAAGCGGTAATCTGAATATGTTCAGTCTGATCGGCGTCGGCACCGCAGCCGCCTATCTGTTCAGTCTGGTCGCTTTACTGATACCGGACAGCCTTCCGGATGCCTTCAAGATGCACGGCATGGCGCCGCTGTATTTCGAAGCGGCAGCAGTCATCATCAGTCTGGTGCTGCTGGGACAAGTGCTGGAACTGCGCGCGCGCTCCCAAACTAACACCGCAATCAAAGCCCTGCTGTCGCTGACGCCGGCAACGGCAATACGTGTGGCGATTGATGGCGTCGAGCAGGAGGTCGCGCTGGCAAGCGTACAAATGGGCGACATGTTGCGGGTGAAGCCGGGTGCACATATTCCGGTCGATGGGGTATTGGAAGTTGGTAACTCTTATGTCGATGAATCCATGATTACCGGCGAGCCTGTGCCAGTTGCCAAGCAACCGGGTGACCAACTCAGTGCCGGCACCATGAATCAGCAAGGCAGTTTCACCATGCGCGCCGAGCGGATCGGCAGCGATACGCTGCTGGCCAGAATCATCTCGTTGGTGAATCAGGCTAGCCGTTCGCGGGCACCGATTCAGAAACTCGCGGACAAAGTCTCCGGTTGGTTTGTACCCACCGTCATTGGCATCGCCTTTCTTGCCTTTGCGGTCTGGGCGTTGTGGGGACCCACACCGGGACTGGCGAACGGTCTGATGGCAGCAGTATCTGTACTCATCATCGCCTGCCCCTGCGCACTCGGCTTGGCAACACCGATCTCGGTCACCGTCGGTATTGGTCGCGGCGCCCGCGAAGGCGTGCTGATCAAGGACGCAGAAGCATTGGAGCGTTTAGAAAAAATTGATACGCTGGTCATCGATAAAACCGGCACACTGACTGAAGGTAAGCCATCGCTGCAGGAAATGATTCCTGCCGGCGGTGAAGATCGCCTAGCGTTACTCGGACTGGCACTGGCACTGGAACAAAACAGCGAACACCCATTAGCACAGGCAATCGTCAACTATGCACGGCAGCAACAGGCCGTGACAGCCAGCATCAGCAACTTTATCGCCGTCACCGGTAAAGGTGTCTCGGCGCTGAGCCAACAAGGTGAAATTCTGCTACTTGGCAAACCCGGCTTCCTCAGTGAACAAGGCATTGCGCTGACCGAATTTCAGCCTCAGATTCAAGCTCTTCAGCAACGTGGTCATACAGTGATGTTGATGGCTGTCGGACACAAGGCAGTTGCCCTGTTCAGTGTCGCCGACAGCATCAAGGCAGGCACCCAGCAAGCCATACAGCAATTACAGCAGCAAGGCATACGTGTGATCGTCATGACTGGCGACAATGCACAAACTGCTCAGGCGATCGCCAGCCAGCTCGGTGTCGATGAAGTACATGCCGACGTGATGCCTGAAGATAAATTCCGCTTTGTGCAGCAATTGCAAGAACAGGGTCATCAAGTAGCAATGGCTGGCGACGGCATTAACGATGCACCAGCACTGGCGCAAGCGAGTGTCGGTATCGCCATGGGCACAGGTACTGATGTCGCCATGAACAGTGCTCACTTGGTATTGGTCAAGGGCGATTTGCGCGGCATCGCCAAAGCGCGCAGTCTGAGCCAGAATACGATGAAAAATATTCGCCAGAATCTGTTTTTTGCGTTTGTCTATAACTTCATCGGCGTCCCCATCGCCGCTGGTATTCTGTTCCCCTGGTTTGGTATTTTGCTGAGTCCGATGATCGCCAGCGCAGCGATGAGTCTCAGCTCAGTGTCCGTCATCAGTAATGCACTACGGCTGCGCCATACTCAGCTGTAACTCAGTATAAGCGCAGGCATCTGGTCAACAGCTCAACAGCAGGAAGCGTGCAACGCGCTTCCTGCGATGCACTCGACAATAAAGAAGCAGATTCAAGATCTAGTAGTCTTCCTCACATTATCCATCACTGGCACATACGCTCCGCCCTTGTCACATTAACGTCATCTGCCGCTGCTAGCATCACCGGCTAGCATTCGTCTGCCCTACGCTTTGCTCTGATTTTTGTCCTGCTGTTTACCGTGAATATCTTGCTACATTGACGGTTCATTGTGGGCATCTTTGATGACACGGAATTGTTGACAGCTTTTTTACGACATTCATCTTAAGCTGGGGCGATAGCCGCTCCACGCTCTCTCATTCAACCATATCTGACCCATGATGAAAAAAATCCCCCTGTCAGCGCTTATACTCAGCGCTTTGTACGCCCACGGTAGCTATGCCCAGACTGCCACCACCACGCCGATTGAGCATGTGATTGTATTGGTAGGTGAGAACCGGACGTTTGACAATCTGTACGGCGTGTATCAGCCAAAAAAGAAGCAGACCATCTCCAATCTTTGGTCTAAAGGCATCGTCAAGGTCGATGGTTCGCCAGGGCCAAACTACCATCTGGCAGCGCAAAAGACAGCAGAAAATGTCACCGCCTATACCCCGACACCAACTGTCAAAGCCCCTTATGCCAGCCTGCCCCAGCCGTATGCTGCCGGCGCTTTCGGCCAGCGTCATGATGTACCGGATGCGCGTTTTCCGGCAGACATGCCCAATGGGCCCTATCAGATTACCAAGCACGTCAGCTACGGCGCACATACCGGCGATCCGGTGCATCGCTTTTTCCAGATGTGGCAACAGGTTAACGGCGGGAATAATGACCTGTTTGTCTGGGTCGCAGAAATGACGGGGGTTGGCCCAAGCAACGCCCCCATTCCTTTCGCCCCAGGTCGCACCTATCAGGGTGGCATTGCGATGGGCTTTTACAATATGTCCACCGGCGATGCACCGACCTTCAAAAAACTGGCTGATAACTACGCGATTGCCGATAACTATCACCAGCCGATCATGGGCGGCACCACCGTTAACTATTTGGCGCTGGCAACAGGTGACGTGACCTTCTATACCGATCAGGGTAAGCCTGCGGTGCCTCCTGCGAAGATGATCGAGAACCCTGATCCACAGCCGAATACCAATAACTGGTACACCGAAGACGGCTACCGTGGCGGCACCTACATTCAGTGCGCCGATCTGTCGCAACCTGGCGCTGCCGGTATACACGCCTTTCTGAAAAAACTGCCGTATCAGGCATTCAATCAGGGCAATTGCGCGCCGGACACCTACTACATGGTGAATAACATGGACCCGGCCTTCTCGCCGCTGGGCGAACCGCTGGCATTGGGCGCAGATAAATTTTTGCTGCCGCCACAAACCATTCCCCACATCGGCGATGCGCTGACTGCTGCCGGTATTTCCTGGAAATGGTATAGCGGTGGTCGCAATGACGGTAAGAATGTGGACAAAGAGTATTGCGCCATGTGCGATACGCCGTCGTTCTTCACATCAACCATGACCGGGCCGGATAAAAACAAATTACAGGATATGCATCAGTTTTATGTCGATGTGAAAAAAGACGAAAAATCCTTCCCTGCAGTTTCTTACATCGCACCGTATGACAGTCTGTCCGGCCATCCGGGTTATGCCTCGGAATCCAGTTTTGACGAGCTGGCGGCTGACGTGATCGCCCGCGTTAAAGCGAATCCTGAACTATGGAAAAAAACCGCGATCCTGATCACCTTCGATGAAGGCGGTGGCTATTACGATTCCGGTTATGTGCAATTGATTGATTTCTTCGGTGACGGCACGCGTATCCCACTGGTTGCAGTGTCACCGTATGCGAAAAAAGGGCATGTCGATCATACCTATTACGATCACGCATCAATACTGAAATTCATCCAGCGCAACTGGAAGCTGGCACCACTGTCGAAACGCAGCCGCGACAATCTGCCGAACCCCGTCGTGGATAAGAAAAATCCGTATGTGCCGCTGAATCGACCTGCATTGGGCGATCTGATGGGTATGTTTGACTTCAAACAAAAGCCGTAAGTACCACTATCTGCATCGGGCGAATAACAACGCGGACATACGGCAAACGCTGTATGTCCGCTTTTTTTCGATGAAATAATTTTCAGTCAAAAAATAATCTGCAATTTCTCTTTCATTTAACCCTGAACAATATGTCGTCGTGATGACGATATACACATTTTTGTTGCGGAAATGTATCGAGCATATCGTCGGCTCCTGATTCACTTTCCTGTCATATTGGCTGGCTACACTTCGCCGCGTTGACGTTCGGAAACTTCTGCTTTTCATCGCATTAAAAGCACATTGCTTCCGCGTTTCTTCAGAGACGTAATCAGGCTAACTGATAGCACTTCTGCGGATTCGCCCGAAGGCACACAACATCTTCTCATTATTTATACTCGACTCAGGAACCAACTCATGGCACTCACACTCCGTCGCTCACCGCTATATCTGATCTTATTACAGGCTTTTGCTGCTCCCGCATTTGCGGAAGATGCCCCAGCAGACGTTGTCAGCGTCGTTGTTTTCGGCCAAGGCAATACACGTCAGGTACAGGACATTTCCAAAAAAGATCTGGCGCTGGCCTTACCCGGCAGCAGCCCACTGAAAGTCCTAGACAAACTGCCTGGCGTCAGCTTCCAGTCAGCGGATCCGTTCGGTGCCTATGAATGGTCTACCCGTTTCAGCGCACGTGGTTTCAATCAGAGTCAAATGGGCTTCACGCTGGACAATGTACCGCTCGGCGACATGAGCTACGGTAACAACAATGGTCTGCATATCAGCCGTGCGATTTCCTCTGAAAATATTGGTCGTGTGACCTTGTCCCAAGGTGCTGGCGCGGTCGGTACTGCATCGACCAGTAATCTGGGTGGCACAGTACAGTTTTTCTCTTCCGCTCCTACGGATGAATTCGGCGTAACAGGCTCACAGACTTTTGGCAGCGACAAAACGTATCGCACCTTCGCGCGTGTTGATACTGGTTTGCTGTCTTCCGGCACCAAGGCTTATCTGAGCGTGACTCGTCAACGTGCAGAAAAATGGAAAGGTACAGGCGCACAAGATCAGGATATTTTTAACTCCAAGCTGGTGCAAAACCTGGGCAATAGTAAACTGACCGCGTTCTTTAATTATTCAGACCGTAAAGAAGTTGACTATCAGGATTTGTCAATCGAAATGGCTAACCGCCTCGGATACGACTGGGATAACTATGCACCTGACTGGCAGCGCGCAGTGAATGCCGCTAAAGGTAACTACACTGGCAAAGTAAATAGTCTGGATGACGCGTACTACCAAGGCAGCGGCTTGCGTAAAGACAGTCTGCTCGGCGCCACACTGGACAACCGTTTTGGTGACGACGTATTTTTGAAAACAACGGCCTACCATCATAGCAATGAAGGTCAGGGTCACTGGTACACGCCATACACGGCGTCGACGAATGGTCTGCCAATCGCAATCCGTACGACAGAATATTCGATCAGCCGCAACGGTGTGATTGCCGACCTGACAGCAGAATTCGGAAAACACACATTCAATGGCGGCTTCTGGGCAGAGAGCAGCCTGCACACGCTGACACGTAATTTTTATGATGCCACTGGCGGTCAGGATACTAATTATTTCCTGACAAACCCAACCTCAACTGGTTTCAAACAAAACTTCACGACCACTACCACTCAGTTTTATGCACAAGATACCGTGTCCCTGATGGCAGATCGGCTGAAGCTGAATGTTGGTTTCAAATCGCCGAACGTTAAAATCAATGCTGTCAACGTAATCGGTACTCGCGCTGCCGGTGATCTGACTGCGTCGAAGAGTTTTCTGCCACAACTGGGTCTGAACTACGCTTTGACCAAATCGGATGAGTTGTTCCTGAGTTTTTCGGAAAATATGCGCGCCTATCAACCAGGCGTGAGCGGACCATTCTCCCAGACACAAACGGCATTTAACCTGAGCGCTGGTACTATCAAGCCAGAAACCTCCAAAACTGTCGACGCCGGGTATCGCTTCAAGACTAATAATCTGGTGGGTTCTGTTGCCGCTTACTTCACACGCTTTGATGACCGTCTGATGGCGGTAGCAACTTGCGCTGGTATCGTTGGCTGCCCAAGCACATTTGTGAACGTTGGCCAGGTTGAGACAAAAGGCATCGAAACAGCGGCGATGTGGACATTGGCCAAAGACTGGTCATTGTTTAATTCTCTGACCTATAACGATTCTCAGTATAAATCCAACTATAAAGATGGAAATACGCTGGTTGCTATTTCTGGAAAACAGGTTGTAGACTCACCAAAACTGATGTTCAAGACCGAATTATCATATGAAACAGCAGAGTGGTTTGGCCGCGTCGGTGCGAAATACACAGACAAGCGTTTCTACACTTACACCAATGACGCCAGTGTGCCTGCATACTGGGTAATGAACCTGTCAACTGGTTATAAACAGAAAAATCTGGCTGGTATCAAAGATTTCTCCGTTCAGCTCAACGTAGAAAATCTGCTCAATAAGCAATATTTCAGCACCATCGGCTCTAATGGCTTCCAAACATCTGACCCGACTGGCACTGCTCAAACACTGCTGACTGGCGCACCACGCCAGTTCTTCGTGACATTCAGCGGCAAGATCTGATGCTGGCTTAGCGCTGCTTTTTCTGCTGTAACGCAGAATTCGCTACAAAACACCTCTTATCCCGCAAATTGGTAAGAGGTGTTTTTTTGTGCCTATCGACCGCACTTCGCAGCAGCGCACAGCAGTAAGGATTGAACAGGTAAAATACGCGCTTTATCCTTTTCACTACCGCTGGCCGGTGTCCGGAATTACCTATGCGTTTGCCCCGTTTGTCCTGTTTGTCCCGTTTGTCCTGTTTGTCCCGTTTGTCATTTTCACTGCTGTTGCCACTTGCGTTGTCGTCTGTTATCGCTCATGCAGCAAACCCGACTCCTGGATCAAAAAAAGGAAATCAAAAAAACTCCGTCCGCGCCAGCATCACCATCTATGCAGCTGGGGATATTGCAGACTGCAAGAAAAAACCTGCTGCAGAGAGTATGGCAGCACGTACATCTGACTTGATTTTGAGTCAATTAGCGAATGAGCCGAATGCGCTCGTGATCACATTAGGTGACCACACTTACCCTATAGGCAAGCCCGAAGAATTCAGCAACTGTTACGAACCGACCTGGGGACGCTTTAAAAATAAAACATTGCCTGCTCCTGGCAATCATGAATACGGGATGCCTAAAGCGTTGGGTTATTTTAATTATTTCTCTGACATTGCCGGACCAGAGCGACGCGGTTATTACGCCACTCAGGCAGGCCGCTGGAAAATCATTTCACTCAATAGCAATCTGGATCCGCAATCCATGCAAAAACAGATGGAATGGCTACAGCAGGAACTGGCAGAAAAAAAATCCCGCTGCACGCTGGCGTTCTGGCATCACCCTGTATTCAGTTCTGGTGGACACGGCAACAATCAGCAGATGCAGGTAGCGTGGAAAATGCTGGTAGCAGCAAAAGCCGATCTGGTGTTGGCGGCGCATGATCACGATTACGAACGTTTTGTACCTTTGGATGAAAACGGTGAGCGCGATGACAGAAATGGCATACGCAGTTTCGTGGTAGGAACTGGTGGTGCCAGATTGACACCGATGTTTTTGCCGCGCATGTCGACAGAAATCCGCGACAACTCAACGCACGGTGTACTGAAACTACGGCTGCATGAGCAATCCTACGACTGGGAATTTCTTCCCATTCCGGGACAGCATTTTACAGACAAAGGCAAGGGCACTTGCCATTGACTGACAATGGAACCGGTCGTCATCGTCGAACATTATCGAATCACTGTCGAATCATTACTGAACTTAGTTTGGCAGAGGGTATCCCGCAATTAAGGCATACCCTCTCTCCGGATCAGTTCTACTCCAGCTCGGCCAGTGCTTTGATATGTGCCACCACGCTACGACCCAGCGCTGACAGGTTGTAGCCACCTTCAAGGCAACTGACAATCCGCCCGTGAGCATATTCTTTCGCAATGTCCATCATCTGCCGCGTTATCCAGGCGTAGTCAGCTTCTACCAGTCCCATTTGTCCCATATCGTCTTCACGATGCGCATCAAATCCTGCTGAAATAAAGATCATTTCAGGCTGAAATGCGCGTAAGGCGGGTAACCATTGTTTGGTCACAATCTCGCGTATCACATCCCCAGCGCTATGTGCCGGAACAGGTACGTTGACCATATTCGTTGCTGGCAACTCTGTTCCGCTGTAAGGATAATATGGATGTTGAAAAAAACTCACCATGCATACCCTTGGATCATTCCGGAACGCTTCTTCGGTGCCATTGCCATGATGAACATCAAAATCCACAATCGCCACACGCTTCAATCCACGAACCTCCAGTGCATGCTTAACGGCAATTGCGACATTATTAAACATACAAAATCCCATGGACTCTTTTGGTGTCGCATGATGACCCGGTGGGCGAATGGCGCAAAAAGCGTTTTCCACTTCACCATCAATCACGGCATCTGTTGCTGCAATCGCTGCACCAGCGGCACGCAAAGATGCGCGCCATGTATAAGCATTCAGGGAAGTATCCGCATCCAGAGGAAAATGGCTGTACTCAGAGCGTTCAGAAGGACAGTTTTCACGAATCCGGTAAATGGCATCTGCCGTATGCACTCTGGCAAGGTCTTGTTCCTGCGCCTGCGGCGCTTCACGATGGTCCAGCAAGGGGCTGATTCGGCTGGCAATCAGTTGATCTTCAATTGCCTGTAGGCGCTGCGGTGATTCAGGGTGCCATGATCCCATTTCATGGCGCTTGCAATCTGCATGGGTGTAATACGCGGTAGTCATGTGCGGTCTTTTTTTAGTCTGAACTCCAGTTTCGTCTTATTTGACCAAATTTGCAAATCGCTGACTTCGATTGCCAGCATCTGTTGCCTCTGTTAAATGCAGCGCAACATTATTTGATATTTCCGTTTACACTGGGTGTTGGATTTTTTTTGAGAAGAAACATGTTTTCCAAACTGCACAAAGCCGCTCAGCAAGTCAATCGGATCATCATTGGCAAAGAACTTCAAATACGTCAGGCACTATCCTGCCTGTTGGCCGGTGGTCACTTGCT
The DNA here is from genome assembly GCF_049339385.1 of Undibacterium sp. SXout7W. NCBI lineage: Bacteria > Pseudomonadati > Pseudomonadota > Betaproteobacteria > Burkholderiales > Oxalobacteraceae > Undibacterium > Undibacterium sp. SXout7W. The sequence continues at coordinate 453,753 of NZ_JBMPPF010000001.1, read as the reverse complement.
GATCGAAGACTTGCCTGGCGTAGGGAAAACAACGTTGGCACACGCATTGGCAATTTCCTTAGGATTACGCTTTAATCGCCTGCAATTTACCAGCGATCTGTTACCCGCAGATGTGGTGGGGATTTCTATTTTTGATCGTGAAAAAAATCAGTTTATTTTTCATCCCGGCCCTGTTTTTTCTCAGGTTTTACTGGCAGATGAAATCAATCGTGCCACGCCTAAAACACAATCGTCCCTGCTCGAAGCGATGGAAGAACGACAGGTATCCGTCGAAGGACAAACTCGCAGCCTGCCTGCGCCATTTTTTGTCATCGCGACGCAAAATCCTGCTCATCAGGTAGGTACATTTGCCCTGCCAGAATCACAACTCGATCGCTTTTTGATGTGTTTGTCGCTTGGTTATCCAGATGCCAGTGCGGAGCGTGCATTACTGATGGGTGAGGACCGGCGCAGTCTGTTGACACATTTGCCTGCTGTCATGAAGGCCGAAGAGTTACTGATCGCTCAACAGGCATTGAAACAGATTCATGCATCAAGCTCACTGATTGATTATGTGCAGGCTCTGGCTCAGGCAACACGTCAGGGTGACTTGTTTGCCGAGGGGATGAGTCCACGCGCATCTATTGCCCTGCTGCAAGCCGCACGCGCCTGGGCGGCACTGGAAGGGCGTGATCATGTTTTGCCTGAAGACGTACAGGCCGTTTTGATTCCCGTCGTCAGTCATCGTTTGCGTCCACTAAAGTCATTGGGCGGAAAAGCAGGTGCCAGCGCCGAATTGCTGACACAACTGATGAAACAGGTTCGTGTCTGAACTGATAACGGCATTCACTTATGTTGAAGTCTTTACATACAAAATGGCGCAAGCTGGTTTTTCTTGAACACAAACCGGAAAACGGTGAAGTCTTTCTCAAGCAGCGGCGTGTGTTTACCCTGCCCAGCAAAGCTGGCTGGATGTTCGTATTGTTGTTGATCATCCTGTTTTTATCATCAACGAACTATAGTCTCAGTCTTGGCTTCGCGCTGACGTTTGTATTGACTGCAATTGCCGTGGTGAACGCATTTCTGGGCTTTCGTAATCTGGCCTATCTGCATTTACTGGCAGGCCCGGCTCAGTCTGTGTTTGCAGGTGAAGATACGCAGTACACGCTATTTCTGATTAACCGTAGAGCCCACCAGCGCTATGCCATCTGGATCAGCTTTACTGACAAAGGTGCTGTCAGCAAATCTCTGGATATCGCTCCCATGAGTCAGACATCGGTTCAACTCAGTTATCCGACCAGCAAACGCGGAATGCAAGCGATACCTCGTGTGAAGATAGAAACCTGGTTTCCACTGGGATTATTAAGAGCATGGAGCACGTGGCTACCGGATTCTCAAGCGCTGATTTATCCCAGACCAGAGGAAAACGCTCCTCCTCTGCCGGTCTCCGGAATAGCAAGCAATGACGTACAAGGTCATGCGGGAGACGAAGATTTTGCCGGCGTCCGTGCATATCAGGCTGGCGACCAACTTAAGCATCTGGCATGGAAACAAATTGCCCGTATTGACTTATTAGCAGGTGGGCAACTGGTCACTAAACAATTTGCAGGTGGTTCTGGCAGTGACGTGGTGCTGGATTTTTCAGCGCTGCCCAAATATATGGATCAGGAAGATAAATTATCCCGTATGACAAGCTGGATTATCGAAGCCGAAAGGCTAGCCATTCCTTATGGCTTTCGCCTCGGCGCCACAGAATATGCCCCCTCACAAGGTCCTGCACATCAAGATGCCTGCCTGCGCGCGCTCGCACTCTTTGAAGGTGGATCACGATGAAGCGATTGATATCTCCGGTACTTTCCCGCGACAAAGCCGATACCTTACTGCTATTGACAGCCTGTCTGCTGGTATTGATACCGCATGCAGGACATGTCAGCTGGTGGGTCAATATCGGCTGTGCGATGTTATTGGTATGGCGCGGCTGGCTGACACTGAACGGCAAACGACTACCGCCGTCATGGATTCTTTTACCAGTTTCGACCATCATGATGGGTGGCGTTTATCTGACGCATAAGACCTTTTTTGGCAAAGAAGCAGGCGTCACGATGCTCGTGTTACTGCTGACTTGCAAATTGCTGGAGATGCATGCAAAACGTGATTTATTTGTCGTCATTTTTCTGAGTTTTTTCTTATTGCTGACGAGTTTCTTTTATCAGCAAACCATTGGTGCTGCGATGATGACGCTGCTGGCACTTAGTTTGTTGTTAACTGCGCAGCTCTCATTTCAATACACAAATCTGGTACCCAGTCTGGCACAAAGACTAAAACTCGGCGCGTCCATTTTGGCAATGGCAATTCCGCTGACCATCGTTTCTTTTTTTCTGTTCCCTCGCATACAAGGTCCGCTGTGGGGGCTGCCCGGCGATGCTCAAACCGGACGTACCGGGCTGTCCGACTCAATGACGCCAGGGATGATCGGTGAACTCGCATTATCCGAAGACATTGCTTTTCGGGTCAAGTTTGATCAGCAGACACCTGATAAATCGCAGATGTACTGGCGTGGGCTGATCATGAACCAGTTCGATGGCAGAACATGGACACGAGGCAAACCATCTTCAGCAGCAAAGTCTGATAGTGCCGAATTTACCGGAACTCAATTTCATCAGGAAATCATTCTTGAACCCACTCGACAACGCTGGTTATTTGCGCTCGATCTTGCCACTGCACCACCACTACTCGACAGCAACGGCAAAGCCAGCCTGAATACGCAAATGGAATTGCGCAATACGGAGGTCGTGGATCAACGTCTGCGATATCAGGTCAATTCGGCCCCCGTATATCGCCTGGAGCAACACTTAAGCCTGATGGATGTCAGCGACTCACTGGACATTCCACCCGGCTACAATCCACGCACATTAACGATGGCCGCCGAGCTAAGGCAGCGCTTCCGTGATGATCAGGAACTGATTAATCAGGTATTACAATTTTTCCGCCGTGAGCAGTTCACATACACATTGGAACCACCCGTCCTGGGAGTCAACAGTGTTGATGATTTTCTGTTCCAGTCGCGTGCCGGATTTTGTGAGCATTATGCCAGTGCCTTTGTGATTTTGATGCGCGCAGCAGACATCCCCGCACGCGTTGTCACTGGCTATCAAGGTGGAACTAAAAATACCGTCGACAATCAATGGGAAATACGTCAGTCAGATGCACATGCCTGGGCAGAAGTATGGCTTAAAGGAAAAGGCTGGATCAGAGTCGACCCAACGGCTGCCGTCGCCCCCGAACGTGTTATGCAAAATATTGGAACAGCAATACCAAAACGAGGAATTGCAGGTCTGATGCAACTGGCATTGGGTGAAAATACATGGCTAAAAGCAATACACATGCAATGGAGTGCCATCAATAATCACTGGAACCAGTGGGTGTTGAATTACAACCAGAAAACGCAAAAGAGCCTGCTCGGCTCACTTGGTATACAAGACATCGACTGGGCAAAAATCAGCTTACTGTTTTTTATCTGTGGAGCTACTGTACTCAGCTTGATTGCACTACCTTTAATGCGTAACAAGTTGACGTTTTCACCATTGGATAGAGTATACTTTTCGTTCTGCAAGAAAATGGCAAAACACACCGCAGCCAGAGCCATTGATGAAGGGCCGCATGCGTATATGCAACGCTTAAAAGCGGTCCTACCGGCACATGAATACATAGCGGCACAACAGTTTCTCAGCTTGTACAGTGCGGCGCGTTACGGAAAAACTACAGTCCCGGAAAGTATGCTGGTCCGGCGTTTAAAAACCTTGCTGGCTCAATGCCGCTAATTCTTTTACGTATTTTGATCTCATTGTCACGCCCCCTGCTGTCAGCCATTTGCGCGGCCACATTACTCTCTGCCATCTCGTATCCTGTACATGCTGCCACGCATGTGAAAAAAAAGAAAACACCGATCGTCACAGAACAAAAAAAACAGGATGCTGCGCATTTTAATGAGCGACAAGATGTGCAGGATTTCATTGCACAGATGAGTGTTAAACATGGATTTGACTCCTCAAAACTGAGCCTGCTGTTTGAACAGGTACGATATACAGAGTCAGCCCGTCAATTGATCAAACCTGCACCTCCTGGACGCCCCAAAAATTGGAAAGCCTACCGTGCACGTTTTGTAGAACCATACCGTATCGACGCTGGTCTGGCATTCTGGGATAAATACGCCACCACTCTGGCTCGTGCGGAGCAAACGTATGGCGTGCCTGCGGAGATTATTGTTGGACTGATCGGCGTAGAAACAATTTTTGGTAAAAATACCGGAAATTATCGTGTCATGGATGCACTCACGACGCTCGCTTTTGATTATCCAGAAACGCCAACCAGAGTGGCAAGAATGGATTTTTTCAAAACTGAACTGGAAAATATGTTGCTGATGGCACGGGAATCGAAAGTGGATCCATTTGCATTCAAAGGTTCATATGCCGGTGCAATCGGCTGGCCGCAATTCATGCCCAGCAGCATACGGCAATACGCTGTCGATTTTGATGGTGACGGCGTGATCAACCTGACGGATTCCGCTATTGATGCGATTGGTAGCGTAGCAAACTATCTGGCAGTGCATGGTTGGAAAAAAAATCTTCCCATCGCTTTCCCTGCTACCTTGGTTGCAACGAATGACCAACTTGCGACACTGAATACTGCACTTGGACAAGGTCTGCATGCCACTTATTCTTTGCAAGATATCAGTGCACTGGCAAGTACCGCCAATAGTGAAGCGCCAAACAATATCCTATATGGACTGGCAGATTTGCAAAATGGAAACGACCCCACAGAATACTGGCTGGTGACAGACAATTTTTTTGCGATCACTTACTACAATCGTAGCTATTTTTACGCCATGTCAGTTGTTGATCTTGGCCGGACAATCAGCGCAGCCAGAGGAAAATAAGGAATAGGTGAGCCAGTAAATGTTGCGTTTTGGCTGGTAACACGTGGGGAATGAAGTGATCGTTGCGAATCGAAAAATCTTCGATATCAGCACTATTAACAGTTACATATTGCTAATTATTTTAATTTCAACTAAATTACAGTTGCTATTAAAACATTTACAAAACCTCAAAAATGTTTCAATACATTTAACAATGTTTTGCTATTTTTCTGTCAAGAAACTTATATTTTAACGATACAATATTACCGTTTGATTAATTTTTATTGAAAAAGCTAAATTTAGCAGCAATAAACTAAACAGCGAGGTAATTATGGCAAATCTGACCCAGCTTGAATCTGATGAAATCGACTACGATCCAAACAATCTGTTAGATACTCTGATCAAGCAATTGCATTTAAAAAATGATGCTGCACTTTCCAGAGCACTGGAAGTTGCACCACCAGTTATTAGTAAAATCAGGCATCGTCGCCTGCCAGTTGGCGCATCTTTGTTGATCCGTATGCACGAAATCAGCGATGTCAGCATCAAAGAATTACGCGAGCTGATGGGTGACCGTCGCGCGAAATTCCGTATCAGTGATAAGCAATTCAAACCGAAAGATGCAGCATAATTAATAGACGCTGGAAAACTCGCCAGTTTTTATTAATAGCTTGCATAAAAAATACCGAAGCAGCGTTTTTAACGCCGTTTCGGTATTTTTTTACACTTGGAATACAGACGCAGACATTAAGCCGGAAATACTCCGGTAGATAAATAACGATCACCACGATCGCAAACGATAAAGACGATCGTTGCATTTTCTAGTGTCTGGGAAAGTCTTAATGCAACTTCGCATGCGCCTGCTGCAGAAATACCGCAGAAAATCCCTTCTTCTATCGCCAAGCGACGCGCCATTTGTTCCGCAGAAGACTGGCTGACTGATTCGATTTGATCGACTTTTGCTTTATCGTAAATTTTAGGCAGATAAGCTTCTGGCCATTTACGAATTCCTGGAATCTGAGACCCTTCCTCCGGTTGCGCACCAACGATCACAATCCCAGAATTTTGCTGTTTCAGATAGGCAGATACCCCCATGATCGTGCCGGTAGTTCCCATTGCGCTGACGAAATGAGTGATTTTTCCATCCGTGTCACGCCAGATTTCTGGACCGGTTCCTTCATAGTGAGCAAGCGGATTATCTGAATTGGCAAACTGATCCAGAATCACACCTTTACCTTCTTTCTGCATTTGCTCTGCCAGATCACGCGCATACTCCATACCACCATTTTTGGGCGTCAACATAATCTGCGCCCCATAGGCTGCCATACTCTGGCGGCGCTCTACACTCAGATTTTCGGGCATCAGCAAGACCATTTTATAGCCACGCATAGCGGCAGCCATTGCCAGTGCAATGCCGGTGTTACCGCTAGTTGCCTCAATCAAGGTATCGCCGGGACGAATGGTACCGCGCTCCTCAGCACGCTTGATCATGGACAATGCTGGCCTGTCTTTCACCGAGCCAGCAGGATTATTACCTTCCAGCTTGCCAAGAATAATATTATTACGAAGCTGATTCTCCGCACCTGGAATGCGCTGCAATCTGACGAGAGGAGTATTGCCAATAGTGTCTTCGATGGTGAGATAAGCCATATTCATGAGTGTAATTAATGCAAAGCCATATTCTAAACGCTGTTGGACTTAGTCGCTTGACGCATATACACATGGCACTTGACGCATGAGAAGAAAAAGAAAAAGCCCCGGGTGTTTGCCAGGGGCTTACTCACATGAATTATTGCATTACCACATCACGCTACGAGAGCATGAATAAATGTGATTACATATGATTACTTTGTTTTTACTTCTTTCGTACTTGCTGCTTTGGCTGCAGATGCTGGTGCTTGTTCTGCCGCTGCTGGCGCTTCAGGCTTGCCCGCTTTGACTTTAGCTGACGCTTTTTCCGCTACGGCCAGTTTGGCTGCTGCACCCGGCTTTGCCTGACCATTAACAGTCAAGCCTGCTTCCGACATCTTAGTCGAATTTTTTTCGCCGATACCTTTGACACGCTTTTCAAAATCAGACCAGTCTTTGAAACTACCATTTTTTGTTCGTTCTTCAATAATTGCTTTAGATTTTGCAGGACCAATTCCCTTAATGCCATCTAATGCTGCCTGATCACCTTTATTGACATCAACATCGGCAAATGCAAAACCCATCGTTGCAACCAAAGTAGCAATAGCCAACAATAATTTTTTGAACATGTGACACTCCCAAAATAGTGAATTTATCCTGCCAGAAGAACGCTGATATATCGTCCTGTAGAGAATAACGATAAGAGATGACAAGCAGTTGACAAGTTTCAATATAAATATCGACAATTTCAGCCCGATATTCGTTACCCGGCAACTGCGCATATCTGCTACGTAAATAATTCCTCTTTGGTCACCGTTGCCGTTCCCAGCTTGCCAACAACAATACCCCCAGCACGATTAGCAATAAGTACCGCCTCTTGCATGGACATACCGTTTGCCATCATGGCAGCCATCGTGGCAATAACGGTATCTCCAGCACCGGACACGTCAAACACTTCACGTGCAACGGCAGGGACATGCGTCACCTGATCCTCCGTATACAGCGTCATTCCCTCCTCAGAGCGCGTGAGTAACAGACCCTGCAAACGCAATTCACGGCGCAGTGACTGTGCCTTTTCAGTCAAATCCGACTCGCCAGACCAATCCCCAATAATCTGTTTTAACTCTGATTTATTGGGGGTCAATAAAGTTGCGCCCGCATAGCGTACAAAGTCATGCCCTTTCGGATCAACCAAAACCAGTTTATTGGCCGCATTCGCCGCAGCAATCATGTCGGATACGTTATTGAGGCTACCCTTCGCATAATCCGACAACACAACCACGTCGTAGCCACTCAATAACGCATTAAAACGGTTCAACTTATCACGCAGAACATTTTCCGTAGGACGCTCTTCAAAATCTATACGTAACAGTTGCTGCTGGCGCCCGATCACCCTTAGCTTAATGATGGTAGAAATTTGTGGGTCACGGCTCAGGTAGCTATAAATGCCAGATTCACGCAATAATGCTTCAACACTATTTCCAGCCTCATCCTGTCCGATCACCCCCATCAGACCTGCCTGCATTCCCAACGCTACGGCATTACGCGCTACGTTGGCGGCACCGCCGAGGCGCTCCTCCCGTTTCTGCACTCTGACAATCGGAACCGGTGCTTCTGGTGAAATACGATTGACTTCGCCAAACCAATATCGATCCAGCATCACATCGCCAGCGACCAATATTCGCTTACTCTCGGAATTATTCACTGACAGACTCATTTTTTTGTCAACACCGAGCGGCCAATGCCATGATATTCAATACCCAATTCAGTCATGACTGAAGGCTCAAACAAATTCCGCCCATCAAAAATAATTGCCTGCTTCAGTCGCGATTTAACCTGATCAAAATCCGGACTGCGGAAAGCCTTCCATTCCGTCACAATCGCCAATGCATCGGCCTGATCCAGCGCATCCATCGGCTTCGTCGCATAACGGATTGATGCTAACAATTCTGGCGCATCATAGAAATCAAGTTCTAAAACACGTTTTGCCTCATCCATAGATACAGGATCATAAACGGCGACGGTCGCGCCATTTCGTAACAACTCTCCCAGCAAGACTCTGGAAGATGCGGCACGCATATCATCGGTATTTGGTTTGAACGCAAGCCCCCAGACAGCGAAATGCCTGCCTCTGAGATCAGTACCAAAGCGTTGCATGATTTTATTACCCAAAACTTGCTTCTGACGGGCATTAACGGCTTCTACTGCCTGCAAAATCAACAAATTCAAACCATAATCCTGTGCAGTTCTTTCCAGTGCCTGTACATCCTTCGGAAAACAGGAACCTCCGTAACCACATCCGGCATATAAAAAGCTATGTCCGATACGTGGATCAGAACCGATGCCATGGCGCACGGCTTCAATATCTGCTCCAACATGGTCAGCCAGATTCGCCAGTTCATTCATGAAAGAAATTCGTGTTGCCAGCATGGCGTTGGCCGCATATTTGGTGAATTCGGCAGAACGGACATCCATCCAATAAGTGCGCTCATGATTACGATTGAAAGGCGCATACAGCTTTTTCATCATGCTACGAGCTTTGTCACCCTGGGTTGAGTGATCACAACCGATGACGATACGATCCGGACGCATGAAATCTTCTACTGCCGCACCTTCCTTCAAAAACTCAGGATTAGACACAACAGAAAATTCGACCGGCAATCTGCGCGCTTGTAATTCGTCTTTTACTGCGGCAGACACGCGATCTGCGGTACCGACTGGAACTGTGGATTTATCCACAATGACTTTAAAGCCAGTCATATACTTACCGATGTTGCGAGCGGCTGCCAGCACATATTGCAAATCGGCGGAGCCATCTTCATCAGGTGGCGTACCAACGGCAATAAATTGCACATCGCCGTGGGCAACGCTGGCCTCGACGTCTGTAGAAAAATGAATACGCCCCGCCGCGCGATTACGGGCAACAATTTCTTCCAGGCCAGGTTCGTGAATAGGAATACCACCGCCATTCAGGATATCGATTTTACGTTGATCGACGTCAAGGCAAAACACGTCGTTACCCAGTTCCGCGAGACAAGCGCCTGTAACCAGACCTACATAGCCCGTGCCGATAATAGTAATTTTCATATTGTGATCACAATCTCAAAAATAGAGTTCCACTCATTAATGCTGTTGATGAGCTATCTCTTGATGATTTATATCTGTGTATCGGAGGTCAACGCTATTACGCTGCCAGAGACACGGAATCAGCGCATCAGTTCATCACATTTAACTCTTCTGTACGTCTTGGAGGATAGGTTTCCCAGCGACTGCAACCAGGGCAATGCCAGTAAAATTGGCGCGCCTTGAATCCACAATGGGAACATTGGTAGCGCGCCAGTTTTTGTGCATAACCATGTACGAGGCTTTTCACCATTGACAGTTCGGGGCGCAATTCAGGCGGCGCCTCCATCAACCGTGCATCGAGTAATTTATCCAAACCCAGCAAGGTAGGAGTGCGGCGCAATTCATTGCTGACCAATTGATTTGCGGCCTGGACAGTATCAAGTTCCAGCGTTGCCTTGAACACGACTTCCAGCAAATCAATGGAAGGGGCTTCTGCCAGATAGTTTTTCAGAAGATTCAGCCCTTCGTTTGGCCGCTCCAACTTTCTATAACCATCCATCAGGCGCTGCGCAACTAAGGCAACATGCGGCACGCTTTGCTGCTCAACACGTCTCCAGGTCAGCACCGCTTTTTCGGTATCGCCGTTCGCCTGATGTACATCACCAGTCAGTATCGTCGCCCGTACATTATTACGATCCGCTGACAGCGCTTTATCAAGCATCACCAACGCGGCATCAGGATGAGTATGCACCAGCTCATCCTGTGCAATTTCACAGTAAAACTGGGCAATTTCTTTTTGCCGTCCACCGGCACCGCAGGCTTGCAACGCATTGGCGGCATCAATTGCGCGCGCCCACTCTTTTTCACGTTGATAAATTTCCAGCAAGGCACGACGTGCCTGAGCCTCGTATTGCCCCGTAGCGGCAAGCTGATTAAAGGTCTCTTCGGCTCGATCCAAAAGTCCGGCTTTCAGATAATCCTGCCCCAATTCAAACATCGCCTGCGTTTTTTGCTCCTGAGGCAAATCAGGACGCGCCAACAAGTTCTGATGCACGCGTATCGCTCTTTCTGTTTCACCACGACGGCGGAACAAATTACCCAAAGCAAAATGCAAATCGACAGCTTCTGGGTCAAGCCGGACGATATCAATAAAAGCATCAATTGCTTTGTCTGGCTGATCATTCAGGAGAAAATTCAAGCCTTTGAAATACCCGCGAGGCAAGCTTCTTGACTCTGACAATAATTGCCGGATATCAACCCGTGCAGCAATCCAGCCCAATGTAAAAAACAAGGGAATGCCCAACAACCACCAGATTTCAAATTCCATTTTTATTATGTTCGATTAGGATGTTCAGGTATTACGAATGCTATCAGGTTGTGGTGCCTGAGTACTTGCGCGCTGCGCAGCTTCACGTTCTTTTTCTATCTCAGCTAGTGTTTTCTTGTGTTTAGACAAATCCCTATGATGACGGAAAACAATAGGAACCATCGCCAGAACGCCGAGTGCTGCGCCTGCAACAAAAAAAATCAACAACATAATGACCAAAGGAGCGGATTGCTGGTAACCAAAAAAATATTGCAGTGTCACTATCTGATCATTTTTTAACGCAAAGCCGAAAAAAAGGATAAATAAAACGGCTGCCAGTAATCTGGAAATATATTTCATGTATGCATCCTTATCGATAGCGGTTATTTCGATCAGCCAATTCAGCGCAGCCTGTAAAAGTTTTACGCATTTATCATGACATCAATCGCTATGCCCAGCATAGAAAACGACATTTAAACGACTATTGTACTGAAAAAAAACGGCACACCGGAAAAACCGATATGCCGTCTTTATTTTTTACCTACTCACGGAAACCGATGACTCGTCTAATCATCGCGTATCGGTTGCCCTACCATGGCATCGACACGTTCGCGTAGCTCTTTACCAGGTTTAAAATGTGGTACCCGTTTTTCGGGAACCATCACCTTATCACCTGACTTCGGATTACGACCTATCCGTGGTGGACGACTGTTTAGGGCAAAACTGCCAAAACCCCGGATTTCTATCCTTTGCCCTGTTGCCAGGGAATCAGACATAGCATCCAGTATGGTTTTGACCGCGATATCCACATCTTTTGCAACTAATTGTGGATACCGCTCTGCCAGACGAGCTATCAGCTCCGACTTCGTCATACTAATAAAACCTTATGACTGAGATTGAGCTTAGTTTTTGTTGTCGAATTTAGCTTTCAACAACGCACCCAGGCTAGTTGTACCGGAAGCTGCATTCGCATCTACTGTTGTAGACAATTTTTGCATTGCTTCTTGAGTTTCAGCGGAGTCTTTTGCTTTAACAGACAACTGGATACCACGTGCTTTGCGGTCGATATTCAATACCAACGCTTCAACTGTGTCGCCAACTTTCAGGTGTGTACCAGCATCTTCCACGCGGTCGCGGGAGATTTCGGATGCACGCAGGTAGCCTTCAACGTCGTCAGCCAGTTGGATCACTGCGCCTTTTGGCTCAACAGATTTCACTGTACCAGTAACGATTGCACCTTTATCGTTCATTGCGCAGTAGTTATTGAATGGGTCACCTTCCAGTTGCTTAACGCCCAGGGAAACGCGCTCACGCTCAACGTCGATTGCCAGAACGATGGCTTCCAGTTCGTCACCTTTCTTGAAGCGACGAACAGCTTCTTCGCCTGTTTCGTTCCAGGACAGATCAGACAAATGTACCAGACCGTCGATGTTGCCAGACAAACCGATAAATACGCCGAAATCAGTGATGGACTTGATCGCGCCGCGAACTTTGTCACCTTTCTTGTGGTTGATCGCGAAATCATCCCAAGGATTGGCTTTGCACTGTTTCATGCCCAGGCTGATACGACGACGTTCTTCGTCGATTTCCAGAACCATGACTTCAACTTCGTCGCCCAATTGAACAACTTTGTTTGGAGCAACGTTTTTGTTAGTCCAGTCCATTTCGGAAACGTGAACCAGACCTTCGATACCTTGCTCGACTTCAACGAACGCGCCGTAGTCGGTCAGGTTCGTTACTTTACCGAACAGACGTGTGTTCGCTGGGTAACGACGGGACAAACCTGTCCATGGGTCGTCGCCCAGTTGTTTTACGCCCAGGGAAACACGGTTTTTCTCTTGGTCGAATTTCAATACTTTTGCAGTGATTTCCTGACCAACTGTCAACACCTCGGAAGGGTGACGTACACGACGCCATGCCAAATCGGTGATGTGCAACAAACCATCGATGCCACCCAGATCAACGAACGCGCCGTAGTCAGTGATATTTTTAACAATACCAGTAACCACTGTGCCTTCTTTCAGGGTTTCCATCAGTTTTTGACGCTCTTCGCCCATGGACGCTTCAACAACAGCGCGGCGGGACAGCACAACGTTGTTACGCTTGCGGTCGAGCTTGATGACTTTGAATTCCATGGTTTTGCCTTCGTAAGGAGTAGTATCCTTAACTGGGCGTGTATCAACCAAAGAACCTGGCAAGAAAGCGCGGATGCCGTTCGTCAGAACAGTCAAACCACCTTTGACTTTGCCATTTACTGTACCAGTAACGATTTCGCCGGATTCCAGTGCTTTTTCCAACGCCAGCCAGGAAGCCAGACGTTTCGCTTTGTCGCGGGACAGGATAGTGTCGCCGAAACCGTTTTCCAGCGAATCAATCGCTACGGAAACGAAATCGCCGATATTAACTTCCAGGTCGCCCTGGTCGTTTTTGAATTCTTCAACAGGGATGAAGGCTTCAGACTTCAAGCCTGCGTTCACGATCACGAAGTTGTGGTCGATACGAACGACTTCAGCAGAAATCACTTCACCGGAACGCATATCCTGACGTGACAGGGACTCTTCGAACAAAGCTGCGAAGCTGTCTGCACCGGTTGCGAAATCTTGGGACATGAATACAGTAGACATAATATTTACGAGTTAGCCGGAACAGTACAAAGGCGCTGTTTACCGGGTTAGGTTGAACAACCCCTGAATAAACTTGCTTTACTCAAGGGACTTACATGCACAAAAAGCAAATCAAAACCAATTATTTTGATAACTAAACGCAAATGAACCAGTCATTTACAAATAAATACTTATCAGGCTTTTTGTCCATTTGCATACCATTCCAGTACTTGCTGCACCGCTTGATCTGCGGTCATGTCAGAAGTATCCAGAATTTGTGCGTCTGGCGCAGGTTTGAGTGGAGCGGTTGCACGAGCACTATCTCTTGCATCACGTTCCATCAAATCTTTTACCAAGTCTTCCATAGTAGCAGGAATTCCCTTTTCAATCAATTGCTTATATCGCCGCCCCGCCCTTGCCTCTGCACTGGCTGTCAGAAATATTTTTAAATTGGCGTCGGGAAAGATCACGGTACCCATATCACGCCCGTCAGCAACCAACCCAGGACTCTGGCGGAATGAAATTTGCAGGTCAGTCAGTGACTGACGCACAGCGGGCAACACTGCAATACGCGACGCGGCAACACCAATGGCCTCCGCCCGCACGGCATCGGTCACATCTTGCCCATCCAGCAACACATGGCCGTGTTGAAAACGGCACGGCAAGCTTCTTGCGAGTGCAGCAACGGCAGACTCGTCTTCCAGATCGGCTTCTCGCCAAATCGCCAGCAAGGCAGTCAGGCGGTACAGTGCTCCGGAATCCAGGTACTGAAAACCCAGATGCTTTGCCACCCGATGCGCAACCGTCCCCTTGCCGGACGCTGTGGGGCCATCAATCGTAATGACTATAGGATTTTGGTTCATTTCAGGGAGTATCCTCAAAATTGCGGCTCTCGCCTATATAAATAAAGGGCTGCAAAATATACTGGGAGGAGTATTAAAACAAGTCACGATGATCAATTTGGGCAAATACGTCAAAATAATCCGGGAAAGTTTTCGCCACGCACTGAGGATCATTGATCCGCATTACGGCCCCACGTCGTGCTTTGCCATCCAGACTCGCGAGCGAAAAGCACATTGCCATACGATGATCATCATAGGTGGCAATGCTTGCAGGCAAAATCTGCTCCGGTGGTGTGACGATCATATAATCCGCCCCCTCCTCCACTGTAGCACCCACTTTGCGCAACTCGGTTGCCATCGCCGACAAACGGTCGGTTTCCTTCACGCGCCAGCTGGCAATATTACGCAGCGTGGTCGGACCGTTGGCGTACAAAGCTGCGACGGCAATCGTCATTGCCGCATCTGGAATATGGTTGAAATCCATGTCGATGGCCTGTAACACACCGTCGGAACGGGCTTCGATCCAGTTATCGCCACGGGTAATGATCGCCCCCATTTTTTCCAGCGCCTCGGCAAAGCGGACATCGCCCTGAATGCTGTCGCGCCCGACGCCCTCCACCCGCACCGGCCCGCCAGCAATCGCGCCGGCCGCCAGGAAATACGATGCCGACGAGGCATCTCCCTCCACATGAATCACGCCCGGCGACACATAATGCTGACCAGCTTTAATGGTGAATGCCTGCCAACCATCGCGCTCCACCGTGACACCAAAGCGCGCCATCAGATTCAGTGTGATTTCAATATATGGCTTGGAAATCAGCTCGCCAATCACCTGAATGCGAACATCATGCGTGACAGCCATCAATGGTGCCGCCATCAATAAAGCGGTCAGGAACTGGCTGGAGACATTGCCCTTGACCTGCAATTCCTGCGCATGTAGGTGACCACGGTGAATATGCAGCGGTGGATACCCGGGATTACCCGTGTAGTCGATCTGCGCACCCGCAGCGTTCAGGGCATCCACCAGATCACCGATCGGACGCTCATGCATGCGCGGCACGCCATGTACCGTGTAATCGCCGCCCAGCACGGCCAGCGCAGCAACCAACGGGCGAATAGCAGTGCCCGCGTTACCCATAAACAGATCGGCATGCTGTTGCGGAAAATGACCTTTCACCCCATGCACACGATAATTCTGCGTATCCCCTTCCTGCTCCCAATGCACACCGAGTTTTTGCAGGGCATTGAGCATCACCAATGTATCGTCAGAAGCCAGTAACTCCTTGACGTCGGTGATGCCCTCAGACAAAGCCGCCAGCAACAAAATGCGATTTGAAATACTTTTAGAACCGGGCAGACGCACCGTTCCCTGCACTTGCATGACCGGTTGCAGATCGAGGTAATGAGGGTAATGTTTGCTGTGTTTTGTCATGGTCATCTGATCTTGAATTGAACGCGGAGTCTGGTGTTACTTCTGGTGTTACTTCTGGTGTTTCTTCTGGTCGCACATCTGAAATTGCGTCTGATATTACATATGATATTAGGGTTGATGCTAAGTTGAATATTGCGTCTGATGGAAGTCAAATCACGAGAGCGAGAGCGTTGCTGAATCAGCAGTAAAGTCTGGTACCGCACTCATCCAACCGCAGACACCAGAAAAGACGAGACCCGATGAGACGCAACGGCGCAGCATGATATTCAGTCACCGCCTTCGCGCTGCTGTTTTTCAGCCGCTTCAATCGCACTGATCCAGTTATGGCGGGCTTTCTGTGCATTGGCATAAATACCTTCAATACCTGCACCATCAGCAGTCAGCAGACATACGCGCAATACCTGTAAACGCGCGGTGTAGGAGTCGAGTTCCTGCAGCATCGCCTGCCGGTTCGCCAGCGTGATATCGCGCCACATTTCGGGTGACGACCCGGCAATCCGCGTAAAGTCACGAAAACCACTGGCGGCATACTGAAACAGCAAGTCGGCATGCGGTTTGCGGGTAATATCATCGACCAGCGCATACGCCAGCAAATGCGGCAAATGGCTGACGGCCGCAAACACCGCGTCGTGCCGCTCCGGTTCCAGATAATGAATGATGGCACCACATTGCTGCCACGCCCAAGCGACGCGCGCCACATCGGCATCGCTGTTTTCTGGCAAACGGGTAATGACCGTTTTTTTCCCTGCGTACAAATCGGCCAGCGCTGCGTCCGGCCCATTCAGCTCACGTCCTGCAATCGGATGCGCAGGCACGAACTGAGCAAGCTTGATATCAAGTGCAGCACGGGCAGCGAGCACCACATCCGACTTGGTACTACCGGCATCAGTAACGATCGTTGCAGGTTGCAAATAAGGCTGTATGGCGCTTAGTATCGCCTGCGTCTGCGCGACTGGCGCGGCAATCAATACCAGATCCGCATCCTTGACTGCAGCTTCTGCAGAGACCGCGATACTGTCAATGATACCGAGTTGCAAAGCACGTTCCAGCGAGGCCTGACTGCGCCCGACACCAACGATATGCTCTACCGCCCCAGCCTTTTTCAATGCCAGCGCAAACGAACCACCAATCAGACCTACGCCAAAAATCGCAACACGCTTAAAAACATTCGACACGTTCGACATCACGATCTCACAGAGTGCAAGGATAAGAGCCCAGGACTTTAAAGAAAGCCGCTTTCGCATCGAGTTCAGACATCGCGGCAGCTACTTTTTCATCCATGACGTGTCCTTCGACATCGACATAGAAATAATATTCCCAGTTACCGGTGCGCGCCGGACGCGACTCAAAACGGGTCATTGAGACACCATGCCTGGACAAAGGTGCCAGTAAGTCGTACACAGCGCCCGCTTTGTTCGGCGTCGCCAGCACGATGGAAGTCTGGTCTTTGCCGCTCGGCGTGGTGTGCAAGCGACCAATCACCGCAAAGCGCGTACGGTTGTGTGGATCATCCTGAATGTGGGCGCTGACAATACCGAGGTTATATTGTGTGCCGGCGATTTCACTGGCGATCGCGGCAACCGTGTAGTCACCGCTGGCCATACGCGCAGCTTCGGCATTGGATGCAACAGCTTGTCGCTCAATATGTGGAAAATGCTGATTCAGCCAGGCCTGACACTGCGCCAGTGCTTGCGAATGCGCACAAATGCGGCTCACGCCTTCCATGTTGCCGGATTTGCTCATCAGGCTGTGCTGTACCGGAATCGCCAGCTCGCCACTGATCGCCAGGCTGGTTTGCAGCAATAAATCGAGTGTGCGATTAATCGCGCCTTCGGAAGAATTCTCGATAGGCACAACGCCAAAATCCGCCGTCCCCGCCTCTGTCGCACGGAACACTTCGTCAATTGAAACGCAAGGCAAAGCCTGAATCGCATGGCCAAACTGCTTGTACACCGCTTGTTCACTGAAGGTGCCGACCGGACCGAGAAAAGCCACGACTACGCGTCGCTCCAATGCGCGGCAGGCAGACATGATTTCGCGGAAAATCAGCTGAATATCTTCGTTCAGCAAAGGACCGGGATTGCGCTCTGCAACCCCGCGCAATACCTGCGCCTCGCGCTCAGGGCGAAACACGGGTGCATTGGTCTCTGCTTTGACGTGGCCGACTTCTTCAGCCACGCGCGCGCGCTGGTTCAGTAAATCGAGAATCTGCGCATCAATCGTATCAATCTTGATGCGCAAGGGAAGTAATTTATTGTCGCTCATACCTTACCTAAAAACCGTGTTTAATTGGATCGGATCCGACGCTGCAAGCGCAGACAAACAGATGTCAAACGACCGCAACGCCCAAACCATCAACTGCTGCATGCTCTCTGTCGGGCTTGTGATCCGACCCGTCAGCGCCACGGTTTCCAGGTGATGGTGTTGTGCCATGCTCAGAAAGGGCTGACGGAGAAGCGAGCAAAAATCAGGAATGCTGGTGCGCAAATTCCTGCATAAAACTGACTAGCGCCTGTACACCTTCAATGGGCATGGCGTTATAAATCGAAGCACGCATGCCGCCGACCGATTTGTGCCCTTTTAACTGCAACAAACCGTTGGCTTTGGCTTGTGCCAGAAAGGCCGCGTTCAGACTTTCGTCTTTCAGGAAAAACGGCACATTCATCCGTGAACGGCTATTTTTCTCTACCCGGTTTTCATAGAAATCCGTGGAGTCGAGATAATCGTAAAGCAGCGCTGATTTGGCGATATTTTTCTGCTCCATCGCGGCAACACCGCCCTGACGCTTCAGCCATTGAAACACCAGACCGGCGATATAGATCGCATACGTCGGTGGCGTGTTGTACATAGAACCATTGTCGGCGATGATTTTCCAGTCAAAAGCAGACGGACAAACCGGCAAGCTGTGACCCAGCAAATCCTCGCGCACGATCACGATCGTCAATCCTGCGGGGCCGATATTCTTTTGCGCACCACCGAAAATGACGTCGTATTTCGACACATCAATCTGACGCGACAGGATGTGTGACGACATATCCACCACCAGCGGCGCACCGTTTGTGTCTGCGGCAATCTCGGGCACAAATTGAAATTCGACACCATCAATGGTTTCATTGGTGCAGATATGCACATATGCCGCATCCGGCGTGAGCTTCCAGCTATCACGCGGCGGGATCGTCGTAAATCCGCTGGCAGCAGCAGACGCAGCTACATGCACCTTGCCGTATTTCTGTGCTTCCTTGATCGACTTGCCGCTCCACGAGCCGGTGTGAATGAAATCAATCACCGCTTCCGGGCGCTTACCCATCAGGTTCATCGGCACAATCGCGTTTTCACCTAAGCCACCACCCTGCAAAAACAGGATTTGATAGTTTGCCGGAATCGCCAGAAGTTCACGCAAATCACTTTGAGCCGCTTCCATGATGGACATGAATTCTGCGCCGCGGTGACTCATTTCCATCACCGACATGCCGCTGTCGTGCCAGTCCAGCATTTCAGTTGCGGCCTGTTGTAACACCTCTTTTGGCAATACCGCCGGACCTGCAGAAAAATTATAAATCGTCGTCATTACTCTACTCCGTTGCATTGGTTCCCGGTACGCCCGAATCCTCTTCCGCGCTACTCGCATCACCAGTTTCAGCATTGTCAGGGTCGGCATCGGTTTCAACGATACGCTGCAAGCCAGACAACTTGGTGCCATCTTCCACGGCAATCAGCGTCACGCCTTGTGTTGCGCGACCCATTTCACGAATCTCGGAAACACGGGTACGGATCAACACACCACCGGTGGTAATCAGCATGATTTCATCGCTGGTTTCCACCAGTGTCGCGGCAACTACCTTGCCATTACGCTCGGAGGTCTGAATCGCGATCATGCCTTTGGTGCCGCGACCATGACGGGTATATTCCGTGATCGGCGTACGTTTCCCAAAGCCATTTTCGGTGGCGGTCAGTACCGATTGTTGTTCGTTTTCAGCCACCAGCAATGCAATAACCTGCTGTCCATCATCCAGATTCATACCACGCACGCCGCGGGCTGTACGTCCCATAGGACGGACATCGTTTTCATCGAAACGCACTGCTTTACCGGCATCAGAGAACAACATTACATCGTGCTGACCGTCGGTGAGTGCCGCACCGATCAGGAAATCGCCGTCATCCAGATCGACAGCAATAATGCCCGCCTTACGTGGATTGCTGAAATCAGTCAGCGGTGTTTTCTTGACCGTACCGAGGCTGGTCGCCATGAACACATAGTGGTCTTCCGGGAAACTACGGTTATCACCAGACAAAGGCAGAATCACGGTGATTTTCTCGCCGTCCTGCAATGGGAACATATTCACAATCGGTTTGCCGCGCGAGGTACGGGAACCTTGTGGCACTTCCCACACTTTCAACCAATACAGACGACCGCGATTACTGAAACACAGAATGTAATCGTGCGTATTCGCAACGAACAGTTGTTCGATCCAATCATCTTCTTTGGTCGCCGTTGCCTGCTTGCCACGACCGCCACGTTTTTGCGCACGGTATTCGGACAAAGGCTGCGACTTCATATAACCGGTATGCGACAAAGTGACAACCATGTCTTGCGGCGTGATCAGGTCTTCAGTTTCCAGATCGGTCGCGTTGTGCGTGATCTCGGAACGACGAACGTCTTTGTTGCCTTCACCATATTCATTACGTGCCAGTGTCAACTCATCGGTGATGATGACGGTAACACGCTCTGGTTTAGCCAGAATATCGAGCAGATCAGCGATTTCCGCCATCACGTCTTTGTATTCGTTGACGATCTTGTCCTGCTCCAGACCGGTCAGACGTTGCAAGCGCATTTGCAAAATTTCCTGCGCCTGATCGTCGGACAATTTATACATGCCATCAGCCTGAATACCGTAATGCTTAGGCAGGTTTTCAGGGCGGAACGCTTCGATGCCGCCCGGGTTATCGGCGGCAGTGCGCGTCAGCATTTCGCGCACCATTGAGCTATCCCAGGCGCGCGTCATCAACTCTTGTTTCGCAATCGGCGGCGTCGGCGCGGCTTTGATGATCGCAATAAAATCGTCGATATTCGCCAACGCAACCGCCAGACCTTCGAGCACGTGGCCGCGTTCGCGCGCTTTACGCAATTCGAACACGGTACGACGCGTAACCACTTCGCGACGATGCGACAGGAAGCAGGACAACATTTCCTTCAGGTTCAGCAGTTTTGGCTGGCCGTTAACCAACGCCACCATGTTCATACCGAAGGTGTCTTGCAATTGCGTCTGTTTATACAGATTGTTCAACACCACGTCAGGCACTTCGCCGCGCTTGAGTTCGATTACCACGCGCATGCCGGATTTATCGGACTCGTCGCGGATGTCGGAAATGCCGTCGAGTTTTTTATCCCGCACCAGTTCGGCGATCCGTTCGAGCAGCGATTTTTTATTTACCTGATACGGCAATTCGTCGACGATCAGGGCCGTACGATTGTCTTTGCCAAATTCTTCGAAATGCGTTTTCGCGCGCATGACCACACGACCACGACCGGTGCGATAGCCATCGCGCACGCCGGAGACGCCGTAAATAATACCGCCGGTAGGAAAATCCGGAGCAGGAATGATGTCGATCAACTCGTCTATCGTGCAATCGGCGTTGCGCAATACGTGCAGCGCGCCATTGATGATTTCAGTGATATTGTGCGGCGGGATATTGGTCGCCATACCGACCGCGATACCGGAAGCGCCGTTGATCAGCAAATTAGGAATGCGGGTCGGCAACACCGACGGTTCTTTTTCCTTGCCATCGTAGTTCGGTACGAAATCGACAGTTTCTTTTTCGATATCCGCCAGAATTTCATTGGCAATTTTATCGAGGCGACATTCGGTATAACGCATCGCCGCAGCGCTATCGCCATCCACAGAGCCAAAATTACCCTGTCCATCCACCAAGGTATAACGCAGAGAGAAATCTTGCGCCATACGTACGAGTGTGTCGTAAATCGACGCATCGCCATGAGGATGGTATTTACCCATCGTCTCACCAACCACGCGCGCGCATTTGACGAACGGGCGGTTATAGACATTGTTCATTTCATGCATGGCGAACAAAACGCGGCGATGTACGGGCTTCAAGCCATCACGTACATCCGGTAAGGCACGACCAACAATCACGCTCATGGCGTAATCGAGGTAGCTCTTGCGCATTTCTTCTTCAAGGGAAATCGGGAGTGTTTCTTTTGCGAATTGATCCATTGGCAGGCCGGCGAATTAGAGCTTGGTTAAATGATAACGTCAGTGATAAATATTGACGTTTAACTCTTGATTTTAACATGCATCAGAGCGTCGCTGACCTTGAAATCACAACAAATCCCATTTCAACACAAAGGTAAAACAGAATAAAACCAGCATTACGACAGCAATCAACCACCTTGGGCAACTGTCATTCAAATGACAGCAAGTGTCAGATTTTTTATGATTTAATCAGTTCATAACAAAACCAAATCAAGTCACAATTTGATAATTACGGAGACATTTATGATCAAAAAAATCTTCGCTGCCAGCATCATGACAGCCATAGTCGCACCTGTTTTCGCACAGGTTGCCGACATCAAAGCCAATACGCCGTACAGCGCCTACGTGCAAGATAGCCGGGGTGTGGTTGTGCGTAATAGCACCGGATTATGCTGGCGAACAAACTACTGGACACCTGCCGATGCAGTTGCAGGTTGCGATGCCGCGCTGACATCAACACCAGCGGCAGCGCCAGCCGCAGCCGTAGTAACGAAAGCACCAAAAGTCGAACCCAAAGCTGCTGCACCAAAACGTTGCGATTTCTCGGTAACACTGCAAAACGATGAAACATTTGATTTTAATCAGTCCACATTAAAACCCGTCGCGAAACAACACATCGACAATGAAGTCATGAGCAAAATCAACGCCTGCTCAACAGTGAATGTCGTGGTAGTGACAGGACACACTGATTTAATAGGATCACATCAACACAACCAGAAACTCTCTGAAAAGCGCGCCAGCGCAGTAGCGGACTATCTGACCGCCAAAGGTGTCAGCGCACAGATAGAAACCATGGGCATGGGGAAGACTCAGCAAATCAAGGCCTGCGATGATAAATTGGCTCATGCCAAACTGGTCGAATGCCTGGCACCGAATCGCAGAGTCGTCGTTGAGGTACAGGGCACTGCTAAATAAAATAAAGACGCAATCCAATCACAAAAAAAATCTCTCCGAAAAATAACTGCGCATAGGACATGCACCAAAACAGACGGGATAGGCACAAGACATTTATCACAACAGCAACATAGTTGCCAAAATGCGACAAATTTAACTAAACGTAACTTTGCTGATTTAACAATTATCGTCGCAATCTTGCCAATTATGGCAAAATATGAATATCTAAAAGTAAGTGTTTGATGAAATAGTAATGTCATCAAGCCCGTGTTACTATCAGGTTTTATGCAGTCATTTGCGCAGTTTATCTGCGGTAATAAATCTCACCCGAGAGGAGAAATATGAAAAATTTAGTCAAGCTCGTTATCGCAGCGTCCGCAGTAGCTTCCTTTTCTGCTTCCGCACAACAAGACATCAACGCCAACAAGCCACATAGTGGCTATGTGCAAGATGGCCGCGGCGTAATCGCTCGTGATCCATTTGGTCTGTGCTGGCGTACAGGTTACTGGACACCTGCTGATGCAGTTCCAGGTTGCGATGCACCTTTGGTTCAACCAGCAGCTCCAGCACCAGTTGCGGCACCAGTTGCGGCACCAGCTCCAGCACCTGCTCCCGCTGCTGCTCCAGCACCTACCTCTGAAAAAGTTACTTTCGCTGCTGATGCATTCTTTGATTTCGACAAAGCTGTGTTGAAACCAGAAGCAAAAGTAAAATTGGATGACATGGCATCCAAGCTGAAAGCAATCAATCTGGAAGTAGTTATCGCTGTTGGTCATACTGACTCCGTTGGTACTGATGCATACAACCAAAAATTGTCTATCCGTCGTGCTGAAGCAGTAAAAGCATATCTGGTAAGCAAAGGTATCGAAGCTAACCGTGTTTACACTGAAGGCAAAGGCGAAAAACAACCAGTTGCAGATAACAAAACAGCTGCTGGCCGCGCTAAAAACCGTCGCGTTGAAATCGAAGTTGTTGGTACTCGCAATCTGAAGTAATCTTCATTACGGTTTTGATCAAAAAAAACCCGCTACGGCGGGTTTTTTTATTGCTGTTTATTTGAGGTTTGACAGACTACAACAAAGACTGTACGCAGCAGCTCCACGCCTAATCACATACAATACAGCTTTGTGATCCACTCCTACTTTTCGAGCATGAGCAATCCACCTATCTCCAATCTGAACGCAGACCCTTCTGAAATTCAAAAGTTTAGTGATTTGGCTCACCGCTGGTGGGATCCGTCATCTGAATTTCGACCATTGCATGAAATTAACCCTCTGAGGCTTGAGTGGATTAATAATCAGGTAGCGCTTGCAGGAAAAACTGTGATTGATATCGGCTGCGGAGGCGGAATTCTGGCGGAATCAATGGCAAAAAAAGGCGCTAAAGTCACAGGTATTGATTTATCTGACAAAGCACTGAAAGTCGCTGACTTACATGGATTAGAGTCAGGCATTCAGGTTCGCTACAAAAAAATTGCCGCCGAGTTAATGGCAGAAGAAGAGCCAGAGCAATATGACGTCGTCACTTGCATGGAAATGCTGGAACATGTGCCCGACCCCGCGTCCATTATCAAAGCCTGCGCTACGCTGGTAAAACCAGGTGGCCATGTATTTTTTTCTACACTGAATCGCAATCCAAAATCCTATTTGTTTGCCGTCATTGGGGCTGAGTATCTGTTGCAACTGCTCCCTAAGGGCACACATGATTATGCTAAATTCATTACGCCAGCAGAATTATCACAAGATATCCGTAATGCCGGTTTGCATGTTCATGGCATGAAAGGGCTGGGATATAACCCGCTCACCAAAATCTATTCCATTAATAACGATACCAGTGTCAACTATATGGTAGCCTGCATCCGGCCAGTCTGAGTACATACGCCATCCACGCTCCTCACGCAATTTACGAATAATTTCACATGCAATCACCACAAGCAATTTTGTTTGACCTCGACGGAACCCTGGCAGACACGGCTCCCGATCTGGCGGCAGCAATCAATAGTATGCGGCTGAAGCGCCAACTCCCTCCTGTCCAATACAACAGCCTGCGCCCATTCGCGTCAGCAGGAGCACGAGGTTTAATTGGTGCTGGTTTCAACATCACGCCAGAACAACCAGAATATGAAGCAATGCGCGTTGAATTTCTGAACCAATATGAATCAGCGATCGCTGTACATAGCAACCTGTTCAGACATGTACCAGATTTGTTGCGCGGACTTGACGTAATGGAAATTCCCTGGGGAATCGTTACCAATAAAGCAATGCGCTTCACCAAACCGTTAATTCCCTTATTAGACTTACAGGAATCACGCTGCGTCATCTCCGGCGATACCACAGCACATGCAAAACCACACCCAGCTCCTCTACTGGAAGCCGCAAGACAACTGGGCATACGCGCAGAAAACTGCTGGTATATTGGTGACGACCTACGCGATATTCAGGCTGCCGAAGCAGCAGGCATGACTAGTATTGCCGCCGCCTGGGGATATTGTGGCGCCACCGAACCCAAGCACTGGAAAGCCGATGCCATCATCGACAGCCCGCTGGAATTGCTGGAACTGGTCCGAGCCAAACATTTACAGACCGCAGGCTCTTGAAACTCTCGCCATTGGCCACATATGAGATATACTAGCAAAGCTTAGGGGTCGACCAGGTTTCGACAGGGGTTGCAAAGCAGCGCAGGGCATACCGAGGCCAGACTACCTCGTAAATACAATCTGAACTATATAACTGCAAACGATAATTCGTACGCATTAGCCGCTTAATACCGGCTAACCTTACACCACTTCGTCCATAGGGTGGGCTGGCAACAGCAGTAAGGACATTCATATGGAATCGTCTTGAATCGGGTTACTTGGTTCTTGATTAAATAATAGGTAACTCGTCTTGCCGCAGCGTGTGCGTCCGCGTCGTCAAGATTAAATCAAATGGCAGCACTAAGTATGTAGAACTGTCTGTAGAGTGCTTCTGGACGCGGGTTCGATTCCCGCCGACTCCACCAATATTAATAAAATCAATGACTTATGATTTTACAACTGTCATTAAATGAGGTTATTTGGGATGATTTGAACCCTGGAATGACAATAAAATGACAACACGAAAAAGCCCGGATATCCGGGCTTTTTCGTCCGTGCGGAAAGCGCAAAACAATCAGTCTCAACACTTATCCAGACATCACATTAAGGCTTGCAAGGCAAAAACCGATACTGTAAGTCGCAGGTAACGATGGCTCTGGTCATCTCCGCAAAGAAACGAAAGTAATACAGCAAACCTCAAATTGCAGGAGAAAAGCGCGAGGCTTCGTGGTATTCGCGCTTACTGCGTTTGCACACGCTGCTCTTCAATGGCTAGAAGGCCAAAATCATACATGGGCAGATAGCCATGCAAGCATGGACGCCTTACGATATTAAAAAAGAAAAATCTTAACCAAAATGCCCGCAAGCGAAATGTTATCGATAGCCTCATATTCGATCAGCGTGATTTTGGAAGTCGCAATGCATCGACAACAAGCGAAAGCGCTGACGAAGAGCGACGACTGGCATAGTAAAGATGATATCCCGGAAAGGTAATCTCCCAATCATTGAGCGTTGTCAGTAGCCGCCCTGCGTCAATGTGTTCACGCACCATGTCAACCGGCAGCCAGGCAAGTCCATTGCCTGCAACAGCGGCATCGGCCATCAGGTCGCTACGGTTAAACACGAGGCGGCCCTCAACGTGAATGGACGAGATTCGCTCACCATGCTTGAATTCCCAGGGCAGCAAACCGCCATAGGTTGGCAGACGTAATCCAATGCAGTCGTGTTCGCTCAGATCCGCTGGTGTTTGTGGAGGTGGATTACGTTCGAAATAAGCGGGACTTCCCACGACCACCATGCGCATGTCTGGTGCAATGCGTAATGCAATCATATTTTTGGCAACATCGCCGCCCAGACGAATGCCGATATCGAAACGCTCTGCCACGATGTCAACAAAGCGGTTGTCACTGCTGATCTCGATCTTGATTTCCGGATAGTTGGGTAGCCACGGCAAAAGTCGTGGCCAAATGATCGACCGTACCGCATGTTCGGTCGCTGTGATTCGAACGGTGCCAACCGGCCTGCCACGCAGGTTACCAAGAACCGTCAGCTCGGCTTCGATCTCCTGCAGCCTTGGTTCGACTGTCCGGAACAGCTGCTCGCCCGCTTCCGTTGGAGCAACGCTGCGCGTGGTGCGGTTGAGCAGCTTCAGATCAAGTCTCTGTTCCAATGATCGGACTGTTTGGCTGAGAGCCGATTGTGAAACGCCAATCTGTGCTGCTGCACGCGTAAAGCTCTTTGCTCTTACCACCGCCGCAAAGGCGGCAAGATCATCGAAAACTGCCATTGATTAGTTCTCCTAATATGTGAATGTCGTTTTAGCAGTCTAGTCATTGAATGTCAATTGGCCTAACCTACACGACATCAATAACCAACAGGAACAAGATCATGAAAACACGTCAGCTAGGTCGTAGTGGCCTTACCGTTTCCGAACTCGGTCTGGGCTGTATGGGTCTGAGCTACGGCTATGGACCTGCCACCGATACGACGCAAGCCATCAAACTGATTCGTGCCGGTGTTGAGCTCGGCATTACGTTCTTCGATACGGCGGAAGCCTATGGCCCGTTTATCAACGAGAGCGTAGTTGGCGAAGCGCTGGCGCCTGTGCGTGATCAGGTCGTGATCGCCACCAAATTCGGTTTCAGGGATGGCGACGTGAGCAAAGGGCTGGACAGTCGGCCTGAACGCATTCGTCAAGTTGCTGAAGAAGCGCTGAAACGCTTGCGTACCGACCGCATTGATTTGTTTTACCAGCACCGCGTTGACCCGAATGTCCCTATCGAAGATGTGGCTGGGACCGTCAAAGAGCTGATTCAGGAAGGCAAAGTGAAGCATTTCGGACTATCCGAAGCAGGGGTAGAAAGCATTCGTCGTGCGCACGCAATCCAGCCCGTCGCCGCTCTGCAAAGCGAGTATTCATTGTGGTGGCGTGAACCAGAAAAAGAAATTCTTCCAGTGCTTGAGGAGCTTGGTATCGGCTTTGTGCCATTCAGCCCTTTAGGCAAAGGATTTCTGACAGGTGCCATTGATGCCAATTCAGCGTTTGGCGCAACAGACTTCCGCAATACCGTGCCACGCTTTGCACCGGAGGCGCGTCAGGCAAATCGCGCGCTGGTGGACGTACTGGCAGACATCGCCGCTCGTCAACAAGTCACGCCAGCTCAGCTTGCGCTGGCCTGGCTGCTCGCTCAGAAACCTTGGATCGTTCCGATTCCCGGCACGACCAAGCTGCATCGACTTGAAGAAAACCTTGGTGCTGTGGATGTCGTGCTGTCACCAGAAGAACTGAGCGAAATTGAAGCCGTCGTTTCCAGCGTTCCAATTCAGGGAGCACGCTATTCTGCAGATCGGCAAAAACTGGTCGGCAAGTGAAGATGCACTGCTAACCAACATCATTTACACGGAAGGAATGACTATGAAGAATGTGATTGTTGTTATCGGCACTGGTTCCATCGGCCAGGCTATCGCACGCCGCGTCGGTGCCGGTAAACATGTGTTGCTCGCTGACCTGAAACAGGAAAACGCGGATGCCGCTGCGAAGATTTTTGCTGATGCAGGCTTTGAGGTAACAACGGCTGTCGTGGATGTGTCGTCACGCGCGTCGGTTCATGCGCTCGTACAAACCGCTACCGCAATAGGCAGCGTCATGGGTTTGATCCATGCCGCAGGTGTCTCCCCGTCGCAAGCTGCTCCGGCAACTATTCTTAAAGTGGATTTATACGGCACCGCCCTTGTTCTGGAAGAATTCGGTAACGTGATAGCAGAGGGCGGTGCTGGCGTCGTGATTGCTTCGCAATCGGGGCATCGCTTGCCCGCTCTGAGCAACGACCAAAACACCGCGCTCGCGATTACGCCGACGGAAGACTTGCTAGCGCTGCCTATGCTTCAGCCTGATCAGGTCAAAGACTCGCTACATGCCTATCAACTTGCAAAACGCGGAAACTCTCTGCGCGTCATGGCAGAAGCTGTACGCTGGGGAAAACATGGCGCGCGCGTCAACACGATCAGTCCCGGCATTATCTTCACACCTCTCGCCAGGGATGAGCTTAATGGTCCGCGCGGCGAAGGGTATCGCCGCATGATTCATCTGTCACCCGCCAAACGCGGCGGCACACCGGACGAAGTCGGAACTGTCGGCGCATTACTCATGGGTACGGAGGGAGGCTTTATTACAGGCAGCGATTTCCTGATGGATGGCGGTGTGACGGCATCTTATTGGTACGGAGAACTCGCTCCGAAGTAAGCGGCAGGTATGGCGACAAGTATAGCGGCAGGTATAGCGACGTTATGCGTCGCACTACAAAACTGAAACCAGCTATTAATCTCTAAAGCAATCTCTAAAGCTATCCCTGGTAATTAATCTCAAGGACACCAATTATGCAACTCAAACGCCCAGGTTCACAGCCTTCAGTCAAAGGCCCCGAGGAATACTTCATCGGGAACGTACGCATCGACATGCTCAACATTGCGCCCGCTCCCTCACGCGTCTCCTGCGCCAGCGTCACGTTCGAACCCGGCGCCCGTTCTGCATGGCACACGCATCCACTGGGGCAGACGCTGATTGTCACGTCTGGCTGCGGGTGGACTCAGTGCGAAGGCGAACCTATCACTGAGATCAGAGCCGGGGACGTCATCTGGTGTCCTCCCGGTCATCAGCACTGGCACGGCGCCACACCCACCACCGCCATGACGCATATCGCCATACAGGAGGCGCTTGATGGAACGAACGTCATCTGGCTGGAGAAGGTCACCGATGAGGAATACCTCGCTGGAATACAATGAACTACCAATTCCCGCTCCAAAAGAATGCGAATACTGTGCTGTAGACGTAATCAAAACAGACTAC
Source organism: Undibacterium sp. SXout7W (assembly GCF_049339385.1). Lineage (NCBI taxonomy): Bacteria > Pseudomonadati > Pseudomonadota > Betaproteobacteria > Burkholderiales > Oxalobacteraceae > Undibacterium > Undibacterium sp. SXout7W. Next base: position 423,895 of record NZ_JBMPPF010000001.1, on the reverse strand, counting down.
CGCATTTTGAACAGAGCGCTTGATGAGGCAGAAATAAGCACAGGCGGTGAGCGTGCAAATTGAGATACTTTCTTGCTGCTGCCAGCGCACAAGAATGAGTGTTTGGGTACGTGGCAAGAAGGCATGCACAATCTATTTCTTTGGTGTTTCACCTTGCTTACGCATCCCATTTGATGCGTAAGCAAGTAATCTCTGTGTCTGCTATTGGGACTAATTACTCAAAGCTATTAACTGGTAACGCTGGTCGCCGTGCGTTTTTTTGCTTCTTCGTCGTACAACTCTTTTTTCGACAATTTACCCACAGGGGTCTTCGGTAAGTCAGCGCGAATTTCCATTTCTTGTGGCATTTCGTGCTTGCCGAGTTTATCTTTGAGGAAGAGTTTTAACGCATCAAAAGTCAGCTCACCCTGCCCTGCTTTCAGTTTGATGAAGGCTTTTGCGGCTTGTCCGCGATATTCGTCGGCAATGCCGATCACACTGACTTCCGCAACCGCCGGATGCTGATAAATCGCTTCTTCGATATTGCGTGGATAGACGTTGTAGCCACCAGACAAAATCATGTCTTTGGTGCGATCTACGATGTAGATGAAGCCATCCTCATCCATGTAACCGACATCGCCAGTGCGGAAATAACCGTCCGCAGTGAACGCATCACGATTGGCATCGGGCTTGTTCCAGTAACCCTTCATGATGTTGGCGCCCGCAACACAGATTTCGCCACGTTCACCGCGCGGAACATAAGTCCGGGGATCATCGATGCTGGCAAACTTAAAGCTGATGCCAGGTGTTGGCAACCCGCAGGAACCGGGCTTACGTACACCGGAAGTCGGCGTGAATGTCCCAGTCGGTGAGGTTTCTGTCATTCCCCAGCCTTCCAGCAACGTGCAGCCGGTGATTGCCTGAAATTTTTGCAGCACTTCGGCAGGTAATGGCGCACCACCAGAATTACAGAATTTGAGTGCGCTCAGATCAAAATTTTTGATATCGGGATAATGAATGATCGCTGTGTACATGGTCGGTACGCCCGGAAATACGGTGATTTTTTTCCCTGCCAGATCCTTGACAACGGCATCGACGTCGAAGCGGGTATGAAGCACGATTTCGGCACCGAGGCGAATGCCGAACAGCATATCAACCGTCAACGCATAGATGTGAAACAAGGGTAATACGGCAAGCAGGCGTTCCTGCCCTTCTTCAAGAATGCGTGGCTCTGTATGGGTTGTTTCTATGATCTGACTACAGGCGGCTGTTAAATTGGCATGCGTGAGCATGGCGCCTTTTGGCAAACCAGTGGTACCGCCGGTGTATTGCAGTACGGCGATGGTTTGCTTAGGATCAATCGCTGGAATGGCTTGGTAGGCGCCATCATTATCGATTAACTGTGCGAATAAGCGATGTTCGTCGTTGGTGGGAATCGCAGACAATTGCCCGGCTTTTTCCAGGTTGGCGCGAACTGTATCAGGATACGGCGACATTTCAGCGATGTTACCAATGACTAATTTCTTTAAGCGGGTATGCGTGAGCATGTTAGCCATTTGCGGATAGAGCATGATCATATCAAGCGTCACCAGAATGTCGGTCTGGCTGTCCTCGATTTTATGTTCCAGAACTTTTTCCGCATCTAGCGGCGAGTAATTCACCACCGCCCCACCTGCTTGTAACACAGCAAAAAAGCTGATGACATAATGTGGCGTGTTCGGCAGAAACAGGCCAACATGCACGCCGGGTTTGACACCCAGTTGCTGAAAACCTTTTGTGGCTTGATTGACGAGATGCTGCAACTCGCGATAACTGGTTTTCTTACCCATGAATTCCAGTGCAGTCTGATCTGGCCAACGCGCTACCGCATCATGCAATAACTGGGGAACAGGACTGGTCGCCAGAGCGGCATCCCAATGCACGCCGGCGGGATAGGATTTGATCCAAGGGGTATCACTCATGATTGTCTCTCTCTTTTCTGAAAAATAGAAAACCCGGTTTGGCTGTCACAAAATGCCTAAAAATACTCCTACTGAGTATATTTTTCTTATGCTTTATTGATCATGTGCAGGGGCTATATTTTTCAATATACTCCCCTGAATATCTTCTTTTACCACTTCAGACTGACTTGCCCCACGATACGGAAAACGCCCCCGAGTCCTTTGAAACGGCATCGACCGCTTCACGGACTCAGGGGCTTTTACTGCAAGGATGAAGAGCATGCGCTGACTCATCATGCATCGTCACTAATACCACTGACATGAGCAACTTGATCTACGTCACCGGCATCAGCATCAGCGGCTATCGTCAAGCATCGTCATCCACCATGAATGACGATGCATTGATAGTGACATTCATCCTTATTTTGCGGGCATATATTTCTTCAGCTCCATCTTGCCGATCTGATTACGATGAACTTCATCCGGGCCATCCGCCAGACGCAGCGTGCGTGCCTGCGCATAGGCATAAGCAACACCAAAGTCATCCGATACACCACCACCACCGTGCGCCTGGATTGCCCAGTCGATCACCTGACAAGCCATGTTAGGCGCGGCAACTTTAATCATCGCAATTTCTTTCGCTGCGGCCTTGTTGCCTACGGTATCCATCATCTGTGCGGCGTTCAGCACCAAAAAGCGAGCCTGATCAATCAGGATGCGGGCATTCGCAATACGCTCCAGCGTCACGCCTTGTTCTGCAACACGCTTACCAAAGGCAACGCGACTCAAAGAGCGTTTGCACATGTCTTCCAAAGCGCGTTCTGCAAGGCCGATCAGACGCATGCAATGGTGAATACGGCCAGGGCCAAGACGCCCTTGTGCAATTTCAAAACCACGCCCTTCACCGAGCAACATATTGGATGCCGGAACACGCACATTCTCGAACAGCACCTCGCCGTGACCATGTGGTGCATCATCGTAGCCAAATACGGGCAAAGAGCGCAGGATAGTGACGCCTGGTGTATCACGTGGCACGATAATCATGGATTGCTGCTTGTGGCGATTTTCGTTCGACGGATCGCTTTTGCCCATGAAAATAAACACTTTGCAGCGCGGATCGTTCGCGCCGGATGACCACCACTTGCGTCCATTGACAATGTACTCATCGCCATCACGCACGATGGATGACTCGATGTTCGTCGCATCCGAGGAAGCAACTGCCGGCTCGGTCATTGCAAAACAGGAACGAATTTCACCGCGTAATAAAGGCTTCAGCCATTGTTCTTGCTGCTCTGGCGTACCGTAACGCGATAACACTTCCATATTGCCTGTGTCCGGTGCGGAGCAATTAAATACCTCAGCAGACCACAGGGAGCGACCCATGATTTCGCACAAAGGCGCATATTCCAGATTCGTCAGTCCTGCGCCCAGCGCCGATTCAGGCAGAAATAAATTCCATAATCCGGCATCGCGTGCCTTTGCCTTCAGTTGTTCAACGATCTTGGTTGGAATCCATGCATCACCGGCCTTGCGATTGGCGGCGATTTCACCAAAGAACAAAGCTTCATTTGGGTAGATATGTTCGTCCATAAAAGCAGTAAGGCGAGCCTGTAATTCTTTTACTTTTGCGCTGTATTGAAAATCCATGATCCATCATCCTTTTCCGTTATATCGCTATATCAGGTACAAACCTGCACCTGATGCTTGCCAAATTGATTCAGTGCAAACACTGAATACCGGCATCTTTGTCAACACTGTTGTAATTGATTTATCTGCAGCGGAGGGTCAGTTCACCAGATAGCCACCGTCCACATTGATACAAGCGCCCGTGGTATAGCTGGCAGCATCAGACGCCAGATAAAGCACGGTGCCAGCCATCTCATCCGGCTCCGCAATCCGCTTCATCGGAATGCGCGTGAGTGCCTTTTCCAGGATCACAGGATTGTGGAACAAGGCGGATGCAAATTTGGTATCCGTCGCGCCAGGCAACAAGGCATTGACTCGCACCCCCATTGCCGCGCATTCGAGTGCAAACGATTTTGTCATGGCAATCACCGCCGCCTTGGTGATGGAGTAAATGCCTTGCAACGCACCAGGAATCACACCGTTCACCGATGCCACATTGACGATACTGCCGCCACCATTTTTTGCCATCAGTTTGACACCGGCAGAGGACATGAAGAAATAACCACGAATATTGACATCGACTGTCTTCTGAAACGCATTGACATCGGTATCGGTAATATGTCCGAAATGCGGATTTGTGGCAGCATTGTTGACCAAAATATCCAGACGACCATGCGTTGCCTCAATATCGGCAAACAGTTGATCAATCTGCGCCATATCACCGATATGACATGCACGCGCTTCTGCTTTACCACCCGCAGCGACAATGGCCGCCACCACGGCTTCGCATGCTTCTGCCTTACGGCTAGAGACAATCACGTGAGCACCGTATGCCGCCAGCGTTTTGGCCACGCTTTCCCCGATACCACGACTTGCACCAGTTACCAGAGCCACTCTGCCGCTTAAATCAAACAAATCATTCATCGCTGTTTCCTATACGTAAGTAATGCATTTGGGATTATTCAGTTGCTCCAGATGAGCAAAATTATTCAGATAGGCCAGTGCCAGACGCACTGGCTTTTCTGGTGTGGCAGGCTGTACATGCAAGCGCGTCACGGCGCTATTGACTAATGACCAGTTCAACTCAGAAAACTTAGGATCGGGAAAAGCAAGCACATGCTGACACAGTGCAGAAATAGTGCCACCCGAGGTAAAGATCACGAGGTTTTTCACCTCAGACATGTCTTGCAGTTGCTTGTGCAGGGCATCGACACAACGTTGACGAAAGGCATGCCAGGTTTCAGTGTATTCCGCATCAAACTGTCCGGACATCCAGCGAGTGATCGCCTGTGCAAAAATATCCTGAAACGCTTGCTTGCCATTCGGCGTATTCAGCAGAAAATGTTTCACGGCAGCCGGATCATCAAAAGCAGGCACGTGACGCGCCAGAACTTCATGATGGTTGTATTCATTAAAGCCAGCATCGGTGTGCCATGCAGAGGTATCGAGCGTATCGGCTGATTGCGATAACATTTCCGCTATACATGCTTGGGCAGTTTGTTGATGGCGCTTCAAGGCACCCGTCACAACACGCGACATGTTGATATCCCGCGCCGCCCACCAACGCCCCAAATGCTGCGCCTGCTGAACGCCAAGTTCAGACAACTGATCATAATTCTGGTTACCAAACGATGCCTGACCGTGTCTTACCAGATAAATCTGTGCCATGAATTCCTCAATGAGTTGAATTGAATGAACTCATCATATCCGGCACGCTATAATTGATCAAATGAATAGTTATTATCTAACTCTATTAATCTCATGCATATATCAAGAGTCGACCTGAATTTATTTAGTGTATTTGAGGCAATCTATACTGAAGGTAGTGTGACCAGGGCCAGTCAGCAGCTTAATCTGACACAACCGGCGATCAGCCACGCGCTAAACCGCTTGCGGCAACTATTCGATGACCCTTTATTTGTCCGCCAGGGCCATTCTATGGTGTCAACACCGCTGGCACGCAGCATCATCGAACCCGTCAGGCAAGCGTTACGGGGACTGGAAGTGACGTTGGCAGATACGGGGAAATTCGACCCAGCACAAGCCAGCAAACAATTTAATCTGGCACTGCGCGACGTACTGGAATCCACCATACTGCCGCCATTAATGGAAAGCATTACCCAGCAGGCGCCACAAATCAATCTGGCGGCAATACAAGTGGAACGGAGGGAATTAGTCAGTGAACTGGGAGCAGGCACGCTGGATGTGGCAATTGATATGCTGCTGCCACTGCCCAACGAGATACGTCGACAAAAGATTTTGCAAGACAATACGGTGATTCTGGTACGCCGTGATCACCCATTGATACAAGGAAGCATCGATCTCGACACGTATCTGAGAGCAGAACATATACTTGCCAGCTCCAGAAGGAAAGGTATGGGATTGGAAGATTTTGAACTTAGCCGACTAGGCCTTCAACGGCGGATACGCCTGCGTTGTCAGCATTACTTTGCGGCATGCAGGGTAGTCAGTCAGACAGATTTGTTACTGACGATGCCGGAAGCCTATGCAAAAATCGCCAATCAGCAATTTGATAATCAGATTTTGCCGCTCCCACTCAGCATGCCATCCTGGGACGTTTATCTGTATTGGCATCAGAACGTAGAAAATGATCCGTCCAACAGATGGCTAAGGCAGCAAATCATGATGTCATTTACATAAATCTGCATTGATCACGCCAAGGTGAAATGCAAGCTGTCTGTCTGCATCAAGATCATCTGTGATAAATGATGTAACTACGACTGATTACTTGGGTGTCTTTGGCTCATCCGGCAGCAGGCAGGCATCGATGATTTGCAAGTCATTGTCTTTGGCAAAACTCACAACGAAATGATATGCCAACGGCTCTATTTCCCTGATCGCTTCGTTCACAACGACGGAACGTACACCATTCAAAAGAATAGGACGCACATACGGCGAATACTGTAAATGAGCATTTCTGCCACCATCGGGACGGAAACAAGACATTGCGCCGCAGAGACGTTCAGCCCAATCACTGGGACGGAATTGCCTTCCATCGCTGGTTGTGCCCTGAATGAAAAATTCGCGGACTGTAGGAGAATGAGATTTTTTGGAATCGGCCATGTGCTCGGCTCGCTGTGACAGCAAAATTGAGGAAAACTGCATGCCATTATGTGACACCAAGCTTTCAGAATACTTCCATATTATATCTTATAGAAGACCTAATTCGAGATCTGCTCTTGAGATAAATACCGCCCCTCTGTTGAGCTAGCGTCCTTATCTCATTTCGCCCATTTATAGAGCAAAATAATGAAAAAATGACATGTTCTCAATCAAAAAATATCTTATTGATCAGTATTTATTGCAAGAACTGTACGAGATGTTTTTCTTTTAGCAGATGGAAGCAAGCATCGCGCCAGAAATGGAATTCTCACCACCATCGCTTGTAGCAATAATGGCAATAACAGACCGAAAAACAGTGACACAAATGCTTTCAGATCATCATTTTGCATATATTTACTGCACAAAGAAAAAATCTTCCACTCAATCCAGGAGTGAAAAATCAAGATAAACAAAGTACTCCCTCCAATATAGGCGAGTATTCTGGCGGCGGTATGACAACGCTGCAATAAAAACGACAAAGAAAGCGTCAAATAGATACCTAGTATTGCCTGCGCACTCACAATCCAGAACTGACCGTAATGCCGCATATGTAAATCCATAGTTTCATCAAACAGGATATGCAAAATGACAAAACAGAATAATGCAGCCAGAAAATAAATCCGGTGGAAACAAAAGTGAACGATATGCTCCTTGAGAGCATATCCGGCCAGAATAAAAGCGGCACTGACGCCAATCAGATCCGCACTCCAAGGCAAACCGGGGAAGTAATCCTGAGAATCATTCAACAAACGATTCCAGTATTGTAAAGTTTCAGAAGAGAACGGCCACTCTGTATGCATGACAAGCACGCCCGCACCCAGCATCGCCAATGATAAATAAAGAAGTGAGTTATTGCCGCATTGAAAGCTACCCGTTATCCGCAGCAACACAAATACGAATAGCAGACTCAAAAAGAGATGCGGCAGGTACCATAAAGGCACCCATTCAATGGTGTTGCCGGTAGCATATATAACGCCCGACAAATAAGCTGACCACGAAACGCCGGAAAGCAATATCCGCAATAGCCCCCAGCAAAGAAGCACGACAATATATGGCTTTAATATCGCATCAGCTTTGGTGAAAGCGAAGTCACTCAGCCGTCGGCTCTCTTTGAGGAAAACACCGGATAAAAAGAAAAACAGCGGCATATGAAACGAAAATATGACACGAAACAACTCTCCGTGCTCATGCGCCACCATCCAGTTATGACCTAACACAACCAGAAAAATACCCAGCCCCTTTGCAATATCAATCGTCTGATGACGACTGAAAATAGCACCACTGTGGTTGCCATCAGCATCAACAGTATCAGCAGACATGGAGCAATATCACCTTTGATATTGATTTGCAATTGTATAAGGCAGCATTACGCGCAAACTGGCGTGCCATCAGACCCAGACAGCAAACGACAGTAACAATAGCAACAGCATCCAGAGCAGCAACGCGCGCCACACAAGGCCGACTGCACTCTGCAATGCACGAGGCGAAGCCTCAGCGCCTGGCTGACTTTCGAGTTCCAGACTATCAACATCTACCGCAGAGGCATCCGCCTGCAAAATCATGGCCTTTTCCTCAGGCTCACCAAGGCGCACACCGAGAGCACCACCGCCAGCAGACAGAATAATTCCAACGACTTCGTCATTCCAGCGATCCGCATAATTACGCCAGGAATACACGGCATCTTCAAAATTACCGACAACAGCAAACGCCACTGCGGTCAATCTGGCGGGTATCCAATCTATCCAATAAAATACTTTTGCAGCGTACAAACCAAAAGCTTCATTTTTCATATGCTCAGGTTCAGTCCACGCTCTGGCAAGATACTCTGCCACCCGATACATCACCGCGCATGCGGGGCCCACTGGCATCAGGAACCAGAAAAAAACACCGAACACATTGCGATGTGTTGCAATCAAAGATTGCTCTACGGCGAGCCGGGAAATTTCAGAAACATCCATTCCTGTTGTATCAAGATGCGTCCACTCACTAAGGAAGCGACGCGCAGCATCCTCATCGCCACTGCTCAAGGCCAGCTGAATAGAGGTGAAATAATGGCTGTAACGACGGAATCCAAGAGTCAGGTAGACGATGATGATATTCCATGCCAGTGCAGCAAATGGACTCAGTCTCAGACATAGCCAATAAATCAAGGCTGTCGGTACGGTCAGTAAGCCGACAACAATCCACCATCCCAATCGACCATGTTTTTCTTTGCCAGCATTAAATGATGCTTCTATTTTTTTGGCAAAAATCTGTATCTGCGTATAGATAGGATTATCCGCTCGCAAAGGTTTCAGCTGTTCAATGAGCAATGCGCAGAGGATGGAGATGAATGTCATAGTCGATGAGGGTCTGGAGCTGAAAGTCAGCGCTCAAAATATTTGCAAGTACGGCAAGTGTAAACCGATTTACCTACTTTATGAAGCTTTGTCATAGAGTTACGGCAACAAGCCTACGCTCGTATCATGTGAAACAAATTTCGTAACATGCCAGCAGTTGCGCCCCAGATAAAATGTTTTTGATAGGGCATTGCATAAAAAACACGCTCGCCAGATCCATCGGGCAAAGCGTATGCGCGCCGCTGATGATTTTTACCATCCATCAGAAACGCTAATGGCACTTCGAAAATTGAAGCCACTTCACCTGGATCGGCCTTCAAATGAAACGGAGGTTGTACCAGTGAAACCACTGGCGTTACCTGATAGCCAGTACCTGTTTTATAGTCTGGCAAAGTACCAAGTATGCTTACGTGCTGTCGCTCAAGCCCGACTTCTTCTTCGGCTTCGCGTAAGGCAGTCTCCACTGGATTACTATCCAACTTCTCAACTCTCCCACCAGGAAAACTGATCTGACCTGCATGATGATTCAGATTAGCTGCTCTTTGGGTTAACAAGATAGTCAAACCATGATCACGGATAACAATGGGAATCAGTACCGATGCTGGACGAAAATCAAGGTTATTTGCCAATACATGCTCATCGGTCGATTCCGGTGTCCAGATACGCTGCCGCGCAAAACGCTGACGCAACCATTCCGGGGACAGATGTTCGGGATTGACAGCAGGTTCGTTTGCAAACGAATGGATCAGCAAATGTTCAGGATTAAAAATAAGTTGGCTCACGACATATCCATGTTCAAACAAAAAAAGGATGCCGAAGGCATCCTTTTTTGATACGGCATCAACAGATATATTACTCTGCTTTTGCTGCTGCAACTTTACGAGCTGGCAATTTCTCTTTGATACGTGCAGATTTACCAGAACGCTCACGCAAGTAGTACAACTTAGCACGACGTACATCACCGCGACGTTTCACTTCAATCGAAGCGATCAGTGGAGAATACAACTGGAATGTACGCTCAACGCCTTCACCGGAAGAAATTTTACGAACGATGAAGTTGGAATTCAAACCACGGTTACGACGGGAAATAACAACACCTTCGTAAGCCTGTGCACGTTTACGTGTACCTTCAACAACGTTAACGCTGACTACGACTGTATCACCTGGCGCAAAGTCAGGGATATTTTTACCGAGGCGAGCAATTTCTTCTTGCTCTAATTTTTGGATCAGATCCATTTTCATACTCCAATAACCATCTTGCCGACGCTGCAGATGAGTATCTGACTCATGCCCGGTAGAGGATGGGGGTTAACATGTGCACCGAAAGGTGCACGCTTATAGCCTTGTTTTCACAAGGAAACTGACAAACTACTTAAAAACTTTTCATCTGAACGGCTTAACAAACCTGCTTGTCGTGCCGCTAAAATCAAGTCCGGACGCTTCAGAGCACTCGCTTCGAGCGCACGCTGACGACGCCACTTCTCGATTTCAGCATGATTGCCGCTTATCAATACTGCAGGAACAGGTTTGTCTTCGAAGATTTCTGGTCTGGTGTAATGTGGACAATCCAGCAAACCGTTAACAAAACTGTCTTCAACAGCAGATGCACCGTCATGCAAAACACCAGGAATCTGTCTGATCACCGAATCCATTAACGCCATTGCCGGCAATTCTCCGCCAGACAGTACGAAATCTCCGAGACTGATCTCTTCATCAACGCAACTATCAAGCAAACGCTGATCAACAGCTTCATAGCGCCCACAAAGGAGAACCATGCCAGACAAATCAGCCATACTCATTACACGCTGATGAGTCAACGATTTACCTTGCGGAGACAAATAAATGACTTTAGGAACAGTGCGACCGAGCGCCTGCTGTCGTTCTTTTGCCGCCGAGATCGCTGCCTGCAGAGGCTTAGCCAGCATCACCATACCAGGGCCACCACCATAAGGACGATCATCAACACTACGATGGCGATCCGAAGTGAAATCCCGGGGATTCCACAGCTGCAGATGACATTTTTTTTGCTCGAACGCACGTCTTGTGACACCAGACTGCGTAATAGCAACAAACATTTCCGGAAACAGCGTGATGACATCAAACTGCATACAAATGCCTACTGAATCCATCGTGTTAATAGTCACTACCCCAATCAACCTGAATTTTGCCAGCCGATTGATTTACTTCTTTAACGAAGTTATCAACAAACGGGATCAGTTTTTCGTGCTTATGCAACTCAGCCTCTGGAATATCAGCCGCAGCAACCCGAAGAATAGGATGAGCTCCGTTATCCATCAAGTCTCTGACGATACCCAGATGATCGCCTTGCAAGTTTTCAACTTGTAAGCCAATCAGGTCCAACCAGTAAAATTCACCATCAGTCAATGGCGGAAAATGCTTACGAGAAATTTTGACTGTCGAGCCTTTCAGCGCCTCAGCCGCATTTCTGTCAGCAACACCAATGAGCTTTGCAACAACATCTTCACCATGAATTTTTGCATCCAGGCGTTCGACATCGTGCAAATCCGGCTTGTCTATCCACCATGTTTTAGCAGACAGCATTGCATCAGCATTAGAAGAGTAAGGACGAATCTTTACCCAACCATGAATACCAAATGCTCCCGAGATATAGCCAACCAAGACCAGATCTTCAGGAACATGAATTGCCGCAGGCATCGAAAGCAAACTATTACGCTGCTTTTTTACCAGACTGAGCAACCAGACGAGCAACTGCTGGAGACAGTTGTGCGCCTACGCCTTGCCAGTAAGCCAGGCGATCTGCTGCAACGCGAACTTCTTCAGCGTTGCCAGTCGCTACTGGATTATAAAAACCGATACGCTCGATAAAGCGACCATCACGACGATTACGGGAATCAGTCGCAACGATGTTGTAAAAAGGACGCTTTTTTGCGCCACCACGAGCTAAACGAATAACGACCATAATATTTCCAAAAAATGTTCTAAACGCGGAAAAAGCTGTAGATTATAGCCCGCTTCAAATAAAACAAGCAAGGACTATCCAGCACAGGAATCTGAAACGTGAGGATTTCGACACATAGTATGTGTATGAACTACAATCGAAGCTCTCCTTTTCAGGCTTTTACCAATGACCAACTCACATAAAAATAAAACATTGACGACATTACTGGCGGCAGTTGTCGGCAGTGTGGGACTGCATCGCTTCTATCTTTCTGGCTTCCATGACAAATGGGCTTGGCTGCATTTCATCTCGTTACCACTGTCATTGATACTAAACCATGTTTTTTTTGGCCTGCCCGGACTACTGACCTACGGCCCATTACTGCTTTCTTTTTTGGTTGCCTTATTAGAAGCGCTGGTTCTCGGTTTAATGTCTGACGAAAAATGGGATGCACATTACAACCAAAACTCAGGACAACACAGTGATTCATCGTGGCCATTGGCATTGATATTAGTACTAACCGTTGGCATCGGAGCAACTGCGCTCATTGCCACCATTGCAAGAGCATTTGACCTGCTCTATACAGGTGGCGCCTACGGCTAAATACCAGCAACACTAAAGACGACAATAGGAGTAATGTCTATCAGTAAAAATGGTCTGGTATAACAGACCAGACCATTTTTACTATCATCAGGCAATCGCCATCAGAACTGATCGTCAGACAATGCCAACACACCAGCACTGCCGTCAACGATCGATGAACGAAGACCTTGAGCCGCAGATAAAATATGATCCGCAAAAAACCGTGCTGTCGCAATTTTGGCTTTATAAAAGCTGCTATCGCTATCGCCTGATTGCAACTTCTGCTGCGCAATCAATGCGGCACGTGCCATCTGCCAACCGCCCAGCACAATACCCGCCAATTTCAGATACGGCACGCTACCTGCAAATACGCCCTTGATGTCTTGCTTGAAATTCGCAACCACATAAGCCACTACATCTTCCAGCGCAGCAGAACCAGCCGCCAATTGCTTCTGGATAGCCAGTAATTCAGGCTGATTTGTTGCCACCAGTGCCGCTTCCGTTTCACGGATATACGCAATCAATGCTCTTGCCGTCGCGCCGCCATCACGTGCTGTTTTACGTCCAACCAGATCGTTGGCCTGAATTGCTGTCGTGCCTTCGTAAATCGTCAGAATTTTGGCATCACGGTAATGCTGTGCCGCACCAGTTTCTTCGATGAAGCCCATGCCGCCATGCACTTGTACACCTGTTGATGTCACATCCAGCGACATTTCAGTAGACCAGCCCTTGACGATAGGAACCAGGTATTCATACACAGCCTGATTGGCTTTGCGAGTCGCTTCGTCTGCATGGTGGTGCGCAATATCGCTCAGCCCAGCTGCCACATACGCCAACGCACGCGCACCTTCTGTCTGTGCACGCATGGACATCAGCATGCGACGTACGTCAGGATGGTTGATGATCGCCACAGGACCAGCGGAGCCAGCCAGATCGCGTGACTGGATACGGTCTTTAGCGTACTGCACTGCTTTTTGATAAGCACGTTCCGCCACACCGATACCCTGCATGCCCACGCCGAAACGTGCCGCATTCATCATGATGAACATGTATTCCAGGCCACGGTTTTCTTCACCGACCAGCGTACCAATCGCACCGCCGTTGTCACCGAATTGCAGCACCGCAGTCGGACTGGCTTTAATACCCAGCTTATGCTCAATTGAGACACAGTGTGCGTCATTGCGAGCACCCAGACTGCCATCAGCATTGACCAGGAATTTTGGAACGATAAACAGAGAAATACCCTTCACGCCTTCCGGTGCATCTGGCGTACGCGCCAGCACCAGATGCACGATATTTTCTGCCATATCGTGCTCACCATAAGTGATGAAAATCTTGGTGCCAAAAATGTTGTATGTGCCATCGCCTTGAGGAACAGCACGGCTGCGCACCATCGCCAGATCGGAACCCGCCTGTGGCTCGGTCAGGTTCATGGTGCCGGTCCATTTACCAGAAATCAGATTTTCCAGATAAATTGCTTTCTGCTCATCACTACCCGCTGTCAGCAAAGCCTCAATGGCACCGTCTGTAAGCAATGGGCACAGTGCAAACGAAATGCTCGCTGAGTTCAGCATTTCAATACACGGTGTTGCTACCAGCTTCGGCAAGCCCTGCCCGCCAAACTCCTGCGGATGCTGCACACCCTGCCAGCCAGCCCCCCCAAACATCTTGAACGCTTCTTTGAAACCTTTGGTAGTAAAAACCTGCCCATCCTGCCAGTAACTAGGGGCTTTATCGCCTTCCCAATTCAACGGCGCAACGACCTCGCTCGCAAATTTTGCGTTTTCTTCCAAAACGGCCTCTACAGTTTCAGACGTAGCGTCTTCACAACCGGGTAAAGCATTCACTTCCGACAAACCGGCGAGTTCATTGATCGCGAACAGCATGTCTTTGACAGGTGCGACATAAGTCATGGCATTTCCTAAAAATAGAAAAGAAAAAGGACAGAATCAGCAATGTGTCACAACAACAAAAACATTGCTGTCAATGGCGCGACAAACCACTCATTCTGTCCAGTCTGGGCTAATTGACGGCCCGGAAATTCATTAAATCAGCCTAATTCAGCAACTAGTTGTGGCACGATTTCAAACAGATCGCCAACGATACCGTAATCAGCGACAGAGAAAATCGGTGCTTCCGGATCTTTATTGATCGCGACAATCGTTTTGGAATCCTTCATACCTGCCAGATGCTGGATCGCGCCAGAAATACCAACGGCGATATACAGTTGAGGCGCAACAATTTTACCGGTCTGACCAACCTGCCAATCGTTAGGAACGAAGCCCGCATCAACCGCTGCACGGGATGCACCCATCGCTGCGCCGAGTTTGTCTGCCAATGGTTCCAGCACTTTGAATGCATCTGCAGAACCCATACCACGACCGCCGGAAACGATGATTTTTGCCGCTGTCAACTCTGGACGATCAGACTTGGCAACTTCACGCGAAACAAACGCTGATTTTCCAGAATCAGCAACCGCAGCAATTGTCTCAACAGTAGCTGAACCACCGGTGGCAACAGCAGCATCAAAGCCCGTTGTACGGACAGTAATCACTTTAACTGCATCTGTAGATTGCACGGTCGCAATCGCATTACCGGCATAAATCGGACGTTCGAAAGTGTCCGGGGAGTCGATTTTAGTGATTTCAGAAATCTGAGAAACGTCGAGTTTAGCGGCGACGCGTGGCAGGATATTTTTACCGTAGGCAGTAGCCGGCGCCAGAATATGGCTGTAACCAGCAGCAACAGCCAATACCTGTTCAGCGATGTTCTCAGCCAGACCATCAGCAAAATGCGCTGCATCAGCATGTAATACCTTGCTGACACCTGCGATCTGTGCAGCCGCAGCGGCAGCTGCGCCAGCATTCGAGCCGGCAACCAGTACGTGCACATCACCGCCGCATTGAGTAGCGGCAGTAACGGTATTTAAAGTGCTGCCCTTGAGGCCAGCGTTGTCGTGTTCAGCGATGACGAGTGTAGTCATGATGTTTTCCACTTAATAAATCACCAGTATGCAATCTGGCGAAAAAATTCGTAAATAAGAATTAATAAAGCAACTAATCAATTAGCTATCAACAGCTGATTAACCAATCACTTTTGCTTCGTTCTTCAGCTTGGAAACCAGCGTCGCCACGTCAGGAACCATGATACCTGCGCTGCGTTTTGCTGGTTCAGCAACCTTTAGTGTTTTGACGCGGGAAGCAACGTCCACACCCAGATCGGCAGGTTTGACGTTATCCAGCTGCTTCTTTTTCGCTTTCATGATGTTAGGCAGAGTCACATAGCGTGGCTCATTCAAACGCAAATCAGTAGTCACGATCGCTGGCAAAGTCAGCGCAACGGATTCCAGACCGCCATCCACTTCACGCGTGACGGTTGCTTTGCCGTCAGCGACAGTTACTTTGGACGCGAAAGTTGCTTGTGGCCAGCCCAGTAATGCTGCCAGCATCTGGCCTGTCTGATTGCAGTCGTCATCAATGGCTTGCTTACCCAGAATGATCAGCTGCGGCTGTTCTTTGTCTGCCAGCGCCTTGAGCAGTTTTGCGACTGCCAGCGGTTGCAGTTCAGCATCAGTTTCGACCAAAATGCCACGATCTGCGCCGATTGCCATTGCTGTACGTAATGTTTCCTGACATTGCGCCACGCCGCAAGACACGGCGACGACTTCAGTCACGACACCAGCTTCTTTCAGGCGCGTTGCTTCTTCAACAGCGATTTCATCGAAAGGATTCATCGACATTTTGACGTTAGCGATATCCACGCCTGTGCCATCGGTTTTAACACGTACTTTGACGTTGTAATCGACTACTCGTTTAACTGGTACCAGGACTTTCATAGTTCTGCCTTTATGAGCTAATTTTTAAATACTAAGGGTATAACGGATTCCATCTGAAACTGCACAATTATCGTCAACAACGCCACTTGTGCCTATTTATACAGAATCTACAGAGGTAATATCTATAACAAGCAACGACTTGACGTATACGTCAACTGCGACAATTATAAAACAAAACATCAGAATTATACATAATTTAGCACGATCGTTCTTTTTAAGTCTATTTTCTCGTTAGAGTTTTCCCCCTAACAGATACATTCTAATACCGCTATTTAACGTATTTTCTATGGCTGGAAAATAAAAAAGCCTGCAAAAATTTGCAGGCTTTTTTGACTGTTGCGGCGAGTATCAGTAAAGACTACTTACGTTTAATGAAATACTCGAACTCTTTACTGTTTTCCAAATGCGACAACAGCTCGTTACCTGTCTGCTTAGAAAACGCTTTAAAGTCGCGCACTGATCCTGGATCGGTCGCTAATACGTGCAACACTTCACCAGCGACCATTTCGGCGAGCGCCTTTTTGGTCTTTAAAATTGGAAGAGGACAATTCAGTCCGCGCGCATCCAGTTCTTTATTGAATTGCATGATACTCCCTGTAGCGGCAGACTGAGTTTTCTCGGCTGCCAAACAATTGATGCACTAATTCTACCGGAATTTTCATCTTGATGGTGCGATGCAGCACACTAACAACAACATGCAAAATTTCATCTGAAATTTACGCACAAAAATGGTGAATCACCGAGTTTTATTCGTATAAAACATAATAAATTTGCCGTGAGGCAAATGACTATGCCGATGGCCACTCCATGAACTGAGGATCCAATCCTCGTGAACGCATCCAGTCAGCCATCGCATATCCGGTTCCTGCATTCCAAGGACGCAATTTTTCAGGTGCGATCAGACGAAACTCCAACAACTCTTCTGAGAGAACGATCTGACCGGATGCCTTAACGTGATAAGCAATAATGACTTCATTCTTTTTCATAAACTCATAGACACCAATCAAAGAAATCTGCTCTGCATCTAGATTCGTTTCTTCTTTCAGTTCTCTTGCAATTCCCTGCTCCGGCGTTTCACCGCGCTCCATGAAACCGGTAATCAGAGCAAACGTTTTTTCTGGCCACGCAGCATTTCGGGCCAGCAAGATATGTCCTTCGACTTCCACCAACGCCGCGAGCACAGGGAGTGGATTATCCCAATGCGTCCAATGTCCATCTGGACAAGAAAGGCGCAATTTATCTGCATCCTGCTCATCCTGGCGATGAATTAATGAGGCAGCACAAACAGGGCAAAAACGAATATCCATCACTATTCTCCTACGGAGTTCCAATGCTGTCGTGAGGTGCCAGACCGCAATCTGCCGCAACAAGTACGCCAAACAGGCTCAATGCGACACTCAACAACAATCTCTTTTTGCTTCAGGTAATAACTGCAATCATTACGGCTATCTCAACAATCTCAGCAGTCAAATAACGTCACATCGTCGTTTGATGGGCTACCAGAAAACCGAACCACACGGGTACAACGTTGTTTGGATATAAAAAAGGCTACTGACAAAGCGAATTTACCAGTAGCCCAATTTCAAACAGATTAAAACTAATAACGTGGGAGATCAGATACGGCCATTAATCCATTCAGCAACACCTGAAAGTGCATTTGCCAAGCCAGAAGGATCAGTACCACCCGCTTGCGCCATGTCTGGACGACCACCACCTTTGCCGCCGACTTGCTGCGCAACAAAGTTAACCAGATCACCAGCTTTGACTTTGGATGTGCTATCGGCTGTCACACCAGCGATCAGACTGACCTTGCCGTCGTTCACAGCGGCCAGCACGATAGCGGCGGTTTTCAATTTATCTTTCAGCTTGTCCATGGTTTCACGCAGGGCAGTGACGTCAGCCCCCTCCAGCGTCGCTGCCAACACCTTGATACCTTTAACCTCAACCGCTTTGCTGACCAGATCATCGCCCTGGCTGGATGCCATTTTTGATTTCAGCGTTGCCAGTTCTTTTTCCAAGGCCTTGACGTGATCCTGTACTTGTACGATACGAAGCGTCAGCTCTTCTGGCTGTGCCTTCAAGGTAGCGGCAGCTTCATTGATACGACTATTGAGGTTTTGCACCAGCGTCAGTGCAACTTCGCCCGCCACTGCTTCGACGCGACGGATGCCTGCCGCAACACCACCCTCAGCCACGATCTTGAATAAGCCGATATCACCAGTGCGTGAAACATGTGTACCACCGCACAGTTCACGGGAAGAACCGATATCAAGTACGCGGACTTCATCGCCGTATTTTTCACCAAACAATGCCATAGCGCCGTGTTTGACTGCATCATCAAAAGCCATCAACTGCGCGTTGGTGGCAGCATTCGCCAAAATTTCACGGTTGACGATGGTTTCTACCTGACGGATTTCATCCGCAGTCATCGGGCCGTTATGACTGAAGTCAAAGCGGGTTTTTTCTACGTCAACCAACGAACCTTTTTGCGCCACATGACTACCCAACACTTCACGCAAGGCTTTGTGCATCAAGTGCGTGGCTGAGTGATTGCGCATGGTTTGTGCACGAATTTCCGCATTCACTTCAGCCTTGACGTTTTGTACGATAGTCAGG
Organism: Undibacterium sp. SXout7W; assembly: GCF_049339385.1. Lineage (NCBI taxonomy): Bacteria > Pseudomonadati > Pseudomonadota > Betaproteobacteria > Burkholderiales > Oxalobacteraceae > Undibacterium > Undibacterium sp. SXout7W. The sequence goes on along the minus strand of NZ_JBMPPF010000001.1, from coordinate 404,935 downwards.
CTACCTGATTTCAATGCACCGTGATGACCGAACACATCAGCCTGAATTTTTTGAGTGTCTGCAACTTCAAACACTGCGCCGTCCAATCCTATCAGTACGCCTGAGTCACCGCACTGACCGCCGGATTCAGCATAGAAAGGGGTCGTGTCGAGCACAACGATCGCTTGTTGACCTGCCTTGATTTCATTAACGGCACTGCCATCAACATACAACGCAACAACCTTCGCTTCGTGTTGCAACTGATCGTAGCCAACGAATTTGGTCTTATCGCCGCTGTATTCAATGGCAGTCGCCATTTTGAATTTACCGGCAGCGCGCGCAGTCTGTCTTTGTCTTTCCATCGCAGCATTGAAACCAGCCTCATCCAGCACGACATTACGCTCACGACAGATATCTGCGGTCAGATCGAGTGGGAAACCATAAGTGTCATACAAGGTGAACGCAGTTTCTCCGTCGAGGTTTTTACCGTCTTTGACGAGTGCTGCTTCCAGAATTTTCATACCGTGTTCCAGCGTCTCACCGAAACGTTCTTCTTCCGTTTTCAAAACTTGTGCAACGCGGTCAGCAACCTCGGCCAGCTCGGGATAAGCACCACCCATTTCCTTGACCAGATCTGCCACCAGCTTGTAGAAAAACGGCTGGCTTTGGCCCAATTTATGGCCATGACGCAAAGCACGGCGGGTAATGCGGCGCAACACATAGCCACGGCCTTCATTGCCCGGGATAATGCCATCAACGATCAGGAAACCAGCGCAACGGATATGATCGGCAATCACGCGCAGGGAATTGTTTTCCAGATCGGTACAACCAGTTTCACGTGCAGCCGCCTTGATCAGGTTTTGGAAAGTATCGATTTCATAGTTGGAGTGTACGTGCTGCAACACCGCTGACAAACGTTCCAGACCCATGCCCGTATCCACGCATGGTTTAGGCAATGGATGCAAAACACCGGCTTCATCCTTGTTGAACTGCATGAACACCAGATTCCAGATTTCAATGAAACGGTCACCATCTTCATCTGGTGATCCTGGAGGACCGCCCCAGATTTCAGGGCCGTGGTCATAGAAAATCTCAGTACACGGGCCGCACGGACCAGTATCCGCCATCTGCCAGAAGTTATCAGATGCGTAGCGCGCACCTTTGTTGTCACCGATACGAATAATGCGCTCTACCGGTACGCCGATCTCGTTTTTCCAGATTTCGTAAGCTTCGTCGTCTTCCTGATAAACAGTGACGGTCAGCTTGTCCTTTGGCAGTCCATAAACTGAGGTCAGCAATTCCCACGCATAGTGAATTGCGTCTTTCTTGAAATAATCGCCAAAAGAGAAATTACCCAGCATTTCAAAGAAAGTATGGTGACGCGCTGTGTAGCCGACGTTTTCCAGATCATTATGCTTACCGCCGGCACGGACGCTGCGTTGCGCTGTCGTGGCACGGGTATAGGCACGTTTGTCCTGACCAAGGAACACATCCTTGAACTGCACCATGCCGGAATTGGTGAACAGCAAGGTCGGGTCATTACCTGGAATCAAACTGGAAGAGCGCACACGGGTATGGCCCTTGGATTCGAAAAAGCTGAGGAATTTATCGCGGATTTCTGACGAGTTCATAGAGAGATAGTTCTAAGCTGAAAAATGGGTGTAACTTCTGATTATACGGTATAAATTCGACCGCAAACCGTCAGCCGCACACTGGTGGTCAGCATGTCAGATGTACAAATTGGTAAAAATGAAATATTTATTTTAAAAGCAAAAAAGCGCTCCGCCGAATGAAATGAAAGCTACATTCAGAAAAACGCTTTTTATATCTGCCTTACCTTACTACACGAATTACCCGCACCAATGGTTCCATGAACAAACCGTTTCTGCTTTGTAGGGGAAAATAAAAACAAGCTCACATGTCAGAACTGGGCTGTCGCCAGACTCAGGGATTATTGAGTATTACTTGTGCTGCTGGCGATATTGGCATTATGTTTTTTAGCAAAAATTCTTTTACTGGCACGGTTTTCCTCGTGTTCCAGCTTTACTTTTTCTGATTTGGTGACAACACCATCCGATTTTGCAGCTTGCTTATCGGCCTCAATTTTTGCCTCACGCTTCTCCAGGTTGGCAGATTCCTTCGCTGTCAGCGCGCCACTATCAATACCCTTTGCAATTCTTTTTTGCTGTCTTTCCTGACGCTTTTCTATGCGAGGTGTGTCCGTACTTTGTGCAAATACCGAACCTGCTAATAATGTGATGACCAGTGCGCTCGCAAATTTGATGGATTTCATGGTTAAGCTTTCTAAACGTATCGTGAATAAAATCAGTCTGTCGTCAGTCTGAAAAGAGAAGTAAATGACTGAACTTAAACAAAATTATCCCGAAAATGAATTGCATGGAAGCGAAGACAGTATCTGCTTCCATAGCGCCGCCGGGTCGGTTTTGCGTAAGTCCTGAGTGATATCAACTCGTGAGAATATAACGAGGTTGGACCTGCTCAGGCTGACCGAAAAAATGTAACCATTGTAAGCATTCGTAACGTCGATACGGTTACTACGATTACTACAGTTAATGACGTAGTATTGCGCAGCAATAAACTGCGCTTCGCCCTCTCCGTCTACTCCGATCGCCTTATCTGTATCCGTATATATTTCTGTGCACGACATTGCATCGCTGTTAAAAATCTGCAGAAATCAGGTCCAGACGATCAGTACATAAAGCATCCCCCCCCCATGCCAACACTTCGCTGGCACGCTCGGGAGTATTCACGGTGTAACACAACATTCCATAGCCGGCATCCTTGACCTGCCGGATCAATACCGGATTAAGATATTGGTGATTGGCATGCAAGGAGCGAGCGTCCAGCTCCTGTAACTGCGATTTCCAGTCGTGGCCAATACAGTCCATCAGCAACCCTCGGGGAATGCCTGGAGCAGCGTGTTTGGCGGCCATCAATGCAGTAAAAGAAAATGAAGAAAACAAAGGCAAATGCAGGATATCCGTCACCGCAATGTCGGAAAACAAGGCCTTTGTCAGTTCCGCAACGATGTTGCCGGTAGCAACTTCTGCCCCCTTCGATGGCTTGATTTCCACGTTCATCCAGATACCATGCTGACGGCAAAAACGTACGACATCGGCATACAAAGGAACAGGTTCACCCGTAAATGTCGCTGAAAACCAGGTGCCTGCATCCATACGGCATAAATCGATCGCCAGCGTCTCTGCAACACTCCCTGCTGCGCGTATCGTGCGGCCAAAGTATTCATCATGCATCAGCACAGGAACGCCATCCTTTGATAACATCACGTCAAACTCTACAGCAGCAAACCCGCATGCATGGCCGCAGCGCATTGCCGCAAGCGTGTTTTCGGGTGCGATGATACCGCCACCGCGATGAGCGAGTATCTTAGGATAGGGCCACATCATGCTCTCCATTTAAAACAATCAGGATAATCGAAGATGCCAACAACGTCCCCACAAAAAACTGCTCTTGGTCATATCCGTGTGCTGGACCTGACACGCATACTGGCTGGTCCCTGGTGCTCACAAAACCTGGCTGATCTCGGTGCCGAAGTGATCAAGGTTGAGCGTCCCGGCAGTGGCGACGATACGCGCAGCTGGGGGCCGCCATACCTGCGCGATGCAGCAGGCAACAATACAACAGAAGCTGCCTACTATCTGGCGGCCAATCGTGGCAAACAGGCTATTACGGTTGATATCGCCAGTGCCGAAGGTCAGGAAATCATCCGTGCGTTAGCAGCGACAGCCGACGTAGTACTGGAAAACTATAAGGTAGGCCAGTTAAAAAAATACGGGCTCGATTATGAGTCGCTGAAAAAAATCAAACCTGACCTCGTATATTGTTCCATTACAGGCTTTGGTCAGGATGGCCCCTATGCACATCGGGCAGGTTATGACTTTATTTTGCAAGGCATGGGTGGATTTATGTCGATTACCGGGGAGAGAGATGATTTACCTGGCGGCGGGCCGCAAAAGGCAGGTATCGCCATCACCGATCTGATGACGGGCATGTATTCCACCATCGCCGTTCTGGCGGCGTTGACACACCGCGACCGGACCGGTGAGGGGCAATATATTGATATGGCTCTGCTGGATGTGCAGGTCGCCATGATGGCAAATATGAACACCAATTATTTGTCGAGTGGTGTCGTTCCAAAGCGCTGGGGCAATGCCCATCCGAATATCGTTCCTTATCAAACCTTCGCCACATCTGATGGGCACATCATCGTGGCAGCAGGCAATGATGGCCAGTATCGCAAATTTGTGCAGGCTGGCGGACAACCGGCACTGGCCGATGATACTCGTTTCAATACCAATCCGGGACGGATCGCTCATCGCGATATTTTAGTGCCGTTACTGGCCGACATGGTCAGACAAAAAACCAAACATGAATGGATCGATTTGCTGGAAGCAGCGGGCGTTCCCTGCGGTCCTATCAATCAAATCAATGAGGTATTTGAGAATCCACAAGTGATTGCCCGCGATATGCAACTGACCCTGCCGCATCCAACGGCAGGAGAAGTGAAGCTGGTTGCCAGCCCGATGAAACTATCCACAACTCCTGTGCAATATCCAGCCGCACCGCCGCTGTTGGGACAGCATACTGACCAGATTCTGGGAAGCATTCTGGGGTACAGCGACGAGCAACTCTCTGCACTCAGACAGAAAAATATCATCTGAGTTTATTTTTGCGGATTCTCCGAGGGCGCTCTCAGAATTCGCATGCTAATGTCACCAACATAAAAGCACGCGAAACACAGATTGGCAATGTTGCGCCAGTCCTGATGCGCTGAAATAAATACCGTGCAATCTGCACTTCAACATACCATCAGACCCGCATCGACAGCATATCGGCACAAATCACCACCGGCACCGGCATTGGCAGCGCTGGCGCCGGAAATCCTGCCTTTCGTCATATTCCGCTATTCGTTTTTGCAGACATTCGCTACCATCGTCAAACCGATGACTTCTGATCAATGCCACCTACTCAGGTCTTGCACCTCGCACAATGACAAGCTCTCTTGACAAGCTCTCACAAGGTTTTCAACACTATTGCCAGACCCGGCTAGATTTCGACCGGAAAAAACTGATCCAAAGAATCATCGGCGATGCGCCACGCATGCTGATCATCAATACCTTATGCGCGTTGTTGGTGACCTACATATTGCATACCGGTCACGGCCTGTTTGAAAACTGGGTATTTTCCATGTGCATAGGCATCACCGCCTATACTCTGGTCTCAGTTTCAAAGTATCTGGTCTGGGGCGCAGGCAATCCCAACACACTGGTGTATTACCTGATGTGCCTGATCTTAGGACCAGTCGCATTTTTCATTGGATCGGTCATTGCGGCAATGTTGTTTGGTTACCCGTGGATCGCCGTGCTGCATTTTGAACTGCAGTCAGCCGGAACGTTTATCACGGTCACGATTTTTGTCAGCTGCATCTCGGCATGGTTTTTCTGGAATCGCATCCGCATGGCAGAACTGGTCGCAGCGGCCGAATCAGAGAAAGCTAAAGCCGCCTCGATAGAACGACAAGCCATGCAGGCGCAACTGCAACTATTGCAGGCACAGATTGAGCCACATATGCTTTTTAATACGCTGGCAAATTTGCAAGGTTTGATTGCCATTGATCCAGAGCGTGCGCAACACATGCTCGCACAGCTGATCACATATTTGCGAGCCACACTCAGCTCATCCAGAGCAGAATCGACGACGCTGAAACAAGAATTCAGCCTGATGCAGGCATATCTCGAACTGCTGACGATACGCATGGGGCGACGCCTCAGCTATCAACTGGATTTACCCGCCGAGATGGACACCATCGAAATCGCACCGATGCTGTTGCAGCCGCTGGTAGAAAACGCCATCAAACACGGACTGGAACCTAAACTCGATGGCGGGCATATTCACGTCACCGCATACAGAGACGTCAACTTTTTACATCTGCAAGTGACCGACACAGGGCTGGGTTTGCCTTTCGATTACGATGACCATACAACACAGCCGACAACGACAGGACATCATGTGGGCAACGCCAATATCCGTGACCGTTTGCTGGCACTGTACGGCAGCAATGCCAGTCTGGAATTAACAGCGCACCAGCCTCAGGGAACCGTTGCGCACCTGCGGATTCCAACCGCAGCTCCCACCAACGAAAAATGCAATGGATAATGCAACGGATAATGCACATCATGACTGACAAATATCTGCAGCCACATTGACTCTATTTTTTATACGATACTTTTATCAGACTTCATTCCAGAACCGACCATCATGCTAACTAAACGCGCACTGATCGCAGAAGACGAACCCATCTTATCGTTGACCTTACAAAAAATGCTGGAAAAACTCTGGCCAGAACTACAGCTCTGCGCCATCGTGGACAATGGTGTCGCGGCGGTTCATGAAGCATTGAAGCAGTTGCCGGATATTCTGTTTCTCGATATCAAAATGCCGGGACAGACAGGACTGGAAGCCGCGCGGGAACTGGCAGAGGAATGGCCGGAGGACAAAGCTTTCCCGCTGATCGTGTATGTCACGGCATATGATGAGTTTGCCTTGTCGGCATTTGAACATTCAGCGGTTGACTACGTATTAAAACCAATCAGTGAAGAAAGAATGAGCAAGACCGTACAACGTCTGCGCTCCAGACTGGAAGACAGTTCCCAGCAAGCGACGGAACTCGAACGGGTGCTGGGCCAATTACGCCATTTGCTGCCCGGCAGCGCCGGCAATAGCAACAATACCGACCTTGCCACGCAATTTCAGCCCACAGAACGTCTGAGCCTGATCCGTGCTGCTGTTGGTAATCAGATACGCATGATTCCCGTTGAAGAGGTCTTGTACTTTGAGGCAACAGATAAATATATTAACGTTGTCACTGCCGAACATTCCTCCCTGATACGCAGCAGCTTGCGGGAACTGTTGCCACAACTCGATCATCATGTGTTTTGGCAGATACATCGCAGTACCGTGGTCAATAGTCGCCATATTCATCTCGCCAACAAGGATGAAGCCGGTAAAATCACCCTCAGGCTGCGTGGCAGCGACGATAAATTATCCGTCAGCAGGGTCTATGCCCATTTGTTCAGACAAATGTAAACGTTTCCCTGCTGCGATCTGACTGTTTGATGATATGAAAAAATCCCTGACGCAATTACGCTGGCAATGCAAGGCATTTGCCGATCTGAGCAATACCCAGCTACATCGCATCTATGCGGCAAGAAATGCCGTCTTTATTGTGGAGCAAGCGTGTCCATATCAAGACATCGATCACAAAGACCCACTCTGTCATCATCTGATTGCCTGGGATGAAGAAGACCAGATCGCCGCTTATCTGCGCATCCTACCGGCCGGCATCAGCTTTGACGAAGCATCACTGGGACGGGTACTGAGCACAAAAGCGTGGCGTGGCAGTGGCGTTGGACAAGCGCTGATGAGCAATGGTATCAAGGCGCTCCGGCAATTATATCCGGGAGCGGCGGTACGAATAGGCGCGCAGGCGTATCTGGAAAAATTTTACGGCAGCTTTGGTTTTCAGACTGTCAGCGCAGTGTATCTGGAGGACGATATACCGCATATCGACATGCTTCTGCCGGCGGCTGAGTGATTTCACGGGTAAATCGATTATAATGCTGTCAAATCAATGACTTACTGAACTTATTATGCCGGTAGCAACACTTTCTCCAGAAACACCTTACGTCAATATCTCCGCTTACAAATTTATCACTTTCGACGACACAGCAGAAAAGCGCCAGTCGTTCATCGATAAATGCCAGGAACTCAATCTCAAAGGTACGATTTTACTGACACCAGAAGGCATCAATATGTTTCTCGCTGGCCTGCGCCACGAGATCGATGCCTACATGGATTGGCTGCATCAGGATGCGCGTTTTGCCGATATCGTTGCCAAAGAAAGCTTTTCTGATCGTCAGCCTTTCACCAAATTACTGGTCAAGCTGAAAGCAGAAATCATCACCATGCGCATGCCACTGATCAAACCGGAAGACGGTCGCGCACCGTCCGTCGATGCGCATACACTCAAGCGCTGGCTGGATCAAGGACATGATGACAACGGCAAACCCGTTGTGATGGTCGATACACGGAATGACTTTGAAGTCGATGTGGGCAGTTTTGATAACACGATCGACTATCGCATCAGCAAGTTCACCGAATTCCCGGCTGTGATCGAGGAAAACCGTGATGCGCTGAATGACAAGACGGTGGTGACGTTCTGCACTGGTGGTATCCGCTGTGAGAAAGCCGCAATCCACATGCAAAATGTTGGCTTCAACAGCGTGTACCAGCTGGAAGGCGGTATTCTCAAGTATTTTGAAGAAGTCGGCGGTGATCATTATCACGGTGACTGCTTCGTCTTTGACTACCGTACCGCGCTCAATCCCCAACTCGAAGCAACCGATACCAAGCAATGCTTCGCCTGCCGCGCTGTCGTCACTCCACGCGAACAATTATCCCCTTGGTATGTTCCCGGCAAATCCTGCCCACACTGCCAGAAAGAAACAGCGGTCGCTGCGTCAGCATCAGATACGTCAACCAGGCATTTATCGGCAGATTAATCAGCACTTCATCCGCCCGCGAAATTGTGCCTGAGTCGTGTCTGGATGCTCGTCTGGATTCGTTTTTGCTTGATGTCCGCTTGATGGTTGATTAGTACGCTAAAAATACGATGCTGCCAAAAAAAACTGCCCGCTATGGGCAGTTTTTTTTGGCGCTTTTATTTAGCTGCACTCCGCTACACCTATCTCCAGATACGCATTTAAGATGTGCGCCCTGGTTGCTGCATTCACCTCAGTATTTATTTGCTTTTTACTTCGCTTTTACTTCACTTTTACTTCTCGTCAGCTTCTTACATTACTCACTTGTAGCCCGATCGCATCATCTGAATACCGATACATTCGGCATTCAGATAAATCAAATGGTCAGAGGTATTAACGCAGTTTTTGCGCTACTTCAGCAACACGTTGACCAAACAGTTTTGCGGTTTCCAAGTCGCCTGGCAGTGGGCCTTCTTCTGGTGACGAGTCGGACGGAGACTGTGTCATCAAACCACTGAAGCTGGCAATATAATTGATATCGTTACGCTGAGCCGCTTTGCTGTTGGATGGCATCAGACCTGTTCCCACCCAGATCATCGAATGTTGTTGCGAGAACGTGAACAGATAATTCAAGGTAGACAGTTTGTCGCCATTCATTGATGCCGAGTTAGTAAAACCAGCAGCGATTTTGTCTTTCCATTGCTGTGTGTACCAAGGCTTGGAGGATGCATCGGCAAACTTCTTGAACTGCCAGGAGACGGTGCCCATGTAGGTTGGAGAACCAAAAACAATCGCATCCGCCGCCGCCAGGCTTGCCCATTGTGCTTCGGTGATATTGCCCTCAGCATCAATCAAAATCAATTCTGCCGCAGCGCCAGCGGCCGTGGCACCCGCATGTACTGCTTCTGCCGCTTTTGTTGTGTGGCCATAACCTGAGTGATACACAATTGCTACTGTTGCCATGTTTTTCTCCTGAAAAATAAAATAAAGATGCTGCCTGTTTGCCCATCAACACCAAGAACAGGACTTACGCAAAATTGTCCCGGCAAGGCGAAACAAGCTTCCTGTTCTTTGAGAAACATCACTGGCAAGTGATGTTCGTTTCGCCAGCAGGCAACATGTTGCCTGCAACCCTGGCTACACCATGGCGACGAAGGCCATCGTTTGTACTCTGTGCTTGTACAGGGTACAAACTAAGAAGCCATAACACCGCCGGTGCGGTTTTTCGTAAGTCGTGGCAAGTCTTGAAGAGCGATTTGCTCCTGTTGATCTACGACGGTTTGAAATACCCCATCAACGAGGAAGATCAAATACCAGCACTTCTGCCGCTTTTCCTTCACGCAGACTGAGCGACGCTTCATCGCTCAGCTGCATGGCATCACCTTCTTGCAAGGCAATGCCGTTCACCGTCAAAGCACCACGCGCCAGGTGCACATACGCCAACCGCCCGGCAGGTAAATTCAGCTCCGCATGCTGACCTTCATCGAACAAGCCAATATACAAACGGGCATCCTGACGAATACGAATAGAACCTTCAGCGCCATCGCCAGATACGGCGAGTCTTAATTGCCCCTGCTTTTCTTCGCGGCTGAATGCTTTTTCGCTGTACTGCGGCGTAGCACCAAGCACGTCAGGCTGTATCCATATCTGTAACAAACGCGTATGTTCGTTCGCTGCCGGATTAAATTCCGAATGGCGCACGCCAGTACCGGCGCTCATATACTGCACATTGCCCGGACGTATGGTGCTGCCATTACCCATGCTGTCTTTATGCGCAATCGCGCCTTCCAGTACATAAGTAATGATTTCCATATCCTTGTGCGGATGCGTGCCGAAACCCATTGCCGGCGCAATCCAGTCGTCATTGATCACCCGCAGCGGGCCAAAACCCATATGCTGAGGATCGTAATATTCAGCAAAGGAAAAACTGTGATACGACTTTAACCAGCCATGCTCGGCATAGCCGCGTTCTTGTGATGGTCTGAGTGTGATCATGTGTTACTCCTATTCAAAATATCTGATGCATGCAGCGCAGTATAGATAAGCGGGATTGCTAAGATAAGGGTAAAATTTCCGACATCTCATTCAAATTAATTGAATAAATATGAATTTGACTCTGGAAGCGCTTCAAATCCTTGACGCAATCGCCCGCAAAGGCAGCTTTGCAGCCGCGGCTGCGGCACTGGACAAAGTCCCTTCGGCAATTACCTACAGCATCCGCAAGCTCGAGGATGACCTTGATGTCTTGCTGTATGACCGTCGTGGTCACAAGGCAAAACTGACGAATGCAGGTGAAGAACTGCTGATGCAGGGCCGCCATTTGCTCAATGCGGCACAGGAACTCGAAAATCGCGTCAAGCGTGCCGCCAGCGGATGGGAAGCAGAATTCAGAATCGTACTGGATGGCGTGATCCGCTTTGACGATCTGATCCCTGTCATCAAAGAATTTGAACGACAGGGCTGCGGCACGAGAATACGGATTTCGCAAGAAATACTCTCCGGCGTTTGGGAAAGCATGGTCAGCGGTCGTGCTGATCTCGCCATTGGAGCCGCCTACGATGGACCGGATGCCATCCGTATGCAGGGTGAATTTCAAAGTCGTCTCCTGAGCGATATCGAATGGGCATTTGTGGTCGCACCCGATCACCCGCTGGCCAGCGCAGCAGAACCACTGGAACCCACCACCATACAAGCGCACCGCGCCATTGCGGTCGGCGACACGGGATTAACACTTCCCTCGATCACTGCCGGATTACTGAGCGGGCAAGATACGCTGACCGTTCCCTCCTTGTCCGCCAAACTATCGGCACAACTGGCGGGGCTGGGCTGTGGTCATCTGCCTCGACGATTGGCGTTGCCTTATCTGCAAGCTGGCACTCTGATAGAGAAACAGACCATCGCCAGTCGCCCGATCGGCAATAATCGCATCGTCTGGCGCAGTGCCAACAAAGGTAAAGCGCTGCAATGGTTTTTACAAAAATTACAAGATCCAGTCGTACAAAGAATGCTGACCGGAAGTTAAATCTCCATACCAGCGATCGTTACGCCGCTCAACTGATTTACCACGCTCACATCACACAACAACGTCCACGCTGACACAGAGAAAATAGCGATGACAGACAACACTCCCGACACCCACGCAGCCATCGGCAATCACCTCAACACGGCGATAAACACCTACATCGGACGCTTTGCGCCCTCTCCCACCGGACCATTACATCTGGGTTCGCTGGTCGCCGCCATGGCGAGTTATCTGGATGCCCGCGTACATCGTGGCAAATGGCTGTTGCGCATCGAAGATCTGGACTTTGATCGTAACGTCAAGGATGCCGCCCCACACATCATTCACTCACTGCAACGCTGCGGCATGCACTGGGATGGCGACATCAGTTGGCAAAGTCAGCGGCAAGCTTTGTATGAGCAAGCATTGCAACAACTGGGTAACCATATCTATGCCTGCGGCTGTTCCAGAAAAGAAATCGCCGACTCGCGCTTGCGCACCGGCGAGCCGGCGAGCCAGATTTATCCGGGTACTTGCCGTCATGGGCTGGCACCAGGCAAAACAGCACGGGCGTGGCGTCTGCGGATATCGGGAGAAAAAATATCAGCAGAACAAGGAGAAACAACAGAACTGACGAAGTCAAAAGAGTCAAAAGAGTCAAAAGAGCCAACGGAGCGAACAGAGCCACAAAAAATCATTCGCTTTCAAGACAGATTCTGCGGCTGGCAACAGCAGAACCTCAGTACAGAAGTCGGGGATTTTGTCCTCAAACGTGCTGATGGTTTCTGGGCGTATCAACTGGCAGTCGTTGTCGATGACGCAGCACAAGGCATCACGCATATTGTGCGCGGTGCAGACCTGATCGATTCCACCGCCCGGCAATTGTATCTGCAAGAATTATTGCAACTGCCCACGCCAGCGTATCTGCATGTTCCAGTTGTGACCAACGCAGATGGAGAAAAACTCTCCAAACAAACTGGCGCAATGGCATTTGATCGTGGCGAAAATGATTTACTGCATGAGGCATTGATTCCCGCAGCGCGCTTGCTGGGTTTGCCGGTCAGCCTATCGTTGACGGATATCACCAGCTTCTGGGCGGAAGCTTCGATACTCTGGGAAAACAAACTGAACTTCTGAAGCTCATCTGACGCAATACATCAAATACGCCCACGAGCGTTACGGAGAACACGGCTGCTGTAAACAGTACACCACAGCAAACCACAGCAAACTACAGCAGAACAATTTACACCACGAATTTCTGCTGTATTAATTTGACTGCCTCGTTGACGCCATTTTCCATGCGCATGGCATCCGCAATGGTGTTTGCTTTGACGCTGAGTCCGGGGGTATTCAAGACGTATTTAATTTGCCTGGCGAGTTGCGATGAACTCAAACTGCGCCGCCGAAGAAATTTCCCCGCAACACCCATGCGACGTAATTCACGCCCCCAATGTTCCTGTTCGCTCAGGTGCGCAACGACGATCGACGGTTTACCTGAGCGTGTTGTTGATTGCGTGGTGCCCGCACCACCGTGATGAACGATCGCATGGCAATGCGGAAAAATAGCATAGTGCGGTGCGGCAGAGAGATAGAACACTTGATCGTCAGACGCGAATCCGCAATCTTGCCAGGAGGGACTTTGAATAATGGCGCGACATCCGGCGCGTTTTGCCGCGTCTGTGAGTAAGCGCAGCGTAGTAGTTTGGCTGGCAATATCATGTGGCATCCAGCTACCAAACGTCATGTAGACCGGCGGCTCACCCGCATCAAGAAAAGCCTTCAGTGAAGGCGGAATAACTCCTTCTATCGTCAGATTGCTCAGATCGGGCGTGTCCAGAAACCCGCATACCTGCACTGACGCAGGCCAATCTGGCTGACGTTGGCAAAACTGTGGGCTGACCGCCAGTAAAGTCAGGTGCGGAGACATCCAGACTTGCGTCAGGATATCTCGTGTTGGTGGCATGCACAATTGCTTACGCAGACGGTTAGGATAATGCAATAAGACGCGATTAATGCTGAATCTGGTGATCCACCATATCAAGCGATGTCCCCACTGACCCAGACCATTAAAACCGAGCGGATTGCTGTAGACACTTGGCACGACGATATTGGCGAGTACCACACTGATATAGGGTTTTTGCTCTTTTTCAGCGGCTATTTGTAGCGGATGCATGAAGTAGTGAGCAATCAACAGGTCGTTGTCTTTACTCAGTTGCTGGGCTGCTGCAAACATCTGATCTTCGACGGGTTCAAAGCCGCGCTGTAAAATGGTCGCAACTTGTTTCATCGGATCGCGGATACCATAGACCAGCCTGGAGATTTTTTCAGCTTCTTCAACACTGATCACAGGTGACGCGATGAGTTTAATGTTAACGCCATTGATTGAGGTGACGGTGGAGTAAATCGCGCTGTCAAAACACGTCATCAATAATGTCACTTCATGACCAGCCGCCTGGAGTCCTTCGGCAAGTGCCAGAAATGGGCGGATATCCCCATGACTACCCCAGGTTTGCATACCTATCTTCATTGTTTCTCGCAGTCAGCAGAGTGGAAAATCAGCGCATTGAACGTCAGATGCCGATGAACGATCAAAGTGGATTCAAATTATCTGACATTTTCGGCACCCGTTGTTTGAAATCCAGCATCGTTTTTCACCTATGCTCTCTATCTGCTGAGATGCCATGCCTGTAAAATTCGCCATTCGTCGTTATTTCATATTTCACCCACTCACATCATGCGGCAACATCTGACCTTATTTAAAACTGCGCTCATCGGTCTGTTACTTGCCATCAGCGCCCTGATTTTTGGCGGCCCCTGGGTTTTGTACCAAATGGGACTGACACACCTGGAAGGCAAACCCACCTTGCCTGAAAACATGATCCATCTGGCCGAACAACGCCAGCTATGGCAGCAGGCAGGCTATGCGGGGGAGCCAGAACTGGAGGAGCTTAATCCCGTGTCGTATCTGCTGACAGCGGGGAATCAGGAGGCTCCGCCAGCATCGACCATGTTCGCCTGGCGTATCGTCTCGGCATACCAACGCGAGCGCGCTGGTCATGATGGCATTTTCTGGAAACAGGTATCAGGCAGCGCACTGGCGATCTGGGTCACACGCCACTGGACGATAGAACAAATCCTGTCAAAAGTCGCCGCCCAGCAAGGCGCTGCAACGCAAAACAACAAATGACGACAAGAAGGAAAAGCATACGTCATGAAGGCTAGTGCGGGGTGGTATATCATCCGGATGGCTGACACGGGTGATCCGGCCCAATGTCATCAGAGTCATTCCAGCCGGGGTCAGCCACATGCAGATGGATATGCTGATTCATACCGTATAGCATCACCACGCCGAGATGAAGGCGGAAGCTTATAGCTCTCTCAGCTTCTGTCAGAATGCCGCCCGACCACATCTTTATAGGCATGCCAGGTCGCATGACCGACGATAGGCATAGCGATGATGAAGCCAAGATTCCAGCTCATAAAGCCCAGCACCACGAAAGCGACAATCATGCTTGCCCAGACCAGAGTAGCGGGGACGTTTACGAACAAAGACACGCAGCTGATGATCATAGCGGTAATGGCATCGGTATCGCGATCCAGCATCAAGGGGATGGATACCCAGCTGATGGCAAAGACGATGCTGGCAAATACAAAGCCGATACAAGCATAGACCATCACAAATTCCAGATTACTCAACGAAAATAATTGCGATAAAAATCCATGCATCGTTGGCATACCCTTGTTATAGAACAGAGCAAACACCACCAGCGACGCCCTTGCCCACACCATCATAATGACCGCCAGCACCAACGCGAGCACACCAATATTGCTCCAGCGTCCACGCATCGAAAACACGCTCCCCAGCAAACCCGAACGGACATTTTCAATGCGTCGGCTGATGTCATACAAACCCAGTGCCAGCAAAGGGCCGATCAGCAAAAATCCGCACGTCAGCGCCGACACATATTCCGGCGCATGACTGAGGATGAGATTCAGCACCAATCCCATTGCGGCAAAACAAACGCCATAAAACAAACTGGCGCCACCCGATGCACGGAAATCCTGCCAGCCCAGCTTCAACCAGACCAGCGGTCGGAACATGCCGATTCTGCGAATAGGTGGAAAAGGCGATTCATGGTCGATGATGGTCTTGATATCAGGAGGTGCACTATCACCTCCTCTGCCCTGCGCCTGATTTGACATGGTGTCTCCGAATGTCATTGACTTGCGGGTTGCGGAACTCCGGTCATTTTTATAATGAATACATGATCTGGATCAAGTCCATCCTAAGGCAGATATGCTCGATTTGGCAATCAAGTCAGTGTTTCAATGCTATTTTTCTTGTCAAATCAAGATACTCCCCCCAATAAAAATGAAAAACCATGGGTAATCAACGAATTTAAAGGCATAAAAATAGATACTCCTGCCAGTATATTTTCTATGCCAAATCACTCTGTTATTTTTGCGCTACGCCAACCGGGCTGGAGATTAGTTCTTTTGACGAATAGGCATGCTGCACTTTGTCGGCTAGCATGCTAGCCAACATCACTGGAGGCAGCATGAAACGCAGAGCATTCATCAATAGCAGCATGATTCTCGCCAGCGGACTTTTACTTCCGCTGGCCGCCAAAACTCAGGTCGTTAATCTGGGGGACGCCATCAACAAATCAGGCAGACAACGCATGTTGTCGCAGCGACTGGCAAAAGCCTATTGCCAGATTGGTCTGAACATTGAAACCGACAATTCAAAGAAAATTCTGGATCAATCGCTCTCGCTGTTTGACCGTCAACTGGTCGAGTTACGGGCATTCGTCAGCACAGCAGAATTACGTTCGGGTCTGGCAGCGATGGAAAAAAACTGGCTCGATTACAAGCAACTGCTGGTGGGCAAAGCGCCGAACAAACATGATGCAAAAACGGTCATCAGTCTGAGTGAAGATATTTTGCTGATGGCAGACAACTCCACATCGCAACTGGAAAAACAGGCAGGCAATAGTGCCAGCAAGCTGGTCAATCTGGCTGGTCGCCAGCGCATGTTATTGCAACGCATGGCCAAGTATTATCAAGCCATTCAATGGGAAGTGGCCCCCTCGGATGCGATCAGCATTCTCGAAAATACCCGCAAAGAATTTTCAGTGGCGATGAACAATCTCAATGCCGCTGGCAGCAACACAGCAAAAATCAAGGATGAACTGATGCTGGCACAAACACAGTGGGTATTTTTTGATGCTGCGATCAAACAGGCGAATGATGCGAAAACGCACCGACAATCTGCGATCAACGTTGCCACCACGAGCGAGCGGCTGTTGGAGGTCATGGACAGAGTGACTGGCCTATATCAGCAAATCGCCTGAAGTGTGCCGTTGCTGCGGTCGTCTTTACCGATGTTACCTGTCCTCATGATGCTCATCGTGCCCGGTATGTAAATCATGCAGGGCACGTTCGATGCGGCGATCAGGAATCAGCCAGATCATCGCTACCAACACGTATAAGGCCAGTGACAACTGCGGCAGCACATTGGCACACAGAATTCCGGCCAGATACGCGACGGGAGAGAATTTACCTTTCCAGTCCTTGCCAATCGCCTGTCTGAGTACGGATGAAGCACCTTGCGATGCAATAATCAGATTCTGCAATATCACATACGCAATCGCCGCCATCAGCAATACCAGGCCATATAACGCCGTTGGTGCTGGCGTAAAGTGGTTCTCCCCCATCCAGCCGGTAGCAAATGGAATCAAGGACAGCCAGAACAGCAAATGCAGATTTGCCCACAACGTCGCCCCGCTGACCTTATGCGCTGCATGCAGCAGGTGGTGGTGATTATTCCAGTAAATGCCGACATAAATAAAACTCAGAACATAGCTGAGAAACACAGGAATCACAGGCAGCAATGCGCTCAGTGTTGCGCCATGGGGTACTTTCATTTCCAGCACCATGATCGTGATCAGAATCGCAATCACGCCATCACTGAACGCTTCCAGCCTTGTTTTCCCCATGTCTATCCTTTCGTTTGTCGGCTATCTCTCAGATTTCGCAGATATCCTCAGGTATCTCAGGTATGAATGAGGCGTCCGCCAGCAAATGACCAGTTCTCCCAGGAAGTTTCCTTGAAAACGACCATTACGTTTTCAGGATTCAAGCCTTGTGCGGCAAGACGGTTCATCAGACTTTCGAGTAATTTCTTTTTGATTTTGACGCTGCGACCTACCGACCACAGTATCTCTATCAGCACAAAATCCTGATTGCGGTCGGATTGCGCATCAGGATAACGGGCATCAAACCGGAAATCTTCTTCCTCCAGCGACAACACGCGCTGAAACACATCTGCCTGGGGCACGCCAGATTCGACCAGAGCATCATGTACTGCATTCAGTACGGCATCCTTGAATTCCGCCGTTTTGGGTTTGCGGACAGTCATCGTAACTAAGGGCATATTGTTTCTCCAGATAATCTGATCAAAGGTTCATGCATCAATTTTTACGGCAAGTAATCAAGACAAACTCAGTACATGCCCCTCATCCGGCGCAGCGCCGCCTTTGAGCATGGTCTGGTAGACCGACTGTACCGCTTCTGGCCCTGTACCATGTATGACCCGCATCCACGGTTGTTCGGATAACATCAGCGGCTGCATGAACTGATGCCATGCTGTTGCCAGTCTGGCCTGTACTCCGCCAGGCCCCCAGTCCGTTGCACGTTTCTTGATTTGTGCAGGTGCAAAAAACAAGGTCGGACGCGCACCAGGCAAATCGCCAGCGCCACTCAATTCTTCCCAGTGCGTGCCACCGACAGCACAACTGTATTTCATATTATCCTGAAAGTGATGATGCAGCTTGCTGCGCAATGTACCATTCCCCGCCATGTCTACGTAAACCACAGCCTGATCAGCTGCCAGCGTTTCCACCTCGTCATAACCAAGCACCTGATCGTAAATACCCAGACTACGAACAAATTCCAGATTGCCAGCCGATGTCAGCCCCACGATGCGATAGTGCCTGTCCTTCCGCAGAGATAACAGGAACGCCAGTCCATATGCGGTCTTGCTTGATGCACTGGAAATAATCACGGTCGTCGCGCCAAACAGCTGATTGTCTTCGATAAAATCGTCGATCATGAATGATGTAATAAACAAAGGACGCAGTAAAATTTGTGCATCTTCTGAGTCGGCTGTATAAGCAGGATCAGCACTCGATCGCAGATATTGGTTATATAAGCCATGCATTTCCTGCCGGTGTTCAGCGCCATCAGTAAACCCCGCCGCCGTGACGCGCACTGGCGTTACCAATACATGGGATGCCATCGGAAAATACCCGTAAAATCGCTCCCCGACATCTACGCCATACACCCCGGATGCGACAACATCCGCAAATCCCCAGACAGGAATATTCCCCCATCCTGCTTCTGTTGGAAAAAAATTCCAGTATTTCATCGCCTTACCAAACGCCGCATAAGTCACATTATTGGACGTAAAAGCAAATTTATTGACATTCAGCAAAACTTTACCGGCCGGCAATTGCTGCGCATCGGGCAAGGATAAAGGCGTGAATTTACTTTCCGGCAAATGGGATTGATTGACGATGAATTCAACAGGGTGTTTTTGCATGGTAGTTTCTCGTTATGGTAAGTCATCAGCAAGAATGAACCGCGATGGAAAATACTCAGTAGTATAAAAAAGATCCAGTATTACACACATTGTCATCCTCGATATGGTCCCCCCGTAACAGGTCGCCGCATCTGCGTCCAGATAGAAACCAATAACGACCGCAATTTTGCACTATGATGAAATGGCAAAGGATTTGTCACTCTGGCGTCAAAACGTTGGCGCAGTATTGTGTCGTCCTGTTATCGGCATTGTTGATGTTTCACCTATTAAGGAGCTACTCATGAAGCTGTTCGTTGCATCTTCCCTCGCGCCACGTTGCCATCCCACGAAGATGGTAGCCACCTCCCTGTCGGTATTATCAGGCTTAGTGTTATCCGCAAGCGCCGTCGCCCAGAACAAGGCAGTGACTCAGGTTGTTAAACCACCGATTGCCCTGGCGTATATCGATGTTGCTACGAATGCCAGCGACCTTCCTGGTGGTGGCATGATGGGTGCCGCTGCGCAGGGGGGACAATCCGGAGGATTTTTTGGTGCATTAAGCGGACTGGCTAAAGGCGCAGGCAATAGCATCAGCGAACGGGGAAATCAATTCGGTAATACACATAACATGATGGGGTTTGGCAGCGGCAGATACATCGATGTGTCGGTGCATACCAACCAGTTTCCATCACTGACCGAGGCAGTGCAAAGCATCCCAGCCAATATGAATCTGGGTGCCAGTCTTCCCCTGCTGGCGATCACGCCGGATAAACCGATTTCTGGCAGCGTAGATGAATCTCCGGTAGAACCACACTACGAAAAACCCAAAGGAAAAATTTCCATCTACTGGGGTTGCGGAGAAAATATTCGCCCCGGACAACCACGCACACTGGATGTCGCCAAGGCATCTCCGGACGACTATGCCAGATTTTTTACCATGCGCGGAAAAACGACCAAAGGTGCGCGCGCAGAGCCGGGGCATCCCTCCTGGCCAAATAAAAATGATGATCGGAAAATCCCTGACAACGCTTCGCTACAAGGGCAACATAGCTTCAGTGGCAAGGGGATTCCGGATAATTTTAAATTCACGCTGAATGCCGCACAAGATCTGATGCCCGCCATCGAACTGCAACAAACCAAGCGCGATCAGGGTGTCAGTCTGGAATGGAAAAATATTCCCTATGCACGCGGTTACTTCATCAGCGCCATGGGCGGTCAGTCTGGCGATTCGGATCGTGGCGAGTTAATACTCTGGACTTCCAGTGAATTACCGGACGTTGGCTTCGGGCTGGGCGACTATCAATCGAATACGGATATCGACCGCTGGATCAGTGAAAAAATCATCCTTCCGTCCACCACGACACGTTGTGATATTCCTAAAGGTATTTTTGGAGCGCAGGCAGGTGGTATGTTGCGCATGATTGCTTATGGCTCTGATGCTTATTACGCTTATCCGCCACGTCCAGCTGATCCAAAAATCGCATGGCAACCCGACTGGCAGGCAAAAATCAGAATCAAATCGACATTCAGTTCGATACTGGGTGGCATGGGCGACAACACTGACATGCACCGTAACCGGCAAGAGCAAAATAGCAGCAAGGAAGAAAATAAAATATCTCCCACTGATATTCTGAAAGGCTTATTTGGCCGTTGATTTGGTGACGGATCTGCAATCGATAAAAAGTATATGAAAGCGATGGGAAGGTAACAGGAAAATCATCGTTCAATAAGGAGAGGATCATTTGAACGCGATGAGCGAGTGCTGGAATGCCATTCGCTCATCACTGCAATAAAGGCAGACAGTGACTCAAGCCAGACGCTGCACGCTGATAGCATCAGGTGATGCTGATAATTTTCGATTTTGCATATCTGTTTTTATCAGTGTTCTTTCTCTGCAGAGTCATTTACAGTCAGATTTCACTGTCTCTGGAGAATCTGCGATGCTACCCTACTACACAGATTTTGATTTCATCATACAACCAGGCTGGAATAATTCTGGCCCGGATCACTGGCAAACACACTGGCAACAAGCACTGGATGCACGCCGGGTATCGAATCACAGCTGGGATCAGCCTCAGCTGGAAGACTGGCTGCGTCAACTCGACATATTGGTTGATGCTTCAACCCGCCCTGTCATCGTCATTGCACACAGCCTCGGATGCGCTACGGTTGCACATTACGACGCACGCTACCCTGACAAACTGGCAGGTGCGTTACTAGTGGCACCTGCCGATGTAGAGCGTCCATTCGTGCCTGCGGCATTACAGTCCTTTGCTCCCCTGCCACGAAAAGCGCTGAGCATTCCGGTAAGGATGATTGCCAGTACCAACGATCCTTTTTCCACCGTCTCACGCACTAAACGCATGGCCCAAATCTGGCAAGCGCCGCCGGTATGGCTCGACAATGCAGGACATATCAACGTCGCGTCTGGTCACACGCAATGGCAATCGGGTTTTACACAACTTGATGCCTTACTCAATGCAGTACACTTTCTCAAACAACAAGAACAGTCACAAGCACTGTGGCGCATCCAATGATGCAGGTACAAAAGCTGGTCGATTATTTTCAGGAGTGGTCTGCCAGCACCAAAACATCATCGCACCTGTTTTTTGGCGATAAAGGCGCTTCTGGTCAGTTTGGTGTGTTGACGCTCAACAGCGCGTTTCAGCCTTTGCTGGACGCACGTCATATGCATACAATTGCGTATGAGGCCTTGTTGCGTGTTACCGATCAATCAGGACGGGCTATTGCACCGGACTCAGTATTCAAATCGCTGTTTAATAACAGCGGTGTCGTTGGACTGGATCGTCTTTGCCGAGTCATCCATTCGATTAATTTTTACTCCCAGATCACGGAACCTGCATCCTTGTTTTTAAACGTGAATGGCAGACATCTGCTTGGCATCCAGAAAGGACATCATGGTTCGGCATTTGAAACATTACTCAGCTATTGCGGCCTGACTCCCTCACAAATCGTATTAGAAATACTGGAATCCAAAGTCGAAGAAATAGACAATGTGCAGGAAGCCATTACTACTTACAAAAGCAAAGGCTTCAGGATTGCGATTGATGATTTTGGTGCTGATCACTCTAATTTTGACCGTCTCTGGAAGCTCACTCCGGATATCGTCAAAATCGATCGCAGCCTGATCGTTCAGGCTGATCACAATCCACGGGCGGCAAAAATGTTACCGCATCTGGTCAGGTTGATACACGAACTGGGCGCACAAGTCGTATGTGAGGGTATTGAAACTTATGTTCAGCACGTCCGCTCGCTCGACAGCGGTGCCGATATATTGCAGGGCTACTATTATGCGCGCCCGGATTCACAGCTACCGCAGGTAGATTCTTCTTTTATCCAGCAGCCATTATTAAAAGCATCGGGCTTCAACTAAGGTACACTTCTTTTTTTTTTTAATCGGACTGACGTAAAACCTTCCCCGCGGTGTGATGGTTTATTGCTGTACAAGCGCTATAAAAGCCAAATACACGCTATATACAAGCACCTACGACCTGTATGTCGTACCTTGCCGGAACAATATTGTGTCAGTCCTGTTAACGTATGCCTGATGGCTGTTTCAGTGAAAGAGAATGATGTCTGCAAAATCCCACGTCGATGCGAATTATCGCTTCATTGCTGCCTATAACGAAGTCAACAGTCGTATCGCCCAGCGCCATCAGGCGTTGACGCTGTACGTCACATTGGTAGTCAGTCTGCTGGCTGCGTTGGTGGCATTAAAACCCGGTGAAGCAAACAGCAAGCTACCGATAGAATGGCTGGTCATGGGTTTTCCAGTCGCATCGACTTGCCTGGCTTTTCTGAATTACAAAGCCGAACGGGCGATTACCAATCTGCGACATTTTTTGTCAGCGCTGGAGCGTCTGGATGATGCACATTTACGCTTACCAAGCTATAACACCGATCCGGTCTGGGCAATGGGAGCGAACAAGGCGCGTCGTTTTCAGGACTATGCCAGCGCAGTGCTGGTCGCGGGTGGAAATGCCATCGGGCTGGGCGCTGTGATTAAAATTTATCCGGAACGTATTGCCGCTAACTCATTTGTTATCTGGATCACGGCCGCCATTGCGATTGCTTCGCTATGCGCGTTATTGTTTATTCCAAGCTGGAGTTATCTGCCGGAGTCAGAAAACAAGACATAAAAATACAGCACAACAAAGCCACCATCAAGATGCTCTCTGGATCATTCAGCATCATTGATAAGTGGTTTATGAATGTTTCAATGTGGTTGATGCGGGTGCGATCGAGAGTGCATCCGCATCAACAGACTCTTCCGCGACGCGCACTCTGTTACGCCCCGATAACTTGGCGGCGTACAGCATGCCGTCAGCGCGTAAAAACCAATCCTCTGCAGTTTCTTCAGGCAGTTTGTGGGCAACCCCAATAGATACCGTGACAGGGTAATCGGGCAACAGTTTGCTGTTTTCTGTCATTAAACGCAGTTCTTCAGCAAACCTGGCGGCCGCGACCATATTCATGCCGACTGCAATCACCGCAAACTCTTCTCCGCCATAACGATACAAACGATCCGTCGCCCGTATACGCGAGCAAATCAGAGACGAGAATTGCACCAGTACCTGATCGCCTGTGGCGTGACCGAACTGGTCATTGATTTTTTTAAAATGATCGAGATCGAAAATCAGCAGGCAAACATCATCGGCGGGAGAGTCCACTTGGGATAACTCGTTTAATTTACGATCAAATGCGCGACGGTTACCAGCACCTGTCAGAAAATCATTTTTTGCCTGACGATTTAACTCGTTATGTTGCAGGTTGGTACTATGAGAAAAAATATATGAGAATAAATTAATTAAGGTCAGCGTGATGGCCAGACTGGATAAATCGAGCAAGCTTGTTTTACCTTGCAGCATGCCAATCAAGACGATCAGTGAAACACTATTAAGCAACAGGGCTTCACCGGCACGCAAAATAAAAAAGGCAGAAATCATCGTCGGATATGCCCAATACAACACTGGCTGCCCATTGACATACACCGACAGTAGCATACCAGCAGAATAAAATATCGTCACTGCAATACTGGCAAGACGTATGCGACGGGTACGAATCACAAATACCATCAGCGCCAGCATACCTGTGACGATTCCCATATCCACGGCAGCCAGCAACCAGCTTTTCTGTATCAGTCGAATGATGCCAAAAGGCAAAATACTAGGAATACTCAAGCCACAGAGCAAGAGCAATATCACCTCTTCTTTTGAGCGTTTTAGCATTGATTGACGTCGTCTTATTGATTTCAGAAATAAAAATTTTCAACAAAGGAAAGTAATATTGAAAAGAGAACATCAGAGAACAAAGGCTCGCACGTCATAATAAAAAGCAATTTAATGTTGTGTTTAGCACGCAATCAGACTCACAGCCTCATGATTAACTTGCGAACCACATCATTAAATACATTCACCATCGCTGGATCAAATTGTATGTGGCTATTGGCATTGATTTCAGAAATCGCGCTCAGCAAACTTTTTTTATAACTGCGATCTGAGCGCTCGTTGGTGATAGAGCAAAAGGTATCCACAATCGCCAGCATACGCGCACCGGGATGAATTTGCTCACCTTTGAGCGCATTAGGATAGCCAGACCCATCATAGCGCTCATGATGATCAAGTACCATGCGTGCAGCTTCATCCCATCCACCAAAGCGCAACAATAACTGACTACCGATCACAACATGTTCCTGAATGATGCGCACCTCTTCTTTAGACAGGCTGCCTTCTTTATTGAAAATAGTATGAGGAATAAAACTCATCCCGACATCATGCATCCATGACGCTGCTTTTAACTGTTGTACATCCAACGGGAGACCGAGCGCTTCATTTAACGCTTCAATTAATTGCACCTGCTGATCTGTCCGGTTTTTACGATAAATACTTAAATGATCGATCTGCAATGCCAGCTTACGCATAAACTCCAGATCCGGTAGCAGTTCCAACAGTATTTTATGGGCTTTCTCGACCCCCTCTTTGTCAGCCAGCTTGCCACCGAGTTGCTGAATCGCATCGCGAAAATGTTCGGGATACAGATTATCACTGCTGCTTTTCTGCAACGCCTCGCAAAGGTCATACAGTTTTTGCCTGCGCACATGGCTCGTGCTACCTTGCGCAATCAGCTCATTGAGTAAGTCTTCGACCTCATCCGTTGCCAGCAACAAAAATTCGCCTAACTCCGGAAAGTAACGCTCAGGATGGGCCCGCACCAGAGAAAAAATTTCTTCTATTTTATGCAATAAAGAAGTGAATGGTGTCAAACCAACCATCTGGCAATTCCCCTTGAGGGAATGCAATGAACGGAATAGTCGATGAATATAGTCAGAACCACCATGTTTATTAAGTGCTTTGACGCAAGTTTCTGCCTCATCACAACACTCACGCGTGCAATCGACAAAATCGTCAATGATGGCTCGCTCCATCGCCAGGAACTCGGGACAGCTAAAGGTTGCTCCGGAAATAACGGTAGTCATGATGGCGTGTCCCAAGTTGATTTGCGGCAATAATGATGTAAAAAGTATAGCCGACCCATCTCCTGATTAAAAAAAGTTGACAGAATTTATCATTGAGAACGACAGTCTGTAGCACGATACGCACTCGCAAGCCGCCAATGTATCTGCCTTTACTGGGGCGGAGAGGAGCCATCAGGCCAGCGATGCTGAGTAGCAGACATTTTTTATTGTCCGTCTGCTATTGATCATCGACCGTGATGATCGATCATTTATCATCCATAATTCAACATCCACCGCTGAATATCTGCAATGCAGCCTTTTATTCTCCACTCAAGTCAGTACCCGCCCTTTCACACAAATGCCATACGGATTCTGACGCTGGGACTTTCCCTTTCATTCCACCTGCGACATCCTGACGTACGAGTTGTGTGAGCTGATAACTGTCGGAGTAGTGTCGCAGTACCTCGTCTGCCACAACTGAAAACGGAGGCCCATCCACTTTCGTCTGATCATATTCATAAGTAATGAGTAGCTGATCAGCGGTATGCGTGACTTGGCGCAAATGTGCTGCATAGTCCAATCTCATCGCTGCTGGCAACGCCACCATAGCAGCACGATCATAGATCGCATCGACCTTTTGCAAAATATCGCCAGATAACCGGAAAAAATCCCCGACAAACATATTGATATCAGTGGATTTGAACTGAAGTAGCCCTCCCAGATCCTGCACCTCAGGTGTGATGCCTAATTCACTGAACAAAGCACGAATCGCGACTTCACTCAGATCAATCCCCACCACACGATATCCGGCATCCAATAACCAATGAATATCCAGCGTTTTGCCGCACAATGGCAAAAAAATCCGACTATGTGGCGACAATTGCAAGGTATCGATATGCTTGACTAACAAGGGATTCACATCAGCGATATGAAAACCGATATCACCACGCTCCCATTTTCCATGCCAAAAATCGGCTTCCATAGATGCACTCCTGTTTATTGCTGATATGAAAAAAGCCGCGACCTGAATCGCGGCTTTATTAATAACACAAGGTCAAAATTACTTCTTAATTACTTCTTACGTTGCGGAGGTAAATCGGTACAGACGCCTTTGTACACTTCTGCAGCCATACCAATCGATTCGCCTAATGTAGGGTGTGGATGGATGGTTTTGCCGATATCCACCGCATCTGCGCCCATCTCGATTGCCAGTGCGATTTCACCGATCATGTCACCAGCATGCGTACCGACGATGCCGCCGCCGACGATGCGTTTGGTTTCTGCATCAAACAGCAATTTAGTGAAGCCTTCGTCGCGGCCATTCGCGACTGCACGGCCAGAAGCCATCCACGGGAACAAGCCTTTTTCGACTTTTATGCCCTTGGCTTTGGCTTCGTCTTCGGTCACACCAACCCATGCGACTTCAGGATCAGTGTAAGCGACGGACGGAATCACCTGCGCGTCGAAGTAGGCTTTTTCACCAGCAGCAGCTTCGGCAGCCACATGTGCTTCATGCACGGCTTTATGCGCCAACATAGGCTGACCAACCAGATCACCGATCGCAAAAATATGCGGCACATTCGTACGCATCTGTTTATCGACGTTGATGAAACCACGATCAGTCACGGCAACGCCTGCTTTGTCTGCCGCGATCTTCTTACCGTTAGGACTGCGACCGACAGCCACTAACACCAGATCGTAGACTTGCGGCGCAGGGGCAGCTTCGCCTTCAACCGCAGATGCAAACGTGACCTTGATGCCTTCCGGCAGCGCTTCGACACCGACCGTTTTGGTTTTCAGCATGATGTTGTCGAAGCGTTTTTCGTTGTGCTTCTGCCAGACTTTGACCATGTCGCGATCCGCGCCCTGCATCAGGCCATCCATCATTTCAACCACATCGATGCGCGCACCGAGGGTCGAATACACTGTCGCCATTTCCAGACCAATAATGCCACCACCGATCACCAACATGCGTTTTGGCACCTGACGTAATTCCAGTGCACCGGTGCTGTCAACGATGCGCGGATCAACAGGGACAAATGGCAGATTCACGACGGAAGAACCAGCCGCGATAATCGCCTGCTTGAACTGCACTACTTTTTTCGTACCGTCTGCAGCAGTGACTTCAATGTGGTAAGGGCTAAGGAATTGGCCGACGCCTTGCACGATATTGACCTTACGCGCTTTTGCCATGCCAGCCAAGCCCGTCGTCATTTTTTTGATGACGCTTTCTTTGTAGCCGCGCAGCTTGTCGATATCAATCGCCGGTTTCGCAAATGTCACGCCCAGCGCTTCCATGTGCGAAGTTTCATCGATCACCGCAGCAACGTGCAGCAGCGCTTTCGAAGGAATACAACCGACATTCAGGCAGACGCCGCCAAGTGTAGAATATTTCTCTACCAGCACCGTATTCATACCCAGATCGGCAGAACGGAAGGCAGCGGAATAACCGCCGGGACCAGCACCGAGTACCATCATGTCGCACTCGATATCGACCTGACCCGTGTAGCCGGATGCGACCGGCGCAGGCGTGGCTGGAGCAACTGAGGCAACTGCGGCCACAACTGGTGCTGCAACAGCAACCGCTGCTGGCGCGGAGGCACCAACGGATTCCACCAGCAGCAACAACGAGCCTTCTGCCACTTTGTCGCCGACCTTGACTTTGATTTCTTTGATCACACCGGCGTGGCTGGAAGGAATCTCCATACTGGCTTTGTCCGATTCCACCGTGATCAGAGACTGATCAACCTTGATCGTATCGCCGACTTTGACCATGACTTCGATGACTTCAACTTCTTTGAAATCGCCGATGTCCGGCACTTTGACTTCCACAATACCGACTGGCCCGGCAGGTGCTGCGACAGCAGCCGGGGCTGGAGCGGCAGCGACTGGAGCTACAGCAACTGCTGGGGCTGCAGGTGTTGCGCTCGCTGCTACAGTTCCAACTGCACCTTCCGCCTCAACCACCAGCAAAATACTGCCTTCAGCGATTTTGTCGCCTAACTTGACCTTCATTTCCTTAATCACACCGGCGTGACTGGCAGGAATTTCCATGCTGGCTTTGTCGGATTCGACCGTCACTAAGGACTGATCGACCTTGATCGTATCGCCGACTTTGACCAGTAATTCAATCACTTCGACTTCTTTGAAGTCGCCGATATCAGGAACTTTAACTTCGATTGTGCTCATCGTATTGTCTCCGCTCACAGCAAGGTTTTACGCAGATCAGCCAGTACGTCGGCCAGATAGGCTGTGAATTTCGCCGCCATCGCGCCGTCGATCACGCGGTGATCGTAGGACAGTGACAGAGGCAGCATCAAGCGTGGCTGGAATGCCTTACCGTCCCAGACTGGTTTGATACTGGATTTAGACAAGCCCATGATCGCTACTTCAGGTGCATTGATGATAGGCGTGAATGCTGTACCGCCAATACCACCGAGGGAAGAAATAGTGAAGGTTGCGCCTTGCATATCAGCAGGTTTCAGCTTGCCATCACGTGCCTGAGCAGACAACTCGCCCATTTCAACAGCGATTTGCGAGAGAGTTTTTTGATCTGCATTTTTGATGACAGGTACCACCAGACCATTTGGCGTATCCGCAGCAAAGCCGACGTTGTAATACTGCTTCAGGATCAGGTTTTCACCGGTGGCATCAAGCGAAGAATTAAATGCCGGGAATTTTTTCAACGCAGAAACACTGGCCTTGATCACGAACGCCAGCATGGTCAGCTTGACGCCGGATTTTGCCATCGCTTCGTTCGATGATTTGCGGAAGTCTTCGAGGCCGGTGATATCGGCTTCGTCGAATTGCGTGACGTGCGGAATCATGACCCAGTTACGATGCAGATTCGGTCCTGATAATTTCTTAATACGTGACAAAGGCTGTGTCGTCGTGCTGCCGAATTTACTGAAATCCAGCGATGGCCACGCCAGCAGATTCAACCCTGAACCGCTGCCATTTTGCGCAACAGGTGCGGCAACTGCGGCAACCGCAGTACTGCCAGCCATGATGCCTTTGACAAAATTCTGTACATCTTCTTGCGTAATGCGACCTTTGGGACCCGAACCAGCAACGCGGCCCAAATCCACACCAAGTTCACGCGCAAATTTACGAATGGATGGCGACGCATGTGCTTTGCCAGCAGACGCAATCGGCGCTGATGCTGTTGGTGCAGTCACTGGTGCAGCAGGCGCTGGCACTGGTGCAGCGGCGACCGGTGCGGCAGGTACAGCAGGTGCAACAGCCGGCTGAGCTGATGCACCTGCGGGTGCAGGAGCTGCCACATCGCCACTGGCCTCCACGATCACCAATAAAGAACCTTCTGCGACTTTGTCACCGACTTTGACCTTGATTTCTTTGACCACGCCAGCATGACTGGACGGGATTTCCATACTGGCCTTGTCAGATTCGACGGTGATCAGCGACTGATCAACTTTGATGGTATCGCCAACTTTGACCATCAGTTCAATGACTTCCACTTCTTTGAAATCACCGATATCCGGTACTTTAACTTCCACGTTACTCATAATTTGGGCTCCGTTATTTCAGGTAGGGTGCGCCGAGCGCACCTTGATTTGGTGCGCTCGGCGCACCCTACGTATTCTTTGGTCAGTTACAAATTCAAAAAGAGGCGCGCCATGCGCACCTCTCTCATACTGTTATACAGTTACCGGATTTGGTTTGTCAGCATCAATGCCGTATTTTGCAATCGCCTGAGCCACGACAGAAGCAGACAACGCACCTTCATCAGCCAAGGTTTTCAATGCAGCGACCACGACAAAATAACGATTGACCTCAAAGAATTCACGCAGTTTGGCACGAGAATCAGAGCGACCAAAACCATCGGTACCCAAGACTTTATAGCTACGGTCTTTCGGAATGAACGCACGTACCTGCTCTGCGAATGTACGCATGTAATCCGTTGATACGACGATAGGGCCAGTCGTGTCTTTCAGGCATTCAGTAATATATGGCAAACGTGCATTTTCTGTCGGATGTAGCATATTCCAGCGTTCTGCGTCCTGACCATCACGCGCCAGCAAGGTGAAGGAAGGCGCGGACCAGACGTCGGCAGCGATGCCCCAGTCGTTTTGCAACAATTCAGCAGCAGCGATGACTTCGCGCAAAATCGTGCCGGAACCCATCAACTGTACACGGTGCTTCGTCGTTTCTTCGGCTTTCTGCAATAAATACAGACCTTTGATAATGCCGTCTTCCTGTCCAGCTTTCAGACCCGGATGGCTATAGTTCTCATTCATCAGTGTGATGTAATAGAACACGTCTTCCTGATTCGTCACCATACGGCGCAGGCCGTCATGCATGATGACCGCGACTTCATGCGCAAAGGTCGGATCGTAAGGAACGCAGTTCGGAATTGTCGATGCCAACACATGGCTGTGACCATCTTCATGCTGCAAGCCTTCGCCGTTCAGCGTCGTGCGACCAGCTGTACCGCCGAGCAAGAAACCACGTGCACGCATATCGCCCGCTGCCCATGCCAGATCGCCAATACGTTGCAGACCGAACATCGAGTAATACGTGTAAAACGGAATCATCACGCGGTTATTGGTCGAGTAGGAAGTCGCCGCAGCGATCCAGGAACTCATACCACCGGCTTCGTTGATGCCCTCTTGCAGAATCTGACCGGCTTTATCTTCGCGGTAGTACATCACCTGATCTTTATCGACCGGCTCATACAACTGACCAACCTGGCTGAAAATACCGATCTGACGGAACAAGCCTTCCATACCGAAAGTGCGGGACTCATCCACCATGATAGGCACAACACGAGGACCCAGACTAGCGTCACGCAACAATGCTGTCAGGATGCGGACATAGGCAGCGGTAGTGGAAATTTCACGACCTTCAGCCGTTGGCTCCAGCATCGCCTGGAATGCGGTTAATTCTGGCACAACCAACGCTTCGTCCGCTTTCTGACGACGTTGTGGCAAGTAACCACCCAAGGCTTTACGACGCGCTTGCAGGTATTGCATTTCTGGCGTGTCATCAGCTGGTTTATAGAAAGGAATCGCTGGCAAATCAGCATCCGAAATCGGTAACTGGAAGCGGTCGCGCATGGCTTTGATCGCTTCGTCGTCGAGCTTCTTGGTGTTATGCGCGGTATTACGTGCTTCACCAGATTTACCGAAACCAAAGCCCTTGATACTTTTCGCCAGAATCACGGTTGGCTGGCCTTTGTTTTCCTGTGCTACTTTAAATGCAGCATAGATTTTGTGCGGGTCATGACCACCGCGGGTCAGACGCCAGATATCGTCATCCGACATTTTGCTAACCATTTCCAGCAATTTCGGATGCTTGCCAAAGAAGTGTGCACGGACATAAGCACCATCTTTTGCTTTGTAGTTCTGATATTCACCATCCACGGTTTCCATCATGACTTTTTGCAAAATGCCTTCTTTGTCTTTTGCCAGCAACTCATCCCAGCCACTACCCCAGATGACTTTAACGACATTCCAGCCGGCACCACGGAAATCAGATTCCAGTTCCTGGATAATTTTGCCATTGCCACGTACAGGACCATCCAGACGTTGCAGGTTACAGTTGACGACGATGACCAGATTGTCCAGTTGCTCGCGCCCTGCCATACCAATGGCGCCCATCGATTCTGGTTCATCCATCTCACCATCACCGCAGAATGCCCAGACTTTACGTTTTTCAGTGTCAGCAATACCGCGTGCGTGCAAATATTTCAGGAAACGTGCCTGATAAATTGCCATCAATGGACCAAGGCCCATCGACACGGTTGGAAATTGCCAGAAATCAGGCATCAGTTTCGGATGTGGATAAGAAGACAGGCCTTTACCATCGACTTCGCGACGGAAATGCAGTAGTTGTTCTTCCGTCAGACGACCTTCCAAGAAAGCGCGGGCATAAATACCAGGAGAAGAGTGGCCCTGGATATACAACAAATCACCGCCATGCTCTTCAGTAGGTGCATGCCAGAAATGGTTGAAACCGATACCTAACATATTTGCCAATGAAGCAAAACTGGACAGGTGACCGCCCAGGTCACCATCAACACGATTCGCCTTGACCACCATTGCCATCGCATTCCAACGCATCATGGAGCGCAGCTTTTCTTCGATTTCCAGATTACCCGGGCAGTGTTCGCCCTGATCAGCAGGAATCGTGTTCACATAGGCTGTATTGCTGGAAAAAGGAATATGCGCACCACGACGACGCGCCAGATCAACCATGCGCTCCATCAGATAGTGGGCGCGTTCTGGCCCTTCGTTTTCGATGACGGACTCGAGCGCATCCAGCCACTCGTTAGTTTCCATCACATCGGGATCATTAACGGCTTGCGCCAGAACTTGGTCTATCTGGGGTGACTGGATTGACATCTACATGGTCTCCTGTGAGTGCGCTTTCATCACGAAGCGCGTGGGCAAATCGAGAAATAAGTGCTTGTTTTAAATCAGTGTAATTGCGAGCGAAAGCATTTTAACAGCACTTTTTAATTTTTCAAATAGCGATATATGATTCCATATTATGAAATTTTGTTTGCATCGCAAAAAATATTTTTCTTTTAGAAAATAAATTTCTCACTACTCACCACTAGTTCAGGCAGTCCCTGCCTGAAAGATTCCCTTCTGTTCCACAACAGCTGATTTGTGCACTGCAAGATAAAGCAGATAAATTCATCCATCGCCGTAAAAAAGTTCATCTGCCATATCGCTTATTGCGAACACATAGCGAAGTTTCCATCCAAAAAACACCAAAAACACTTCATACAACATTAACCACTTCTGAATAAATCAGGAAAAAACATTCCTCTACGCTTTGTTCTCCGGCGGCACGGCGCATAATTTATAATCTCGGCTTGATCTTATTTTGCAAAGCCCACCATGACAGCTCAAATCATCAGCGGAACCGAACTCTCCAAACAAATCCGTGCCGAGGTCACGCAACGTGCAGCGACCCTTACAGCACAAGGCAAACAGCCAGGTCTGGCTGTCATATTGGTGGGTGAAAACCCGGCGTCGCAAGTGTATGTTCGCAACAAAGTCAAAGCATGCGAAGACTGCGGCTTTTATTCTGTATTGGAAAAATATGATGCTGATCTGAGTGAAGATGCTTTGCTGGCGCATATCGATCGCCTCAATAACGACAGCAAAATCAATGGCATTCTGGTTCAACTTCCCTTACCTGCGCATATCGATGCGAACAAAGTTATTGAAGCAATTGCCGCAGAAAAAGATGTTGATGGTTTTCATATCAGCAACGCAGGGTTACTGATGACGGGGCAACCATTGTTCCGCCCATGTACTCCATACGGCGTCATGAAAATGCTGGAGTCGATAGAGTATCCGGTGCGCGGTGCTAACGCAGTGGTTGTCGGCGCATCGAATATTGTTGGAAAACCTCAGGCAATGCTGCTCTTGCAAGCAGGCGCTACCGTCACCATCTGCAACTCCAAGACCCGCGATCTGGCAGCACATACACGCAATGCAGACATTCTTGTCGTGGCAACGGGTAAACGCAACATCGTTACTGCAGACATGGTCAAACCCGGTGCTGTCGTACTGGACGTTGGCATGAACCGTGACGACGAAGGCAAACTCTGTGGCGATGTGGATTATGCCAATGTCAAAGAAATTGCGGGCTACATTACTCCTGTACCAGGTGGCGTCGGTCCGATGACGATCACCATGTTGCTGGTTAACACCATTGAAGCTGCTGAAAGAATCTGACTATGACACAAGCCAATCCATTGCTCGATTTTAGCGACCTGCCGCATTTTGCTGATATTCAGGCGGAACACGTCGGCCCTGCCATTTCTACCTTGCTGGAAGCAGGTCGTTCGGTGATAGAACAACTGACCAGCCAACAGGCAGAAGTCAGTTGGGAAAACTTTGTCGAGCCATTGGAGAATGCTACTGAAAAACTGGGACGGGCATGGGGTATCGTCGGACATCTGAATGCAGTTGCAGACACCCCGGAAATGCGTGCTGCTTACAACGAAAATCAACCGGCCATTACCGAATTCTGGACAGAACTTGGTCAGAATCTGGCGCTGTTTGAAAAATACAAAGCATTGCGTGCCCAGCCAGGTTTTGATGCCTTACCTGTCGCAAGAAAAACGATCATTCAGAATGCCATTCGTGACTTCCGTCTCGGTGGTGCAGAATTACCGGAAGACAAAAAGCAGCGTTATGCTGAAATTCAGGAAAAACAAGCTGCGCTGTCCACTAAATTTTCTGAAAATGTGCTTGATGCTACGAACGATTATGGCTTGTTTGTAGAAGATATCAGCGAGCTGAGTGGTTTGCCTGACGATGTGATTCAGGCAGCGAAAACCGCTGCTGAAAAAGACGGTAAATCAGGCTACAAATTCACGCTGCATTTCCCCTCCTATTTCCCGCTGCTGCAATATGCCGATCAGCGCGATTTGCGCGAAAAAATCTATCACGCGAATGCAACCAAAGCATCTGAATTAGCTGGCAAGCCAGAGTGGGACAATTCAGCGATCATTGCTGAATTGTTACAATTACGAAAAGAGGAAGCTGAACTGTTGGGTTATCGCAATTTTGCAGAAGTTTCGCTGGTCAGTAAAATGGCGGAGTCGCCCGCGCAGGTCAGCCATTTTCTCGAAGATCTGGCACAACGTGCACGCCCGTTCGCTGAACAGGATTTGCAAGAATTACGGCAGTTTGCGGCAGAGCAACTGGGTATCAGTGAATTGCAATCCTGGGACTCTGCCTACGCATCAGAAAAGCTACGTGAACAACGCTATGCCTTCTCTGAACAGGAAGTAAAACAGTATTTCCCTGAACATCAGGTAATCAGTGGATTATTCCGCGTGATACAAACATTATTTGATGTGCAGATTCAGGCAGACACGGCGACTACCTGGCATAAAGATGTCAAATTTTATCGTATCGAAAAGGCAGGTGTTCTGATCGGACAGTTTTATCTCGATTTATATGCCCGTAACGGCAAACGTGGCGGCGCATGGATGGACGATGCCAGGGGTCGCCGTCTGACTGCGAATGGCGTACAAACTCCAGTCGCTTACCTGACCTGTAACTTTACAGAACCAGCATCTATCGATGGTGTGACAAAACCTGCCTTATTCACGCATGATGAAGTGATCACCTTGTTTCATGAATTCGGCCATGGGCTGCATCATTTACTGACAAAAGTCGATGATTTATCGGTATCCGGAATTTCCGGGGTTGAATGGGATGCAGTGGAGCTGCCATCTCAGTTCATGGAAAATTTTTGCTGGGAATGGGATGTACTTCAACATATGACTGCCCATGCAGAAACAGGAGCACCATTACCGCGTGAACTGTATGAGAAAATGATCGCTGCAAAAAATTTCCAATCTGGTTTACAAACCTTGCGTCAGGTCGAATTCGCCTTGTTTGATATGCGCCTGCATGATCATTTTGATCCCCATGGTACACAGTCAGTGCAGGACATTCTGAATACCGTCAGAGAACAGGTGTCGGTGTTTACGCCACCTGAATTTAATCGCTTTCAACACTCTTTCGGACATATTTTTTCCGGCGGCTATGCAGCGGGTTATTACAGCTATAAATGGGCAGAAGTTTTATCCGCCGATGCGTATGCCGCATTTGAAGAAACTGCCGTATCCGGTAATAGTCTGTCGCGACAGGCAGGAGAAAAATTTCAGACAGAAGTTCTGGAAGTAGGTGGATCGCGCCCTGCCCTGGAATCCTTTAAGGCATTCCGTGGGCGCGAACCCGCGATTGATGCTCTGTTGCGCCATAGTGGCATGACTCAATAAGGAGAGATGAATGATGACTTTGCCTGTCAAAACACTGACTTGGATAGTCCTGCCAATGACTTTATTGGCGGTACAGGCTCACGCCGAACTATATAAGTGGGTGGGGCCAGATGGCAAAGTCAATTACAGCGATCGTCCACCTGCTGACCAGCAAAAAAATCTGGAAAAGAAAGCCTTGCCAGAGATCATGACTGGTGTCGCGTTGCCACCTGATCTGGCAGCAGCTGTCGCTCAGAATCCAGTCACGCTGTACACCGCGGATAACTGCAATCCTTGTAATGATGGTCGGAATTTACTGAAAACGAATGGAATTCCATTTGCCGAAAAAACGATCAAAACGAACGAAGACATCAACAAATTACGACAAGTCAGCGGTGATTCGCAGGTACCGTTTGTCGCCATTGGCCCAGGAAAACTGTTCGGGCTCGATAGCGAGGCATGGAAAAATGCGCTGACTTCAGCAGGTTATCCCTCCACAAATAAACTGCCGAAAGAATATCACTATCCGGCGGCAGAGCCAGCTGCTCCTGTTACTCCGGTTACACCAAAAACCAGCGCCCCGGCCAGCTCCAAAATAGCACCAGCACCGTTACCGGTAAAAAAACCGACCAATGACAATGGCTTCCGGTTTTAAGCCATGACACGTATCGATTTTCATAGCAACGTTGCAGATAAACTGGCATATACCTGTCGCCTGATACGCAAGGCAAATGCTGCCAATTGCAAAGCCGTTGTCTTTCATACGGATGCTGCGATATTGCGACGTCTTGATGAAGTACTCTGGACTTTTACGGAAGCTGATTTCCTACCGCATGTGATGATGAATCACCCGTTAGCATCAGTCACTCCGATTGTGCTGACCGATGACACCAGTATCCATTGCCCTCATTATGAATTGCTGATCAATCTGACCGCTGTCATTCCCGAGAATTTCTCTGCATTTCAACGCATGATAGAAATCATCTCTGATGACGAAGGTGATAAAACAATCGGCCGCGAGAGATATCGGCAATATCAGCAACAAGGCTATCACCTCAGCCATTCTGTCGCCAAATAATATGACCTCCTCCAATCAAATTGATGCCAGCATCCCCGTTCTGACCGAGATTATTTATCCAGATCCTGCCGCAGAGAACATCACATCTGCTGCTCCTGGTACCTCAATCGCTACCGATCAGCTGAATCAAACGCAAACTCCGACAGCGACAGAAACCTCAAGAGAAATCAGTCCGGAGGAATGGCAGGCCATTGAACAGACATTAAAAGAAAACGTTCTGCAACAGGTTTTGGCAAGGATAGATTTTGTGCTGGAACACCGTGTACGCGATAGTCTGGCCGATGTTTTGCAAACTGCAGTTGAGAATTTATCGTCCGATATACGGACCGGATTACACAAAACACTGGAAGAGGTGATTACACGGGCAGTTACTCAGGAAATCTCCAAGGTAAAAATCTCAAAATAATCAAATTTTTTAAAAAAACTTTGATTTATAAACATACGAATTTATTTTTATTTTAAAAATAAAAATATTTAATAGTTTATTGATTACACAGAAAACCGTTCTGTTTCTACAATCTCCCCATACCCAATAGGAGATTTCCCTCATGAAAGTCATCGTTCTCGGTTCAGGCATCATCGGCACATCCTCTGCATGGTTTTTACGCAAGCAAGGCTATGACGTCAGCGTGATTGAACGTCAACCCGGTGCGGCACAAGAAACCAGTTTTGCAAATGGCTGCCAGATTTCAGTCTCACATGCCGAACCTTGGGCAAATCCGTCAGCACCTTTAAAAGTTTTAAAATGGCTGGGCAAAGAAGATGCTCCTTTACTGTTTCGTCCTCGCGCTGAGTTATTGCAATGGATGTGGGGATTAAGCTTTTTGCGGGAGTGCACACAAAAACGCACCGATGACAACATTCGCCAGATCGTTGCGATTGCCGAATACAGCCGTCAGACATTACAAGCAGTCAGGGCTGAAACCGGGATTGATTATGACTGCCTGACCAAAGGTATTCTGCACTTTTATACCGATCAAAAAGAATTTGACGCGTCCCTGCCAGCAGCAAAACTCATGAGGGATCTGGGGTGTCCGCGTGATTCCATCAGCGCCGATGAAGTGGTCAGCCGTGAGCCAGCACTGGCAAGCATACGCAATAAAATCGTGGGTGGAGATTATACGGAAACGGATGAATCCGGCGATGTCTACAAATTCACCTCAGGCTTGGCAAAAAAGGCAGTCGAGGCTGGTGTCGATTTTCAATTTAATACAACCGTTACCCGTTTATTAACCGACGGCAGCGGCAATGGTGCCAGAATCACCGGAGTCGAAGTGATTGATGGTGAAGGTCGCCATAAAGTCCTGAAAGCAGATGCGTTTGTGATGGCAATGGGTAGTTTTTCTCAGCCATTGCTCAAACCATTAGGTGTCAATCTGATGATCTATCCCGGCAAAGGATATTCTGCGACCTACCAGATTACCAACCCAGATCAGGCTCCAACAGTATCACTGACGGACGATGGCTACAAACTGGTGGTATCACGCCTTGGTGATCGTCTGCGTGTTGCAGGTACTTGCGAAGTGAATGGTTATTCACGTGAACTGAATACCGCACGTTGTGAAGCCATCACGCGCAGAACCCGCGAATTATTTCCACATGCCTGTAATTATGATGATCCAATTTACTGGACAGGCTTACGTCCATTAACACCATCGAATGTTCCGTATATTGGCAAAACGCGTTATAGCAATTTGTATTTGAATACGGGACATGGAACGCTGGGATGGACTATGGGTGCTGGCTCTGGTCGGGCAATCGCTGATATTGTTGCCGGCCAGGTACCAGACATTGATTTCGCCTTTACCGGCATGCAACGTCGTCAGGCGAGCAGCATTCTGGTCCCAGCCTGAATAAACATGACAGCGGAAAGCCTGCATTGAACAGGCTTCGTCAGCCACCACTGCGAACTCCCATACGAACTATCCGATAACGTTGCGCTTCGTACGCGTACAAACGACATACAAACTCCAGGCTGGTACTTACCTTGTTTCCCTCACGCGAGCTGATTGTCTGACTTTAGCAGTCAATCACTCGCGTATTTTTTTATTGCCTCATATAAATATCAAAGACAACAATACCAGCCTAATACTTAATCAAGATGGCCGGATAATGCTACTTGGTAATCCGTACCGGTAACTCCGCCACTTTTTCATCAAAAGCAATCGCTGTCGTAAATTTGGCACGTTTCATCGGAAAACGTGAATGAAAATGCTTGACGTTTCCAGAGCCAGAAATGGCGCGCCGCACAAATTGATAGTACGCATCCATGTCAATCACATGTACCACCAGGAAATAATCATACTCACCTGAGACAAAATAACATTGCATGACTTCCGGCTCTTTATTCATACAGGCTTCAAACGCCTGCATATGTTCATCTGCCTGATTAATGAGGGAAACCTCTAAAAAGGCCGACATCCCGTAGCCAAGAGCAAAAGGGTCCACCATACCAACCTCGGCGCTGATCACGCCGGCCTCGCGTAATTCGCGAATACGGCGCAAGCATGTGGGCTGCGACAGATGGAGTTTATCTGCCAGAGTTCGGGTCGGTATCTGGTTGTTCTTTTGCAGCAAGTTCAGCAGCTTACGATCAACCTTATCAAGTGTGCGATATTGGGGCATATAAAAATCGTTAGTTTGAGAAAAAAACCGCACAAAATATCTATGCGAAAAAAAATTTCTGTTGTACCTTATTCACCATTCAGTTATCTGAATAAGTTCGCGACGAAAGTAAATCGTCCTACTTTTTAAACCTTAGGAGTATGTTCATGTCGTTCAAAACTAAAATGATTCCACTGGCCGGCGCAATCGCGTTTGCATTTGCTGGTGCTGCGGCAGCTCAAGAAATGGTAGTAAAAATCGGTCACGTCGGTCCAATCTCTGGCGCCATCGCCCATCTGGGTAAAGACAATGAAAACGGCGCCAAAATGGCGATCGAAGAATTGAACGCAAAAGGCGTTTCCATCGGCGGTAAAAAAGTCAAATTCGAATTGCTGGCTGAAGATGACGGTGCGGATCCAAAACAAGGCACAACCGTAGCACAAAAACTGGTTGATGCAAAAGTTAACGGCGTTATCGGTCACCTGAATTCCGGTACAACAATTCCAGCATCCAAAATTTATAACGATGCAGGTATTCCACAGATTTCTCCTTCTGCAACTAACCCAAAATACACACAACAAGGCTTTAAAGGCGCATTCCGTGTTGTAGCGAATGATGGTCAGTTGGGCGGTACTTTGGGCCGTTTTGCAGTTCAGATCAACAAAGCGAAAAAAGTTGCAGTCATCGATGACAAAACAGCATATGGCGAAGGTGTTGCTGCTGAATTCATCAAAGGCGCAAAAGGTAAAGGCGCTGAAGTTGTTGTGCAAGAGCATACAACTGACAAATCCACTGATTTCAGTGCGATCCTGACCACAATCAAAGCAAAAAATCCAGACGTGATTTTCTTCGGCGGTATGGATGCAGTTGCAGGTCCTATGTTGCGTCAGATGAAAGCACTGGGCATCACAGCAAAATTCATGGGTGGCGATGGCATCTGTACAGCTGACTTAGTCAAACTGGCTGGTGATGGCATTGGTGAAAACCAAGTTGTCTGCGCTGAAGCCGGCGGTGTTCTGGAAGCACAAAAGAAAGTCAACGAAGACTGGAAAGCTGCTTACAAGAAAAAATTTGGTGTAGAAGTTCAGATCTACGCACCATATGTTTATGATGCTGTCATGACAATGGTTGATGCAATGGTTCAAGCTAAATCTGCTGAACCAGCAAAATACCTGCCAGTTCTGGCTAAAATCAAGCACAAAGGTGTGACTGGCGATATCGAATTTGATGCAAAAGGCGATATCAAAGACGGTACTCTGACTTTGTACACATACAAAGGCGGCAAACGTGAACTGTTGCAAGTTGTGAAATAATTATCTTGCGGTAAAAAGCTGCGTGCTTCTCACGCAGCTTTTTATGAGTGAGCCAAATAAAAAGCCGGTGAATATTTCACCGGCTTTTTTAATTCTTGAAAAGAATATAAATTATTTCAGAGCCAAAACCCACTTAACCAAGGTTTTTGCTTCTGCTTCTGTCACCTGTGGATTTGCAGGCATTGGAATAGCACCCCAAGAGCCGCTGCCACCCTTCATTACTTTTTGTACCAATTTTGCTTCAGCAGTTTTGTCGCCAGCATATTTTTTCGCTACATCTTTATACGCAGGGCCAACTACTTTTGCGTCAACAGAGTGACAAGCCATGCAATTTTTTGCCTTTGCCAGATCTGCATTTGCCATAGCAGAACCAGAAGCTAACATAACCAGGGATGCTGCACCTACCAATAAAGAATATTTCATTGCTTTCTCCGTGTTAAAAACCGTTGATCATTCTACCGCCTTTTAAGCAGATATAACGATCAGAACTTGTTCGTGGTTGACCTGAGACAAAATTCGCTCTAGTCTTATTGCAAAGGAAACGACATCATGCTGATAATTGTGACACTGTTTTTGTTGCTGGTACTAAAACTGGCAGATATCTGGATTTTTGCGGATATGTCCTGGTGGTGGATCATTGGACTGGCCATTGCTGGATTCATCTGGTTTGATTTTTTAGAGCGCATGTTAGGTCTGGATAAAAGAAAAGACCAGGCTTACTTTGAAAAAATGAAAAAAGAGCGAGTGAAAAGAGCCTTTGACAAAAAAACCGGACGTCGTTAAATCGTAATATCCTCACATGTCAATCATCCGTTGGCTATCGACAGTCTGCGACGGCAGATACGTCTGGCTTTTCGACAATTCATTTCACAGCATCTATCCCCCGATTTGACTATTCCTATGCCACATTCAGAACTCCGACAACTGGAACTCCGGCAGTTGCGGTATTTCATTACTGTTGCAGAGGAAATGCATTTTGGTCGTGCTGCCGCCCGGTTGAATATGACCCAGCCGCCCTTATCGCAGGCGATACAGGCGCTGGAAGCGATACTTGGCAGTCAGCTGTTCGTCCGCAATACCCGCAACACAGAGCTGTCGCCAGCGGGCCTGGCACTGCTGCCTGAAGCCCGGCGCATACTACAGCAAGCAAATGCGCTGCCGCAGCTGGTACAGCGTGCAGCGTCAGGAAACAGCGGTCATTTGTCATTGGCGTTCGTTTCTATCGCTGATTACAGCATCCTGCCGCCAATGCTGAGAGAATTTCGCCTACGTCATTCTGGCGTCAATATAGAACTGCAAGAAGCAACTACGGATGTGCAGCTCGACGCACTGGAAAAAGGAAATCTGGACGCTGGCTTTATGATTCCTCCGGTCGCAGAAAAACTTCAACATCTGATTTATTACCGCAAAGTTCTGACAGAGCCATTAATACTTGCAGCACCAGAAAATCTGTTTGCAGACCAGGCAGTCGTCAGCCTGGAAAATTGCCACGATCTGCCATTGATTCTGTTTCCACGCAAAATTGCACCAGCACTGCATGATGCCATCCTCGGCTACTTTCATCGTGCAGGCCTGACACCTGACATAGGCCAGGAAGCGATACAAATGCAAACCATTATCGGTCTGGTGTCCGCTGGCATGG
Organism: Undibacterium sp. SXout7W; assembly: GCF_049339385.1. Classification (NCBI taxonomy): domain Bacteria; kingdom Pseudomonadati; phylum Pseudomonadota; class Betaproteobacteria; order Burkholderiales; family Oxalobacteraceae; genus Undibacterium; species Undibacterium sp. SXout7W. Next base: position 361,923 of record NZ_JBMPPF010000001.1, on the reverse strand, counting down.
GAATCGCACTTGTGCCACAATCCGTGTCGAACTTGCAACGCGCTGGCGTCGCCTACCATCATTTGCCAGCAGGAGCACCGCTGGTAGAAATTGGGATAGCCTGGCGTAAGGATAATCCATCGGCGGTTCTGCAAGCCTTTTTGCATCTCTTACAAACTGAATATGCTGATACACCCAAACCCTGATCCCGTCGCCTTTACGCTTGGCCCCTTGTCTGTACATTGGTACGGCTTGATGTATCTGGTTGCTTTTGCTCAATTTATTCTGCTCGGCAGGGTACGTATCAGGCAACCGCATATAGCCGCACAGGGCTGGACCAAAGAACATATTGATGACATGCTGTTTTATGGCGTGCTTGGTGTGATTCTCGGTGGGCGTTTAGGAGAAGTATTTTTTTATGGCTTTTCATATTACATGTCGCATCCATTGGAAATTTTTGCGGTGTGGAAAGGAGGCATGTCTTTTCATGGTGGATTTATTGGCGTATTGATTGCGATGTCTTTATGGGCCAGAAAAGTAAAGATGCATCTGGCCGATGTGTATGACTTTATCGCACCACTGGTTCCACTCGGATATGCGGCAGGACGTCTGGGAAACTTCATCAATCATGAATTGCCAGGCAGAATTGCACCCGCTGATTTGCCTTGGGCAATGCAATGGCCAGGTATCGCCGTTCCGGTGCATCCGTCACCAATTTATCAAGCACTGGTCGATGGTGTATTGCTGTTTGTGATTTTATGGCTCTATGCCCGCAAAGCAAGACCACGCCTTGCAGTTGGCGGATTGTTTGTTGCACTGTATGGCTGCGCGCGCTTTGCCACGGAATATTTCCGCACACCGGATTACGAGGTCAGCGCTGCTGGCATCACTATTTCGGCGGGACAAATGCTGTCCTTACCGATGATTCTAGCAGGCGCTGTCATCGTTCTGTTTGCGTATCGTAAGAGAAACCGGCAACCAAGCTGAATGCGCGTCATGGTACGGATACCATCAATCATTGCGTCGATATGAATTGGTCGCGGAGTATGATTGTGGTATCAGTGTCATTGAAAGTGCCATTGGATCAAAACTGTCATTAAAAAATGCTTGACCTCAGCAAGACTTTTCTCTTACATTAGATACATGACTTCTCCTTTCACATCATTGCTGACTGCAACAAAAACAGCTGACAGGCACTCCCTGACAGCGTTGCCACCATGCATGCTAGTGAATACCACCACCCTACTACTATCGCTATAAATGTCATGCCATTTATTTGGCAAATACGACTGGCAGCAATCAAGTAGCCGCAATAGCAGTAACATACGCAACACTATTCCACTTTTGTAGTACCAGCATCAGTCAAAGACTGACGTTGTTAATCGAGCAGATATCCGTGATGAGCAAGAACATGATCTTCAACGTTGCATCAGCCTGTGGCGCTTCATACGCCGCTGTGTTGTTGCGTACGTCTGTCATGTGCTCAGCAAGCCCACTATTCTTCATAGTGCTACGACTACCGATCGGTTAACCGGCCTCGCGTTATTTTTTGTGGCTGCCGGTTAGCCCTGCATCTGTAGGCCACTGATCCCGAATTATCAACACTACTATCAGCACCTCATCCGCGAGATGCTGAGGTCGTCCTTCGTTTAAACAGTGAGAATCGTTATGTTCACCAAGCCGTCTACAAAATATCAAGCCTTCCCTGTGGTTCAGTTACCAAACAGAACCTGGCCAGATCAGATCATTTCCAAACCACCCGTCTGGATGAGCACTGATTTGCGAGATGGAAATCAAGCTCTGATCGAGCCCATGAACGCGACAAAGAAATTACGTTTTTTTGACATGCTGGTTCGCATCGGCATCAAAGAAATTGAAGTCGCTTTTCCATCCGCATCGGACACGGATTTTGATTTTGTACGACAGTTGATTGAAGAAAAGCGAATTCCTGATGATGTGACGATAGAAGTGTTGACACAATCGCGAGAAGATTTAATTCGCAGAACCATTGATGCAGTCCAAGGAGCACGCCGCGCAATTGTTCATTTATACAACCCGATCGCTCCGGCGTTCCGACGCATTGTGTTTGGAAAATCACGTGCAGAAGTCAAACAAATCGCCATAGATGGCACACGCCTGATCCGGCAACTGACAGACGAACGCCCAGAGACAGAGTGGATATTTGAATACTCTCCCGAAACCTTCAGCATGACAGAACTGGATTTTTCTAAAGAAGTATGTGATGCCGTTTCAGAAATATGGCAGCCGACACCAGAACGCAAGATGATCATCAACCTGCCTTCCACAGTGGAATGCAGCACACCGAACGTCTATGCAGATCAGATTGAGTGGATGCACAGGCATCTGGCACGTCGTGAAGCGATCGTCCTCAGTGTTCACCCACACAATGACCGTGGAACTGCTGTCGCGTCAGCAGAACTGGCGGTCATGGCAGGGGCGGATCGGGTAGAAGGCTGCCTGTTTGGTAATGGTGAACGGACGGGGAATGTTGATCTGGTCACGCTGGCCCTGAATCTGTACACCCAGGGAATCGATCCGGGCCTGGATTTTTCGGATATCGACAGCGTTCGTCAATGTGTCGAAGACTGCAATCAATTACCGGTACATCCGCGTCATCCGTATGCCGGTGATCTGGTATTCACGGCATTTTCCGGGTCACATCAGGATGCCATCAAAAAAGGCTTTGCCCAGCAACAAGCCGACGCCATCTGGGAGGTACCTTATCTGCCGATTGACCCCGCCGATCTTGGCCGTAGCTATGACGCAGTGATTCGCGTCAACAGCCAATCCGGTAAAGGCGGAATGGCATTTTTGCTGGAACAGGAATCCGGTATCAGTCTGCCACGTCGTTTACAAATTGAATTCAGCCGCGCAGTACAAGCCTTGGCCGACACCAGTGGAAAAGAAATGAGCGCCGCGCGCATACATTCGCTTTTCCAGCAAGAATACTTACCAGTTAACCCGAGTTTTGCCTATCAGGCTCATCATGTTTTGGAACACAAAACAACGCCATCTGGTTTATCGCAACAATCCTTGCGCATAGACTTGCTGATCCATGGACAACCACAAGTCATTCATGGAACAGGCAGTGGCATGATTGAAGCTGTCATGCATGCCTTTGAACACATAGGGTATGCATTCCAGTTAATGGATATTCAGGAACAAATACGTCAACACCAGCACGAAGCAAGCCATATCTGCATCATTGAAGGGCGTGTCAATCATAGCAATCAGAGTCATCAAGGGAATACGCAGTTTGGCGCAGGTGTGGCTAAAGACGCCTATGCTGCCTGCATCATGGCGATCTGCCACGCCATACACCGGCACACGCAGGCACCAGAAAAAGCCCACGCAGCCTGATGCAGAAAACAGCCGCGGCATCTGAATTTCTTGCGTGAATGTGCTGCAATCTGAACTAGTTTTCACATACTTCGCTGGTCAGTGATCAGCGAAGTATGTACTTGAAACTGATTGCCCTTGATTGGTGATAACTGACAGCAGTTAATACTCCACATATCATTGACTATCACTGAACACCACTAAGCACCTATAAGCGCCTCTCAGTGACTATCCATCGCCACTCTTGATTCTCAATGATCATCTACCATTGCCAGAATATTCTGCACTACAATAACTTGTAATCACTCACAGACAATATCGTCGTGACTACACCAATGACGATAGAAAGGAAACTCATGCATCAGTATTTTGCTCAAGTAGCGTGGCAGCGCGGTGATCAGGCTTTTTCTGATAACAAATACAGTCGCGGGCATCAATGGACATTTGATGGAGGACTCTGTGTTCCGGCATCGTCTTCGCCATTATCCGTCCCCTTGCCACTCTCCGTGGAAGCCAACCTCGATCCCGAAGAGGCGCTGATCGCAGCACTATCAAGCTGCCATATGCTGTTCTTTCTTTCGTTTGCTTGCAAACAAGGCTTCCGTGTGGATTCTTACGAAGACAAAGCAAGCGGCATCATGGAAAAAAATGCCGCCGGAAAAATGGCGATCACACGCATTACACTCGCGCCGCATGTCGTTTTTTCAGGCGATAAACAACCCACCAGAGAAGACATCGATACCTTGCATCATCAGTCGCACGAACACTGCTACATCGCGAACTCCATCAACGCCGAAGTCATTATTGAGGCCGTATAAATGTACATGCCACCTCACTTTTCCGAAAACAGAATTGCGGTATTGCAAGGACTGATACGCCAACATCCTCTTGGTACGCTGGTGACGCAGGATAGCGAGGGATTACAAGCCAATCACATTCCTTTTCTGATTTCTGAGCCGACCGCAGATGCACCTTTTGGCATATTGCGAGGCCATGTCGCACGACAGAATCCGGTATGGCAGCAAACGACATCCGAATCACTGATCGTATTTCAGGGAGCCTCTGCCTATATCACTCCCAGCTGGTATCAAGAAAAGCAACTGACGGGCATGGTCGTGCCGACATATAACTATGCTGTTGTGCATGCCCGTGGTGATATCAGGACAATCGACGACCCACAAAAGTTATTACTACTGTTGCAGGATTTAACCCGGCATTTTGAAGCCTCCCGCCCAGCTCCATGGAAAGTCAGCGACGCTCCAGAAGAGTATCTGCGCAATATGATGGAAGCGATTGTGGGGATAGAAATTCCACTGACAAGCATCAATGGAAAATGGAAAAACAGCCAGAACAAGTCAGCAGAAAACCAGATGCGTATCGCTGAAGGATTACGGGAAGAAAACACGTCCGCCAGCAAAGAACTGGCAGACATGCTTGAGCAGCAGATGTTTGCGATACCAACGCCCGCGCATCAATAAATCAGGCTGATAAAAACCCGTCCCAGTAGTTTGGGAGGGAGTGTCGGCATTCACGACTATTCCCTCCTGAAAAGACAATCAGGCCAAACCAATTCAAATCAAACTCGATCACACCAACTCTTCCAGACCAAAGAAATCAGGCAGCAGGCAACAATTGATGTACGCGTATCATTTTCTTTAGTTCTGGCACGCAAGAGCCGCAATTGGTGCCACATTTCAGACGCGTCTGCAAACCCGCCAGTACATCATCAGGCTCACCAGAGAGACTGCTTAACGCCGTATTTATCTCGGTGTCTGCGACATTCAGACAACTGCAAACCACTTTCCCTCTTGCGGTAAATCCTTGTGGTGCACTGGCTGTTGGCATCAACAGCAAGCGTCCAAGTTTGGCAACAGATTCACCATCGACCAAATAAGCCTTCAGCCAACTTTCTGCTGAAATGTCGCCGGCCAGCGCAACAGCAGCCAGAAGCCCATCGCGAACAATGAGATGCCGTGAGTTACCACGACGCTGATCGTCGTAACGCAAGACATCTTTACCTGCAATACCGAACAGCGTTTCGATTTGCTGCAAGACATCGCTACCTATAGCATCTTCATGTGCGGCACGGAACAGAATGCCGGTTTTTTCACGTCCAAACGGAGTGCATGAAGCATAGGTAAAAGCGCGCATCAAAGGACGTAATTGCTGTTGCAATTGTAAAGCCTGTTCTTTATCAACCCATGCAAAAACCAGGAAGCGCCAAGGCAAATCAGCCTTAATGATCTTGACGGCAGCAGCTTTCAGCTCCGGTTGCTTGGAACTTGGATCAATCGCAGGCGATGTCAGCGAATTCACACCATACGCCGCATGGCTGCCATGTCCTTTTCCAGAGACATACTCTTCGCCCCAGTGCATCGCAATGAAAGCCTGTCCGGCACGGATTTCATCGCTTTCGATCACTGGTAAAACCTGCGTTCCGCGCCTGCTGCTGACATGCACAAAATCGCCGTTCTTAAAAAAACGTCTTTCCATGTCCGTACGCTCCATCGCAATCGATGGTTCAGCTGCATGGGAAAACAATTGCGCCACCGTTCCAGTACGGCTCATACCATGCCATTGATCACGCAAGCGCCCGGTATTGAGTGCGAACGGATAACGTGCATCCACACTGTCTTTGACTGGTTGATACACCGTATTGACGAAGCGGGCGCGTCCATTTGCAGTCGGGAAAATACCATCTTCGTACAAGCGCTGCTGGCCAGTCGTTGCGCCCTCAGGATATGGCCACTGCTGAGGCCCCTGCGCTTCCAGAATGGCATACGACAAACCGGTGATATCAAGATCACGGCCACGTGTGGTTTCGCGGTGCTCATTCCAGATCTGCTCTGGATTATCGTATGTGAATGGCACAGCAGATTTACCCAACATCGGTGCCAGTCGTTGTGCGAAAGCCGTAGCGATGTCCCAATCATGTCGCGTCAGACCAGGCTTATCCAAAGCAGCACGAACGCGGGAAATGCGTCGTTCAGAATTAGTCACTGTGCCAGTCTTTTCTGACCATGTTGTCGCTGGCAGCAGCACATCGGCATAAGGAACGGTCGCTGTACTGGTATAGGCTTCCTGCACAATGACAAACTCAGCCGAGTTCAGTGCATCGCGAATCAGATTCTGATCTGGCATTGATTGCGCCGGATTGGTACAGACGATCCAGAGAATTTTTATTTGCCCCTGGCGCACTGCTTCAAATAATTCGACTGCCGTTTTACCCGGTGTGGCAGGTACGCTTTCCACGCCCCAGAGTGCGGCGACTTCAGCACGATGTTCAGGATTCGATAAATCACGATGTGCCGACATCAGATTCGCCATGCTGCCAGTTTCACGCCCCCCCATCGCATTGGGTTGTCCTGTCAGTGAAAACGGGCCAGCGCCAGGCTTGCCGATCTGATGTGTTGCCAGATGCAGATTGATCAACGCTGCATTTTTTGCAGTACCGGAGGCGGACTGATTCAAGCCTTGGCAATACAGCGACAAACTGGCTTTCGATTGTCCAAACCAGCGTGCGGCCTGTACCAGATCAGCTTCGTTGATCCCGCAGGTACGGGCAACAAAAGCCGGTGTGTAATCACGTACGGTCTGCTTGAGTTCTGCAAAACCTTCGGTGTGTTCATGAATATAAGAGAGATCAACCAGATCTTCCCACAGGCACAGATGTAACATGCCATTGAATAATGCCACATCCGTTCCGGGCAATACCGGTAAAAACAGATCGGCTTCACGGGCAGTATCAGTGCGACGTGGATCAGCCACAATCACTTTTAATTGGGGATTAGCCTTGCGTGCATCTTCGATGCGACGGTACAAAATCGGATGCGCATAAGCTGTGTTGGAGCCAACAATAAAAATCACTTCGGCAAGTGCAATGTCGTCATAACAGGCCGGCGGCGCATCTGCTCCCAGAGTCTGCTTGTAACCCGCGACCGCACTCGACATACATAGCCGTGAATTACTGTCGATGTTGTTAGTACCGATTAAGCCTTTGGCTAGTTTATTAAAGACGTAATAATCTTCTGTCAGTAATTGTCCGGAGACATAAAATGCCACGCTGTCAGGACCGTGTTCGGCAATGGTCGTGGCAAATTTTTCTGCCATTGTCTGTAATACCTGATCCCAGTCGGCTTGCTCCCGAGGCTGATCGCGACTGTTGCGCAACTCTGGATACAGCGCTCTTACCTGGCGTTGTATGGCGCCGTCGGCGGATAAATGCAAAGTGCTGCCTTTGCTGCACAAACGGCCAAAATTGGCAGGATGATCGGGGTCACCGCGTACGCCAAGCACTTGCTGGCCATCTGTCTGGATCAGCACACCGCAACCCACGCCGCAGTAACAACAAGTGGCTTTGGTTTCAGTCATATTCGAGCCTTTAATCATACTCTACCCTAGTATTATTTTTATCCGCTTTATTTATATGGCGGAGAAGGTGAAATCAGCAATTAATATAGGGGAGTATCTTGTTGTATTTCACATTCGCACCATTCTTGCAGATGACGGCGATCGCATCATCGAGTGATCGTCGCACTCTGCAAATACGTCCGGCAGGATTTAGTCCAGCGCCTGGGTACGCAACTCTTCTACATCAAGATAAACCTGATCGGCATCAATTTTGACGCTGAATTTCTGGGTACATCCTTCGTCCGGAGATACTGCGCAACCGGTTGGCAATTCGATGTTCCAATTGTGCAACGGGCAGGCGACGCGTTCGCCAAATACGATGCCTTGCGATAGTGGGCCGCCTTTATGCGGGCATTTATCTAACAGGGCAAAAATCTTGTTTTCACTATTTCTGAAAATGGCGACATCTGGCTTCGCGGAGCGTGTAACCACGCGCGCGCCCAGAACCGGGATATCGTCCACTTTGCAAATCGGTTTCCATTGTTCGGACATGGTATTTCCCTCATATAAATCTGTAGATATTCACTCGTCTGATGAGTGAATAAAAAATCAGCGACAGATCAAAAAATGCACGATGTGATTCTGCTCATGCAATGCCACAAATACAGTCGTCTGACTTTTTATTGCCCTTCCGTAGAAGGGGTGGTTAATAATGGCGGGAGTTTGTGGCCGTACTGTTTGTATCAGCCATCGTGTCTCCAGTGATGACATAACAATCGTCACTATCAGGCGGCGGGAAGCTGGTATGCATCGCCCGCCCTTCCCGCCGCTTCACATCATCCCGCCATATATCGCTGATATGTTACACAGACAGCATTTCAAATTGACGGGTATCAACCTGCGCTTTTTCTGGCTCATGCCAAGGATCGCTTTCCCCTTCCAGCGCAAATAACAGACGTTGATACAGCTCTTTGCGACGCTCTTCGTCTTCCAGCACAATTTTTTTCACATGTTCTAAACCGACACGTTCCAGATAATGAACGGTACGTTCCAGATACCAGCCTTCTTCACGATATAGCTGCAAGAAGGCACCGGTGTATTCCATGACTTCTTCATGCGTTTTAAGTTTGACAAAGAATTGTGCGACTTCGGTTTTAATACCACCATTGCCGCCGACATAAATTTCCCAGCCAGAATCCACGCCAATCACACCAACGTCTTTAATGCCAGCTTCAGCACAATTTCGTGGGCAGCCAGATACTGCCAGCTTCACTTTGTGCGGCGAATACATCCGCGCCAGTTCACGCTCTAACTGTTGGCCCATCAATGTCGAATTCTGCGTCCCCATACGGCACCATTCGCTACCAACACAGGTTTTCACCGTACGCAAACCCTTGGCGTACGCCAGGCCGGACGGCATGCCAAGATCATGCCAGACCTCGCGCAAATCTTCTTTTTTGACGCCAAGCAAATCGATACGCTGACCACCTGTCACTTTGACAGTCGGGATTTTAAATTTATCGACTACGTCTGCAATCCGGCGCAGTTCTGACGCATTCGTCTCGCCACCCCACATACGCGGAATCACCGAGTAAGTGCCGTCTTTCTGGATATTCGCGTGGGAACGCTCATTAATAAAACGTGATTGCGGATCATCTTTTGCTTCACGTGGCCAGGTCGAAATCAGGTAGTAATTGATGGCAGGACGGCAGCTGGTGCAACCATCCGGCGTGCGCCAGTTCATGAACTTCTGGGTGCCAGAAACGGTCAGTAATTTATGCTCCCTGATCGCATCGCGAACTTCCTGATGAGTATGATCGGTACAGGAACACATGGCCTTGACTTTGGCGCTGTCACTATAATCACTACCAACCGTGAACATGATGATCTGTTCAACCAGACCGGTACAGGAACCACAAGATGCCGATGCTTTGGTATGTTTGCGCACTTCATCGAGTGTCAGCAAACCCTTTTCCTTAATGGTCTTAACGATCGTTCCCTTGCAAACGCCGTTACAACCACAGACTTCCGCCTCATCTGGCATCGCGGCTGCTTTGGTAAAACCTTCGTGTCCAACGTCACCGGTATTAGATTCGCCAAACATCAGGGAATCGCGAATTTCGGCAATATTTTTACCTTCGCGCAGTAGCTTGAAATACCAGCTACCGTCTGCAGTATCGCCATACAAACATGCACCGATCAGCTTGTCGTCTTTCACTACCAGTTTTTTGTACACGCCACCTATAGGATCGGACAAAATAATTTCTTCAGTATCTTTTCCACCCATAAATTCACCGGCAGAAAACAGATCAATACCTGTGACTTTCAGCTTGGTGGAAGTGACTGATCCTTGATAACGCCCGATACCAAAATTGGCCAGATGATTAGCGCAAACTTTCGCCATTTCAAATAGCGGCGCTACGAGGCCATACACCGTGCCGCGGTGATTCACACACTCGCCAACGGAGTAAATTCGAGGATCATACGTCTGCATCGTATCGTTGACGACGATACCGCGATTGCAATACAGCCCCGCGGATTCAGCCAGCGCCGTGTTAGGACGAATACCGACAGCCATCACGATCAATTGCGCAGGAATCTCAAGCCCGTCATTAAAGCGAATGCCTTTTACATGACCTTGATCATCGCTCAGAATCGCTTCTGTATTTTTCTCCAGCAAGAAATTCAGGCCGCGGTCTTCCAGGGATTTTTGCAGCATTTTGCCGGCGACAGGATCGAGCTGACGCTCCATCAACCAGCCCGGCAAATGCACAACGGATACTTTCATTCCTCGCATCATCAAACCATTGGCAGCTTCCAGCCCCAAGAGCCCACCACCGATCACGACGGCATGTGTATGCTTGGACGCAGCCTCGATCATGGTGTTCGTGTCATAGATGTCGCGGTAGGCAATCACTCCCTTCAGATCTTTGCCCGGTACAGGCAACATGAAAGGTGTCGAACCTGTGGCGATCAGCAAACGATCGTATTCTGTTTGCGTACCATCGTCAGCAATAACGACGCGCTTCACACGGTCGATCTTGACGATCGTTTTACCCAGATGCAGGGTAATATTATTTTCTTCATACCAATCGACATCATTGAGCATAATGTCTTTGATTGTCTGCTCTCCCGCCAATACTGGCGACAGCAAGATACGGTTGTAATTGGCATAAGGTTCAGAACCGAATACCGTAATATCATATAAATCAGGAGCGATCTTTAATAACTCTTCAAGAGTGCGAACACCAGCCATCCCGTTCCCGACCATCACCAGCTTTAACTTTTTCATACCAACTCCTTTGCTTGTCTCCCTCGTCTATAAGCAAGAGCGATGCCAGTTTTTCCGGCACACAGATTCGCCGTGTCGCGCCTGCCTGGACATTGCCGCATGCTGATAGCTCTTTTCAGAGGGAGGCAGCGCACCAAATGAAAGAATCCAAAGGAAATAAAGCACCAACATCGTTATTCATCACCATCTATGCATCAGCATCGTCCGAAAATGAAAAGCAACTCACCAAAGCATCACAACAACACCTCAAAGAAGTGCAATGCACCACAAAATTTATAAAATGCACAGTTTTCGAGCGCACCATTTCTTTCCATGAATGCCTACTACGCGCGCACTCTGCACAATCTGATGGCATGGCACTTGCATAAGACAAACTCATAATCAACAGGAGTTATCATGCAAAAAACCTCGTTCTGGAAAGTGGGCCACACACCCACCCTGCTCGCTGCATTCTTTTATTTTGATCTGAGTTTTATGGTCTGGGTGCTACTCGGGCCGTTGGGCATTCAGATATCAAAAGATCTTGGTCTGACGGCGGCCCAGAAAGGGCTGGTCGTGGCAACACCGTTGCTGGCTGGTGCCTTATTGCGTATCGTCATGGGCATGCTGGTCGATCATCTGAAACCTAAAAAGGCGGGACTGATCGGTCAAGTTGTTGTTCTGGTCGGCTTATGCTGGGCATGGCTGGGGGATATCCACAGCTACGAACAGTTGCTGTTCCTGGGCATCATTTTAGGTGTCGCCGGATCTGCATTTGCGGTTGCACTGCCGCTGGCTTCACGCTGGTATCCGCCAGAGCATCAGGGTACTGCGCTCGGTATTGCTGGCGCTGGTAATTCCGGCACTGCCTTTGCTGCTTTATTTGCTCCGGCACTCGCAATTGCTTATGGCTGGCAAAATGTGTTCGGTCTGGCGTTGATTCCCTTGCTGATTGCATTGTCCGTCTATCTGGTATTTGCCAAAGATGCACCGGGCGAAGTGCAGAGTAAATCATTAACAGAATATCTGGCAGTGCTGAAGGATAAGGACGCGTGGTGGTTCATGTTCTTTTATAGTGTGACTTTCGGCGGCTTCTCTGGTCTGGCATCATCCCTGACCATTTACTTCAACACTCAATATGGACTGACGCCCGTGACTGCCGGTTATTTTACTGCAGCCTGCGTTTTTGCCGGCTCGCTGGTGCGCCCTATGGGTGGCCGGATTGCTGACCGTATCGGCGGTATTAAAACCTTGTCGGTCATGTATGTCATTGCAGCGAGTTTCCTGTTCATTGCATCCACAGGCTTACAATCAGCAACAGCTGCCGTCATCGTTTTCGTGATTGCGATGCTGGCGCTGGGCACAGGTAACGGTGCCGTATTTCAGCTAGTGCCACAACGCTTTCGCAAGGAGATGGGTGTGATGACAGGTCTGGTCGGTATGGCTGGCGGTATCGGAGGCTTTTATCTCGCCGCGAGTATGGGTTATTCTCGCCAGATGACAGGTAGCTATCAGCTTGGTCTTTCTATTTTTGCCGGACTGGCAGTAATTGCCTTACTGGGATTATCCATGGTAAAAAAACGCTGGCGCACGACATGGGGCTCTGCTGCCATGACCACAGCAAAAATCTGATATGCCGCTCATCGCCTCCACTGGACACCAATCTGTTGCGGGAATCCGTTCCCGCAACGAGGATTTTATCGGCATGGTCACACCGGATGAACCTGAGCGGTCCAGTAAAGGTCTGATCATGGCGATTGCCGATGGCGTCTCCGGTAATGAAGGTGGGCGCGAAGCCGCAGAGTATTCAGTACGCGGATTACTGACCGATTATTACGCCACCCCGGACACGTGGGAAATCACGACAGCGCTGGAAAAAGTGCTGGTCGCCATTAATAGCTGGGTACAGCAACAAGGCTCTATCCGGCGCGAACTGGCAGGCATGGCTACGACCCTGACTGCGCTGGTGCTGCGCGGGCGCATGTACTACACGGCACATGTCGGTGATACGCGTTGCTACCTTTACCGCGACGGCAAGTTGCAAAAACTGACGCAGGATCATGTCTGGGACCGTCCGGAAATGCAGCATGTACTCACGCGCGCCATCGGGCTGGACAATCGTCTGGCGATTGATCACGGCATGGGTGAAGCACGTGTGAACGATGTCTTTCTGCTTGCCAGCGATGGTGCCTGGGCATCGATGACGGAATATGATCTGACCGATTATCTGAAACAAGTCAGTCAGCAAATCCTGAGTGCAGAAGAAGCCAGCATCGCGTTATGCGACGCCGCCTTGAAAGCAGGTTCGCAGGATAACAGCAGTGCGATCGTCGTCAGAATAGAAGAATTACCGGAAGGCGATCTGCGCGATGCGCTCAACGAATTACATGCACTACCATTACCTCCGCGTCTGAAGCCGGGGCAGATACTCGATGGTTATCTGGTCGAAGAAATGATACACAGCTCACTGACCACCATCCTGTACCGCGTCAGTGATTCTGTGCATCATCGTAAGCTGGTGCTCAAGACCTTGCATCCGGATCGTGACAACGATGCGCATGAACGCTCTGCATTTGCGCACGAAGCCTGGCTCGCCAAGCGGGTCGTGGCACGTTTTTTCCCGCAGGTAATCACTCCGGAGCAGCGGAACTATTTGTACTATCTGTCCACCTGGCATGCCGGTGACTCATTACAAAAACGACTCGATTCCAGCCAGCATTTTACGATCCCGGAAGCAGTCAATTATGCCTGTAAGCTGGTACGTGCCGTTGGTGCCTTACATCGCCGCAGTATCTTGCATCGCGATATCAAACCAGCCAATGTACATCTGGGTGACGATGATGAAATCCGGATTCTCGATCTGGGCGTTGCGCAATCGGGGCTGGATAGCAAAGATCTCGAAAACCGTACTGGTTTCAACATGGCAGGCACACCGTCATTTCTGGCGCCAGAACAATTTGACGGTGCAGTACCCGACCGCACCACCGATATTTATGCCACTGGGGTCACCATTTATAATTTGCTGACCAGACATTTCCCCTACGGTGAAGTGGAGCCGTTTCAGCATCCAAAATTTGGTGAGCCTGTATCGCCAGGACGCTATCGTCCCGATCTGCCGGTCTGGCTGGAAAACGTGCTATGCAAAGCGGTGGCACGCGATCCTAAGGACAGATTCGAAACCGCTGAAGAATTTTTATTAGCACTGGAACGGGGTGCTGCCCGGCCTTTGCCACCACCAGTCACCAAGCCACTGATGCAACGCAACCCTGCCGGACTATGGCGACTGATTGCGGTAGCATCCATCGTCCTGAATCTATTGTTGCTGTATGTTTTTATCGCGCATTGAATCGCATATTCAGCTGTCACGCACGACGCATTTCTCATTGTGCATTACGCATTACGCTTATTTCAGTATGGCAGTATTCCGAACACATACAGATACATGACGATTCACAAAACACCGGAAAAATAAAAATGCAGGTGACATTTTATTCACCTGCATTTTTTAATTACTCGTTGTAACGGTCTGGTTTATTCATCATTCATTGATCGTTTATTGATCGCTTATTGATGATTCAGACCGTGCTTTTGAGTATGTCTGCGAGCTTGCCGAACAATTCGTCGATATGTTTTTTCTCCAGAATCAACGGCGGCGACAAAGCAATAATATCGCCAGTCGTGCGTACCAGCACACCTTCTGCAAACGCCTGTTTATAAACGGCCATCGCACGCGCGCCGACTTTACCAGGAATAGATTCCAGCTCAATCGCGCCAATCAGCCCGACATTACGTAAGTCAATCACATGCGGTAAGCCTTTCAGTGAGTGCAGCGCATCTTCCCAGTAGGCGGTCATGCTTTGAGCGTGTTCCAGTATTTTTTCTTCCTTAAACACTTTGAGAGACGCAAGGCCAGCAGCGCAAGCCAGAGGGTGACCAGAGTATGTGTATCCGTGGAATAACTCAATACCAGCAGGTCCTTGCATCAAGGTGTCGTAAATACTGGAGTGGCTGAACACAGCTCCCATTGGCACAACACCGTTCGTTAAACCTTTTGCGGTCGTCATCAGATCGGGTCTGACATCGAAGTAATCTGCGGCAAATGGCGTCGCCATACGTCCAAAGCCAGTAATCACCTCATCAAAAATCAGCAAAATACCATGCTTGTCACACAATTCACGCAAACGTTTCAGATACGCTTTAGGCGGCAAGATCACACCGGCAGAGCCGGACAATGGCTCAACGATGACGGCTGCAATCGTGGATACATCATGCAAGGCAATCAGACGCTCCAGATCATCTGCCAGATGCGTGCCGTATTCTGGCAAACCGCGCGTGAATGCATTTTTTTCCAGATTATAGGTATGCGGCAGATAATCAACGCCACCCAACAAATTGCCAAACTGCTTGCGGTTACCCGGTAAGCCACCCAGCGACATCCCGCCAAATCCGACGCCGTGATACGCTTTTTCACGACTGATAAAACGGGTACGCTGCGCTTCACCACGGGCGCGGTGATAGGCCAGTACCATCTTCATCGCCGTATCCACCGCCTCGGAGCCGGAATTGGTGTAAAACACTTGCCCAAATTGATTGCCGCTGTAATCAATCAGCTGTTCTGCCAATTCAAACGCAGCGGGATGCCCCATCTGGAATGCTGGCGCGTAATCCAGCGTGGCGACTGCCTCTTGCACTGCCTGTACGATCACAGGATGTGAGTGCCCCAGAGGAACGCACCATAACCCAGCAGTACCATCCAGAATCTCGCGTCCGTGCTGATCGCGATAATACATACCGGATGCAGAGGCAACAATCCGTGGTGCTTCTTTATAATCCCGATTTGCCGTGAACGGCATCCAATAGGCATTCTTTTGTTGCTGAGTCAGCATTTTCATCCTCCGAAAACAATGTACCAAGTGGTAAAAACAGACTGAAATAGTATTAAAGCAGCGATGGTAAAGACATATACAGCCATTGCCATTCCACCCAACCGTATTGGTTAATGAAACTATACAGTTGATGTCGCGATCAGTATAGTGTCGGCATGGCATAGATATAACAATAAAGTGATGGTCAGCGCAGTTTTATTCTGAGGAAAATATGGAAGTTGCACAGCATGCCTCGTTTTTACACAGCACATCGGAATGGCCGCAATTGCAGCTGGAGCGAGGACGACAAACCAGCCTGGTCGAACAGATCGTGGAACAGGTAACGCATCTGGTATATCAGAACGACCTGATCGTTGGCGCCAAAATGCCCTCTGTGCGTCAGTTTGCAAAATGCAATGCCATCAGTACGTTTACGGTCGTTGAATCGTATGAGCGTCTCATTACACTGGGGCTGCTGTGCTCCCGTCGCGGCTCAGGTTACTTCGTCAGCAAACCGGCTGGCCTGCCTGTCGCCACCGCACAAGCCGAGTTACCAAATTCATTAGATGCCTTGAATCCGGATTTGTATTCTGGCGTTTCCAGCGCATTACCCGCAGGCTCAGGCTGGTTGCCGCCGGAATGGTATGGGGACGATATTCTTCTGGATGCAGTGCGCCAATCCATGCGCATACCGACGCAACGTCTGCGTGGCTATGGTAATGCTCTGGGCTTTACCAGCCTGCGTCAACACCTCGCCAGACATTTGTCTGCGGAATTATTCGCGGTGGATGCCGAACAGATTTTGCTGACACACGGCGCGACTCACGCCTTTGATTTAATTCTGCGCACCTTGTGCAAACCCGGTGATACCGTGTTCGTCGAAAATCCGGGGTACAGTAATTTGCTGTCGCTGATTCGTCATTACGGTTGCCATCCAGTCGGCATCCGTCGTAACCGGGACGGCCTTGATCTTGACGACCTGTTGGCAAAAGCGTTGCAACACCCGCCGAAACTCATGTTCGTCAATACGGTATTGCACAATCCACTGGGAACCAGTCTGTCGCAAGCGCAAGCACATCGCCTGTTAGCGCTGGCAGAGCAATTTGATTTCTGGCTGGTAGAGGATGATATTTATCGCGAGCTCTGTCCGCGTCCTGAACCATCTCTGGCAGCGATGGATGGTTTGCGACGCGTCGTGCGTGTTGGTAGTTTTTCAAAAACGCTGTCCCCCACATTGCGGGTAGGCTCCGTCTGCGCAGCCGCTCCGTTGATCAGCGAATTACTGCGCGTCAAAATGCTGACCGGCCTGACCACATCAGAAATCAATGAACGCGCAGTCTTGCATGCCATCAGCTCTCGCCTGTACCGCCGCATGTTAGACAAACTCAAACGGCAACTCGATATCTCGCGCAACGCCAGCATGAACTTGCTGCTCGAAGCTGGACTGACACCACTGGCAGAACCGCGTGGCGGTATGTTCATCAGCGCTGGCTGGGATCACAGCGCCGTCACTGCCAGTGACATCGCGGAGCAAGCCCTGCAATTCAGAATATTACTGGCACCGAATGATTTTTTTACACTGACACCCGATCCACAACCATGGTTCCGCTTCAATATCGCGTATAGCAATACGGCAGAGCTTCTGGCATTTTTCCGAAGTGTCAGACACTCTTCGCTTTGAAGATTGATGCAGATGACCGGTGTGGACTACGGTTACAGTGTATTGATATCACCGTAGTGCTGTTACCATGTTGATGCAGCCATATCGACTCCATATCGATCATCTGTGTCATTGACATCGGCTCCCCAGTTTGTCAGGCAGCATCCTTGGCTGGATGCGACTGGCGATGATACAAAAACTCCAGCACTGAGCTACGATATTCAGAGTAAAGCGGATCCTGTGCCAGCGCAACGCGGTCACGCGGGCGTTCTAACCGTACATTCAGAATTTCGCCGATAGTCGCTGCTGGTCCATTGGTCAGCATGACGATACGATCAGACAATAACACCGCCTCATCAACATCGTGCGTCACCATCACGACAGTGGACTGTGTTTTAGCGACAATTTTCAACAACTCGTCCTGCAAGTGAGCGCGGGTTAACGCGTCCAATGCGCCAAACGGCTCGTCCATTAACAAGACTTTCGGCTCTATCGCCAAAGCGCGCGCAATTCCTACGCGTTGCTTCATACCGCCAGAAATCTCGTTCGGCCGTTTTTTCTCGGCATGCATCAATCCCACTAAAGCTAAGGCATGCATCGTCCGCTTTTGTAATTGTGTGCTATTTTCCGTGGCACCAAATACGCGCTCGACAGCCAGAAAAATATTTTCATAGCACGTCAGCCACGGCAACAATGAATGGTTTTGAAATACGACACCACGCTCAGGAGACGGCCCTGCAATCTCGCGGTTAGCACACAATAGCGTCCCGGAACTGGCTGTCGTCAACCCGGCAATCAGATTCAGTAAAGTGGATTTACCACAACCGGAATGGCCAATCAGGGTAATAAATTCGCCTTTGCGTACATTCAGATTGATATCTCGCAAAGCATGAAAACTCCCCTTCTTGGTGTTAAATACCATCTCGACCTGATCGATAGCAATATATTTTGCGTCTGCTTCTGTCATATGAGTCATGATCATGCTCCTACGTCTTCGTATGTAAATGCGCGTGCAATCGCCACCAGGATTTGCTCCAAAATCAGACCCACCAGACCAATCACGATAATCGCAATGATAATGTGCGGCACGTTCAGATTATTCCACTCATCCCAGACCCAGAAACCAATTCCTACGCCACCTGTCAACATTTCTGCTGCCACAATCACCAACCATGCAGTACCGATCGCCAAACGGACACCAGTCAACATGTAAGGCAACACTGAGGGAAACAGAATCTTGGTGATAATTTTCCATTCCGACAAATTCAGCACACGGGCGACATTCATGTAATCCTGCGGCACACGTTGCACACCGATGGCGGTATTAATGATCATTGGCCAGATGGAGCAAATGAAGATAGACCAGATCGCAGCAGGATGAGCAGACTTGAACACCAGCAGGCCAATAGGTAACCATGCCAGCGGCGACACCGGTTTGAGCAGACTGATGATGGGATTAAACATCCCGGATAAAAACTTAAATCGTCCTATCATGAAGCCAAGCGGAATACCGACTGCAGCGGCCAGACCAAAACCGACCGCAACACGTTTTAAAGAAGCATAAATATTCCAGCCGATTCCCTGATCGTTCGGTCCACGCTGATAAAAGGGATCAGAAAATACATTGATCGCTTCTTGCAACGTCACCCACGGTGAAGGAAATGTCGAATTCTTCACAGCGATAATTTCCCAGATCAGAATCAGGAAACAAATCCCCATCAATGGCGGTAACACACTGAGAAAAAAGGGACGTAATACGCTAGCTTGCTTCACTACTGCTTTCGTGGCTGTGTTTGTCGCTGTCTTAGTGGCTGTTTTAGTAGCTGTATTAGCTGCTGTTTTCACTGTTGCTCCTTCTGCCGTTGTCACTGCAGGGACGGTAGTGGCATGACTCGATAGTGTGCCACCGGCCTTCTCCGCCAGATCGTTCGCGGGACTGCCGCCTGTCATACCATGTACGATCGTACTCATGACGACTCCTTAAGCTTTGATTTTGAACGAAGCGGCATACGCAGCAGGATTTTTGCCATCCCATACGGTGCCATCCATCAGCTTGCTGCTGCGCATTGGATCTTTTGGTACGCTGACTTTCGCCATCGCTGCTGCATCCTTATAAATATCGATACGATTCACCGCCTTCGCCACTGCCAGATAATCAGGATCTGACTTCAGCAAACCCCAGCGTTTATGCTGAGTCATGAACCACATGCCGTCTGACAGATAAGGGAAATTCACCGCACCATCATTAAAGAATTTCATGTAATTCGGGTCATCCCAGGTTTTGCCCAGACCGTTCTGATAGCGACCTAAAATCCGTTGATTAATGACATCGACTGAAGTGTTCACATACGATTTGTCGGCAATCGTTTCTGCCATTCTGGTTTTGTTCGATAAGGACGCGTCAATCCAGCGACTTGCTTCCAATATCGCCGCGGTCATCGCGCGCGCGGTATTCGGATATTTTTTGGTAAATTCGTCAGTAGTGCCGAGCACTTTTTCCGGATGGTCTTTCCAGATGTCTTGTGTGGTTGCTGCCGTGATGCCGATACCATCAGCGATGGCACGATGATTCCATGGTTCACCGACACAATAGCCATCCATATTGCCTACGCGCATATTGGCTACCATTTGCGGTGGCGGCACAGTAATCACCTTCGCATCTTTCAAGGGATTAATACCATTGGCGGCCATCCAGTAATACAGCCACATCGCATGCGTCCCGGTAGGAAACGTCTGTGCAAATGTATATTCGCGCTTATCAGTCTGCATCAGCTTTGCCAGACCAGGGCCGTCTACTGCACCTTTGTCTGCCAGTTTTTTTGATAAGGTGATGGCCTGACCATTATTGTTGAGTGTCATCAACACAGCCATGTCTTTTTTATTGCCACTGACGCCCATCTGCACGCCATACAGCAAGCCGTACAACACATGTGCGGCATCCAGTTCGCCATTGACCAGTTTGTCACGCACGCTTGCCCAGGAAGACTCTTTGGTTGGCACGATTTTAATGCCATATTTTTTATCAAATCCCAATACAGATGCCATCACGACGGAGGCACAGTCTGTCAGAGGAATAAATCCTATACGCACTTCTTCTTTTTCAGGTTTGTCTGAACCGGCAGCCCATACGCCGCCTGTACTTAGTCCCATCATGCCAGCTCCGGTTGCCAGTGCCGCTGTTTGCAGAAAGCTGCGGCGGTTAAGTGTCGGTTGTTCATCTTCATGTTTCATTACAGGGCTCTCAGGTTTCTTGGTTGGATCTTGATTAAACATGTTGGTGCTCCAGCAAATGTTGGACATAAAAAAAAGGCGTCTTTCCACATTGATCAAACAATGTAGACAGACACCTTTGTCTTGGGAACCGACCGCCGTTAGCCTGATTCTCCGTCGCGCCAGCGTTGGCGCATATTCACTACTAAGCAAACACTGTGCCAGAGATTTTCTTTGTTAGCCGTGGATCACTTATGCAGGATTTATATCGGTTTAGTACGTGTTTCAGGCATGATTTGCCTGAGGACAGAATCACAGGAGATTTGCTATACGGAATAAACGTCTGGAACATGCCCACAAGTTACATTGAGATACATATTCACGCACCAGAAAAGCGCAACGCATTCTTTATGTGCACATCAGAAGCGCAAAACTCAGCGCGGGTATCTTTGGTGATGTGTCGGGAATCTCTTTAACCACCCAGAAGATCGGCGACATCCAGCACGCGCTGCGCCAGATCGACCAGACGCAGATTTTTTTCCATTGCTTGCTTGCGGAGCTTTTGATAAGCGTCGTTCTCGGACAGTTGATGGCGCTCCATCAACAAGCCTTTAGCGCGTTCTATGGTTTTCCGTTCAGCCAGTTTGGCTTTGGTATCAGATAACTCAGAACGCAAACGCTGATCTGCATTAAAGCGGGCCATTGCCACATCCAGCACTGGCTTGATCCGATCGGATTGCAAACCAGCAACAACGTACGCAGATACACCGGCCTCCATCGCAGCGGCCATATTAGTCTGGCTGCCATCTTCGGTAAATAATACGATGGGGCGAGGTGCATCGCGGGTCGCGAGTACCATGTGTTCCAGCACATCTCGCGAATCGGATTCTGCATCGATAATGATCATGTCAGGTTGTAATTGAGCAATTCTTTCGCTCATAAACATGTCACCAGGAATCACCGCCATGATGTTGTAGCCCGCCTGCAAAAGGCCAATCCGCAAGGCCCGTGAACGCGCCAGTTGCGCTTGTGCGTCATCATGCTGCTCATCCTCAGTAGCAATGACAGTATTCACCACCACAATTTTCAGGCTGGGTGATGTGAGTTCAGGCATTGTCTTATCAGTGGGTTTGGCACACATTTGTTATCGCAGGCAGATATAATCTTATTTTCTCTGGTGGTATCTTAAGCAAGATTCACACCACTTTTAGCATTATCTTACTCTCAGTTCCTGACTGGCACCCGGCTGGCGACATCGCAGCTTGTGCGCTGCGCTTTGGTTTGCGGCTAGCCACACGAACTGTATTTACCTGAAAAGCAGCTTCATGATAGTTCTAGGCGTTGAATCTTCCTGCGACGAAACCGGTCTGGCCTTATACGATACAGAGCATGGATTGTTGTCGCATGCGCTACATTCCCAGATTGCCATGCATCAGGAGTATGGCGGCGTGGTGCCTGAACTGGCATCACGCGACCACATCCGGCGTGCCCTGCCCTTGCTGAATGAAGTGCTGGAACGCGCTGCCATCAATAAACATGCGATCGATGCGATTGCCTATACGCAAGGACCCGGATTAGCAGGCGCGCTGCTAGTCGGCGCTTCAGTTGCATGTGGTCTGGGTATGTCGCTCGACAAGCCTGTATTGGGCATCCATCATCTGGAAGGACATTTATTGTCGCCACTGCTGGCAAGCCAGCCGCCAGAATTTCCCTTCATCGCGCTGCTGGTCTCGGGTGGTCATACGCAGCTGATGCGGGTGGATGGCGTTGGCTGTTATCAACTCCTGGGAGAAACACTGGATGATGCAGCGGGAGAGGCCTTCGACAAATCTGCCAAACTGCTGGGACTGTCGTATCCGGGTGGCCCTGCTATTTCCAGACTGGCGGAATTTGGTGATCCTTCCGCCTATCAGCTACCGCGACCGATGTTGCATTCCAAGGATTTGAACTTCAGTTTTTCTGGTTTAAAAACTGCGGTACTGACTGTCGTTAAAAATCATTCGAGCAATATCTGCGAACAAGATAAAGCCAATATCGCCCGTGGCTTTGTCGATGCGTTGGTCGATGTGCTGGTGGCTAAATGTGTCACCGCCCTCAAACAATCAGGCTTGAAACGCTTAGTGATTGCCGGTGGCGTCGGTGCCAATCAGCAATTGCGTGCTGGCCTGAATGCGGCAGCGGCCAAACGCCGCTTTCAGGTGTATTACCCGGAACTCGAATTTTGTACCGACAACGGCGCCATGATTGCTTTTGCAGGTGCCATGCGACTGAAAAAAAATCCCGCAGCTGCAACACGGGATTATGGCTTTAATGTACGCCCACGCTGGCCGTTGCATGAACTGGAAGCTGCCTGATGCAATCCCTTTGATCGTACCGCCTGAAGGAACTGAATGAGGGCATTTTTCCGCGGTGTCAAAAATTCATCCGATTAAAAGATATAGGACTGACGCAAAATTGTTCCAGCAAGGCATGGCGACGAAGGCAGTACATGCTGTACGACAAGGAGCCATAACGCCGCTGGGGCGGTTTTGCGTGAGCCCTAAGAAAAACATTCAACCCCGTATTGTTCAGCCAATACCAAACTCAGCAGCAATGGATTCGGCTACTTTTTTTGCATGTATCCGCATGAATAATCGAAATGGATGGTGCGCTGCAACTTATCAATGGAACTATTTCGCTCAAATTTTTCACTCATAAAAATCGATTACTCCCATTTTTATGAGGCTTATGATGAGCAGAATCAACTCCAATTCATTCAATTTCTTCGGTAACTGCTGCCGACAAGATGATGTGCTCGCATCTGCGCATACCCACAGACCACAAGAAGGGGCAAGAGGAAACCCTCAACGAGGGGCTCAGCGAAGAAATGCCAGACAAGAAGCGATTCTTTCACAACTGAATGAGACTGCATTACATGATTGGGCAGAAAACGGAAGTCAGGGTGAAAATCGTGCTGAAGCTGTCTCCACCATCATAAACTGGGTGCGTAGTAACAACGCTGCACCCCACCCTCAGCCACTCATATTACGTAATCTGGGTTTAACAGCTCTGCCGGAAGAAGGGCTGCCAAGAAATGTACAAATACTTGACGTCAGCGGCAACCGTCTCCGTCAACTACCAAGACAGTTACCAGCCAGCTTAAAGAGCCTTGATGCCAACAATAACCGATTGACAAGCCTGCCGGAGCGACTACCAGCAAACTTGCAAGAACTGCATGTAGGTCACAACCAGTTGACAAATCTACCTATGCTGCAAGAAGGCTTGCACTACATCGCCCTTAATAACAACCTATTAACCAATCTACCGCATCTTCCACAAAGCCTCCGCTCTCTTGAAGCCTGTGATAATGGATTAGTTCTTCTGCCAGATAATATTCTTACCTTGCCTCGTCACTGTACCATTCGTTTCAATGGCACACGCTTACCGATAAGTACACGTGATCAATTGATCGCAGCAACGCAAGCAGAGGGTTACAACAACGCCCGTATCATGATGGAGATGGATCACATGGAAAATTTACCTCCCCCGCCATTGCAGGATTCAGTATCAGCATGGGAAAAAGAGGCCGGTAAGACGACTGCTACCGATTGGAGTGCTTTTGCAGGAGAAGAAAGTGCGTCTTCATTTTCAGATTTTTTAATCCGCTTACGTGAGACCAGCGAATATGACAATACCACGACACGCCCCCACTTTCAGCAACGCGTCTTTCATATTTTAGAGCAAATTGGACAAGATTCCGATTTACGGAAAATAGTTTTCACAGAAGCACATGAGGCAATGAATTTCTGTAGTGACCGGGTGGCCACAGGAATATTAAACATAGAAAATGCTTGCCTGAACCAGCGCGTATTGACAGATATTCAAGTGGGAAAGTATGACAATGCCCCGCATGAGGTAGTGGAACACTGCAAAGCACAATATCGCCAAGAAAAGTTACATGAAGCCACATCAAACAAACTGATCGCGTTGAGAGTCACTAATCCTGAGTTTGACGAAGATATTGAAGTTAATCTTGGTTTTATCGTGGCGTTTAGTCAAGAGTTTACATTGAATGCACCAATAAAGAGCATGCGCCATGCAAGTTGCAGCATGATCACACCTGAAGATGTCGCCGACATTAGAAAAAATTTGACCAATCAAGATTTTACCCAGGACACGAAGAAATTTTACGAACCATTTTTTGTAGAATCCCCAGATCACACCAATCGCTTAAATGCTTTACCTGCTTATCAACTCGAAGATTCAGAAAAAGAACAAAATAATGCTGCTTTCGGTCAATTTCTACGAAAATCGGATCAAATGACTGCGTTATTAGCAAGAAAATACCCGAATGCAGACTCCAATTACAAAAATGAAATCGCAATAGCAGAGACGACATATGAGAATGGGATAGAGAACTTGGAGCTTAGCGATCCAGAATACAATCGCAAAATCACTTTGATAAAAGACGAGTATTCCGAAGCGTGTGAAACGGCGAAAGAAAAAATGGCATCCTTATTTGATCATTTTTTTGCAAACAACAAAGATCAAAACGGCAAAAATCTCATCAACATAGATTAATGTCATTTCAATCTATTTAAGAACGTGCTCACGATCTAAGGTGCTGGCACGCACGGTCTGGATATGGCAAGCGGCTAGCAGCACACTTACTGAACAGAAATAAGTGCCGCAATCACCCTTTTCTCCGTTTAACCCGCAAAGATCATTCTTGCGGGTTGATTTTTTGACGTTAGTCTTATTCGACAAATACCAGGCTGTGCAGCAATTAACTCGGCTGCTCTTTGAGTCTGCATTCGCATACATGATCCAGGTGGATAAGTGCAACAAATGCGATAAGCACGCGGCGGTTTGCCAATGGAACCATTCCTCAAAATTTTCCACTTATAAAACCCGACAAAACGCATTGTTACGCAACTACTATGACCAGACTCAATTCCAATCGCTTCAATCCACCCAATTCTCCTGCGCCCCACGAACATCACGATCACAATACTGCATCGAACAGCACTGGGCTTCAAGAAACTTCATCGGCGCTTTCACCCCAATCGACTGGTGGTCACAACACTCCGTTATCCCCTCGAAGGAATGCCATGCAAGCATCCATTCTTGGGCAATTCAACACAGCAAATCCATCATCACCTTCGAACCGCGCTGCTGGTCACCAGACTCCTTTGGAGACTCGCCAGAAAAGTAAAGAGGAATATTTTGCAGAATGGGATACTTGGGCAAAAACAGAGCACAATGGCTCTGTGGCCGCGAACAGAATGAGAGCATGGCTAGATCAGAGTCAACCTGATCAACCACTCATATTGAGTGGTCTTCGCTTGAGGAGTCTACCGGATAATCTACCAGCTAACTTGCGTATCATTAATGTGAGTAACAACCGACTGGATAGCCTACCGGATAATCTACCGACAAATTTGCACACCATTGATGCCAGTAACAACCGGTTAATCACTTTACCGGAAAATCTTCCTGCAAACTTACACACCCTCAATGCCCACGACAACGAGTTGAATAGTTTGCCGGAGAATCTGCCTGCGAACTTGCACACCCTTGTTGCCAGTTCCAACTATTTGACTCATCTCCCGGCAAATATGCCAGCGAGCTTGCAAAATATCGATGTCGGCGGGAACGCATTGACCCATCTGCCGGAAACTTTACCGGCAAACTTGCGCACACTTGATGTTAGTTGCTGCGAGTTGGAGAGTTTGCCGGAAAATCTGCCTGAGAGCTTGTACACCATTGAGGTAGATGATAATCAGTTGACCAGTCTGCCAGCGAATCTGCCGAGAACCTTGACCAGCATTGATGCCCGCGGCAATTCATTGACAAGTCTGCCGGAGAATATTCTTACTTTACCCAATACATGTACCATTTATATCGATGCCAGTCACTTATCGGAAGCGGTGCGCAATAGATTGAACGCGGCAATGAATGCGCCTGGTTACGATAACGTTCAGATCGATTTTTATCTAGGCAATCTGAACCACGTAGAAGTTCGTCCGTTGCAAGAGGAGGTATCTGCATGGACGCAAGAAGCTGGCCATACGGACTCCACCGATTGGAGTGAGTTCCAATCAGAGCAGCATGCAACGCAATTTTCACAGTTTTTAGGTCGTCTGCGTCAGACCAGCGAATACAATAATGTTAATACACAACCCAACTTTCAGCAGCGTGTAGGGAATCTCTTGCAGCAGCTTCAGGGCGATCCTGAATTGCGGGGAGCATGTTTTAACCTGGCAGATGATGCTGTGAATACCTGTGGTGACCGGGTAGCCTTGCGAATGTTGAACATGGAAACGGTTTGCCTTGACAAGCGCATGGAAACAGATATCAAAGCAGGAAAATTTGACCATCATCCTCAGGCTGTGGTGGATTATTGCAAAGCAGAATATCGTAACCAAGTATTGGATGATGCTGCATCAGCCAAAATTAGATCGCTGAATTTTTGCGATGAGATTGAAGTCAGACTCGGTTACATCGTTGCGTTTAGTCAGGAATTCAAATTGAACGCAAAAATGGATACGCTACTCTATGGGGCTTGCAGCAATATCGTTCCGGAAGATGTGCTCGAGACCAGAAAAAAAATGACAAATCACGCCTTTACCAAGGATACGAAGGAATTTTACAGGCCATTCTTTAAGAACCTCCAGAATAGCATCAACCGCTTGAATGCTTTGCCGGCTTATAACAAAGCACCATCAGATATAGCGCAAGATAATCATGCTTTCAGTCATTTTTTGCTGAATTCGCCTGCAATGCAATCCTTCTTGTTAAGGAAATACCCGCAAGAAGCATCTTCTTTACACGAATATATCGAACAGAACACGGGGAAAAGACAAAAGGAAATATACGATCAGTTAGATCTGTTGGACACTAACGATCCAGCGTATCGTGAAAAATGCAACTTGTTAATGCAACAGCATAACGATGCACCTAAAGAAGTGGAAGCAGAAATGAAACATTCCTTGTTTCAGAAATTTTGCTCGGAAAACCATGTTCGTGCCGTCATGGATTAAAGCAATGTCAATCGCATCAAGGTGCCGGCAGCACGCTTGCTAGTCGGGCATGATCCTCTCAAGGAATTTGGGAGGCATTTGCTTGGCAAGGCATGGTGACAAAGGTAGTAGGCGCCTGTATGTTGCCGGTGCAGTGGTGGTACAACTGCTACTTATACGTCACCGAAGCGACTTTGCATGAGCTGGAAGCTGCCTGATGCAATCCCTTTGATCGTACCGATTGAGGGGAGCGAATGAGTGTATGGAATGATGCAGCCTCACGATGAGGCTTCCTATAAGAGTATTTGCAAGATTCAACGCACCGCAGCGTCGCGCTTATCGCACCGTCGCAGCGCTGAGTCTTGTACACCGTTTTATTTCTTTTTACTACCAAGGCGGCTTTCTTTACCATTGATCAGGTTGCCAATATTCTGGCGATGGCGATAAATCAATAAAGCACTCATCACAAATACTGCCAGTAATTTGATATCCGGACCAAACAACAGCCCGTAATAAAACGGTGCAAAAATGGCGGCGATCAATGCGGCCAATGACGAGTAGCGAAACGCAAACGCGACAGCGAGCCAGGTCACCATCGTACCGATACCGAGCCAGAGATTAAGACCCAACAGAACTCCGGCGGCAGTCGCCACGCCTTTCCCGCCAACGAATTTAAAAAAGATTGGCCATAAATGTCCAAGGAAAACAGCAATCGCGACCAGTGCAACTGCACCGTCATCAAGCTGTAATTGGGGAGCAAAATGCATCACCAGCCAAACAGCGAGCCAACCTTTAAACGCGTCACCGATCAGCGTCAGCACTGCCGCCTTTTTATTCCCACTCCGCAATACATTCGTTGCCCCGGGATTTTTGGAACCGTAAGTGCGGGGATCGGCAATGCCAAACAGTTTGCTGACCACTACTGCAAACGACAATGAACCCAGCAGATAGGCAATGACGCCCGCCAAAATTGTAATCATGGATATCCTGAAAATGCTTAAAAATAAAAAATACTCAGCGGGAGTATATTTTAATGTCGTTTAAATAAAAGAGAGAAATACGCCATTTCTTAGCATACTCCCTCTGATTCTAGTTATATGTGCTGCTATCTCTGCCTATTCATCCAGCGCACACTCTACCGGACGTGCCTGCAGCAAAGTGGTCAATAGTGCCGGAGCAATCCCGACAAGATAACCACGTCGGCCACCATTGATATAGATTTTAGGAAGATCAAGTATGCTGCGCTCCACATACACTGGCATAGCTTTACGGGTTCCAAACGGCGACGTGCCGCCAACCAGAAAACCAGAATGTTTTTGCGCCACTTCCGGCTTGCATGGCTCTACCGATTTGCAGCCGATCTGGCGCGCCAGATTTTTTGTGGAGACCTTGCAATCACCGTGCATCAGGACGATCAGTGGTTTTGCAGCCTCATCCTGCATGACGAGTGTTTTAACCACGTCGTGTTCGTTGACGCCAAGTTCCCGCGCTGAAACAGCAGTGCCGCCATGCTCTTCGTAAGCATAGGGATGTTCTGTAAATTCCGCCTTATGCTTGCGCAACAACTGCGTGGCCTGCGTTTCGGACACATGTTCTTTCTTTGCCAAGTCTATCCTCGCTATGAAAACATTCACAATAGGTGTGAATTATATCCTGTGTATATCCTGTGATTTTTCATCCAAGGTCAACAAACGCGACAGAGGTAATGATGGCGGCAACAATGGCCGCTGATTGACAAGCTGCCGACCACCAATTGCGGTTCATACAGCGAATCCACACCGACACCATCTTCATTCAGATTCTTAGTAATGCCCTTAGTAAGGTAATTAGTAATGGTTAGCCACATCTGCTACTTCTGAACACCTCTGGCAAGTTGCAATCGTGTGCGACGGGATATTGCCCCACTAATTATGAAAACTATTTTTCATAATTAGTGGGGCAAATGCAACAAAATATCCCATTCACTGTAACAAACTGTTTCATCTTCCTACATTATTTTGCATAATGGATTGCCAATTCGAAAAGTACACCCTGTTTTTCGGATGTCCGGCCTCTCCGTCTCATTGCATCCATCCGAGGTTCGTATGCTCGTTACCAGCCTTCCATAAAAAATGAAAAGCAGTTGCGACGCATTAAAATATAAGGAAAATAAGAATGAAATTTAAAGAAAAAGCAGTTGTTCAGTCTGTACGGCTGGCATTAGGAGTATTCACAGGTACCTTGTTATTGACTGGGTTGGCACAGGCTCAGGAAGCAACTGACGCTGTGCAAAAAGTAGAAATTACTGGCTCCAGTATCAAGCGTATTTACAAAGAAGGCGCATTGCCTGTACAACAACTGACCAAAGAAGCGATTGCCCGTACTGGTGCAACAACGGTCGCGGACCTGATCCAGAAATTGCCTGCCATGCAGGGTTTTTCGTCGACCACCACTGCTGTCGGTACTAATTCCGGTGGTAACGTCAGTGCCTCCATTCACAACATCGGCGACGCATACACACTGGTACTGCTGAATGGCCGCCGTGTAGCACCTCAAGGTTCTGGCAGTGCGGTCAATCTGAACGCCATTCCTATGAGTGCAGTGGAGCGTGTCGAGATTCTGACAGACGGCGCTTCTGCGATCTATGGTTCTGATGCCATTGCCGGTGTCGTCAATTTTATTCTGAAGAAAAACGAACAAGGCGGCACGATTGAAGCCGGTTACAGCTATCCACAAGAAGGTGGCGCTCAGTCTTACAATGCCAGCCTGACCTATGGTTTCGGTAATTTTGAACAAGACCGTTTTAATGTTCTGGCCAGCTATCGTCACGATGACCAGCAGCAATTAAAAGCGACTGACCGCGATTTCGCGAAAACAGCTTATCTGCCATTCACCCGTAATGGCACCAATTATATTTTTGACCGTACCAGCGGCTCCACTGCACCTGCAAACGTGTCTGTCGCATTTAACGGTTTAGCCGGTATTACCTTCAATCCTTATCTGAAGAAAAACGGTTCTTGCCCGACGCAACATTTTGTCAGCCTGAATAACCCTGCAACTTGTGCCTATGACTTTGCTACCGCCCTGGAAATCATTCCGGTCGCCAAACGCGACAGTCTGTTTACAACGGCCCGCTTCAAACTCAATAACGAATGGACGTTGTTCTCCGACATCGCTTTGTCCCGTTATGATCTGATCGCACGTATTGCACCAAATCCTGTACCAGTGACGGTAGACAAAACCTCCGGCTACTATAGAGACAATGTCCTGCCTTACCTGACACCAGAACAGGCTGCTGCCGTGAAATCCGTATCTGCCAGCTACCGTATGGCTGACTGGGGAACACGTGACAGCAATACCATCACTGACTCCAAACATTTTGTTGCTGGTGCTGATGGTGAAGTCGCTGGCTGGTCTTTGAATACAGCGTTCACTTACTCCAAAAATGCGATTGATGAAAAATATGTCGGTGGCTATGTTCTGGACAAACAATTCCGCGACATGCTGGCATCACGCTCGTTTGACCCGTTCGCACCAATGGGACAACAAACAGCCGCAACACAACAGTTGATCAAGAGCTCACTGTTCAATGGCTCTATCCGTACTGCATCCACAACACTCAAAGGCGTTGATGCACGTGCTTCTAAGGAAGTATTTGCCTTGCCAGGTGGTAATGCCAGCGTAGGTGTGGGTGCCGACTATCGCCAATATGCCTACGTACAGACACCATCTGATGCCGCCAAAAACGGTATGGTGTACAACCTTGCCACACCACCAGCGTATGACATGACGCGCTCTGCATACGGCGTGTTTACCGAGTTGCTGGCGCCAGTGACGGACAAAGTAGAACTGAGCGCAGCGGCACGTTACGATCAGTACACCTCCATTGACAATGGCATCAACAACACTAAAGTTGGCGAAGGCAAGAGCGCTGCGACATATAAATTGTCGATCCGCTATCAGCCTACCCATTCACTGCTGTTGCGCGCGTCTGCCGGTACTGGTTTCAAAGCCCCGTCCATGCTTGACATTGCTCAACCGTTGGTCTCTGCTGGTGTCACTAATCAATGGCCATGCCCTATTCCTAGCGCCGATCTGTGCAAACCAGGCGTTGCACAGTATGACCGTCTGACAGGTGGTAACGACAAACTGAAACCAGAAAAATCGACACAATTCTCGATTGGTTTCCGTCTCGAACCAAGTGCTGATTTCTCTATCGGTATGGATCTGTGGGATGTTCAGATGAAAGATCAGATCTCGTCCATCAGCCAACAGCTGGCGTTCGGTGATCCAGTCAAATACCGTGATCTGTTCACTGTCTCCAAAGAAGTCGCCACCGGCAACTCTTACTGGGCGTATAAGGATTTGTCCGTAAATATCGGCCGCTCCCATAACCGTGGTATCGACTGGGATATGACGGGTCGCACCAAACTGGGTTTCGGTACGCTGACAGGTGTTCTGAGTGGTACTTACATGATGAAATCTGACTTCACCAAGCCAGGTTCTGACAGTGAGTGGGATACCGATCTGGGCAAATTTGGCATTTTCAACAATGTAGGCTTCCGTAACATCATTACGGCAACTGCAACGCTGGAAACCGGTGCATTCACGAACTCACTGAGCCTCAACTATCGTTCCGGTTACCTCGATGCAGAAGCGACTGCTCGCAATTTAACGACAGGTAAAGACGAAACCTTCCGTATGCAGGTTCCATCTTATACAACGTTTGACTGGCAAGGTCGTTACAACTACAGCAAAGCAGTAGAACTGCGCGCTGGTATTAAAAACCTGTTTAACACCACACCACCAATGTCCCTGCGCTCCGCAGGCGGTGGTCAGCATGTTGGCTACGATCCACGCTACACAGATTCTCTGCTGCGTACGATCTATGTCACAGGTAAATACAAGTTCTGATTCAGGTAGCGATGGCTGAAAAAAGAGCCGCCATCTCGTACTGACCAGTAAAAATCCCGCCGGAGCAATCCGGCGGGATTTTTTTTCATACCTGACAAAAAGCGATGTGCAACGCTAATCGACTCCATTGAACGTGGATGCAAAACTGCGTTGACAGCTAACTTACACTGTACTCAGACTGCACTTAAACCGATAGACGCTGAATAGCCAGAGTGATTTTACGTATCACGCCAAGCGCGCCCTGATGCTCAGCAATTTCCAGCCCTTGCCTTAAGGCCTGCAATGCTTCGCTCACCTGCCCCTGTTGAACAAGACACATACTGTACAAACGCAATAAGTCCGCATGACAGTAGTAATCTTCATACACATCAATATCGCGTATGCTTTGCTCCAACAATGCTTGCGCCTGTTCCCAGCAGCCAAGATGCACCAGCGTGTCTGACAGCACCCAGCGCGCGGTGGTGG
Organism: Undibacterium sp. SXout7W; assembly: GCF_049339385.1. Classification (NCBI taxonomy): domain Bacteria; kingdom Pseudomonadati; phylum Pseudomonadota; class Betaproteobacteria; order Burkholderiales; family Oxalobacteraceae; genus Undibacterium; species Undibacterium sp. SXout7W. The sequence continues at coordinate 328,869 of NZ_JBMPPF010000001.1, read as the reverse complement.
TACCAGCCCGATAGGCGTCCCTGAGGCTTTCAGCAGCATCGAGTGCAGGACGCGGGTCTGTCAACTGCTGCTTGCGGGCCTGAGCGGAAAGATAAAACAGGCTATTCATGCTTTGCCACAAAGGAAAACCAAATTGCGTTCCGAGCTGCACACCCTCCGCTGCCAATAAGGCAGAGTCATCGGAGCGCTCATCAGTCCAGCACACACCGGCAGCAAAAGTCAGCATGAAACATAGAGCATGACTTTTTTTCCGGTCGCGTGCAATCGCAATACTTTCCTGCATCAGCGTCTGTGTGGCAGTATCACCGAGAAACCAGTTATTCCAGCTGAGAAAAGCACGAATCAGTACTTCCATGTCTTCCCGCCAGTAGCGCTGCCGCTCATCTGCGGAGAGCCGTCCGGCAATCTGAACGCCTTCCTGCTGATAATGCAGGGCATCGACAAAACAACCGCGCCAGAACAATGAATTGCCCAGTGCAAAGCACGCCATCAGGCGCTTTGCGGGTGTATCCGCACGCTCCTCCAACCGACGCGCAATCATCAGGCCATCATTTTTACCCTGCGAACTACCGCCCATATACAAGCCACTGAGTGCTTGAAACAGTGCCTCATTTTGTGCTTCATTTAATGACGTTTGCTGGTTCAGCGCATCACATACAGCCAGAAATTGTCGATGCCCAAGTTCTGACCCATAACCCTGACACAACAAAGCCGCACTGCCGACCGACAAACGCAAAGCAATGACGTGCTCATGCATCGGATGAGAGGACGTTGGAGCAATATCCAGCGCAATGTCGAGTGCCCGCTGGAAGTGATGTAGCGCATCCATTGCGAACTCATTACGCAAAGCCAGCTCGCCACTGTGTGACCACCATTGCAGCGCTTGTGGCCATATCGCCGCCTGATCAAAATGATGCGCAATTTCTGTTGGTACAGCGCTGCCATCGGACACCAGATATTCAGCAACACGCTGATGCGTTGAGCGCCGCTGTTCTGGTGGCAAACTCTGGTAGGCGGCATCGCTGATCAGCGCATGCGAGAAATGGTAATAGCCATCATGCTTACCCGACTGTATCAGACGATACGCCACAGCCAGCTGCAACGTCGCCTGAACCTCCTGCCCGGGCAACAGTATCTGCAACATTGGCAAACGAAAATGCATGCCGATCACAGCTGCTACCTGGATAATATTTTTGAACGGACCAAGACGATCCAGTTCCCGCTGCAACAGTTCTTTGACAGGCACCAGATGATGACTTGCATCGTCCAGCAGGCTGCGGGTCAGGCGTTCGATAAACAAAGGAATACCGCCACAGTCATTGGCAATACTCACGTATTGCTCCTCGGATAGTTGATGATACACGTCGCACATGGCAACCATCTTTACGGCATTACCGACAGGTAGCGGCGATAATTCTATTGTCGCTGGCGCCGCACCAGCGTATTCAAGTACAGACTCAGGACGCGTTGTGACCAGCAGCAGCAAACGTTGCGAGTCAAAATTACCGGCATATCTGGCCAGCAACTCGCGTGTTGCGAAGTCCGACCAATGCATATCATCAATCACGATCAAACATGGCTGATTACGGCAGAAAGCATCCAGCAACCAACTGATGGCATTGAACAAGAGATTTTTGTTGTCTGCTTCTGTCGTCACCAAAGAAGAATCAAACAGCGACATCAATGTATGCAGCAACGCGGGGTCGATATCAACGCCTGGTAAATAGGAGCGCAGGCAGGCAGCTATTTTTTGCATACCCTGTCCGACAGCGCTATTGGCAGATATTCCAAATAATTCAGCCAAAGCACGTCGCACAGGTGCCAACGACTGATGCTGGTATTCCAGTGTGCAATACATACGCAACACCGTATGTCCGGGCAGATCCAGCATTTGCGACAACTCGGATGCCAGGCGTGTTTTGCCGATACCGGCATCACCTTTCAGAATCAACCATTGTGGCTGGCCTGCCCTGGCAAGTTGCCAGTGCTGCATCAAGGCGGCCACTTCTTCCGCACGACCAACCAGAGCGCAAGCCTGTAATGCCTCCGGTACTTGCAATACGGCTGCCAGCGCGTAGGTATTAAGCGGTCCGTCTGGCACAGTATCAAATGCTATCTGCCCTGCACTACGGTCCACAATCATCTGGTCGACCTGTAGCTGACCTGCCTGACCATGCCAGCATAGCTGCTGCGCACGCCGTGGCAAAGGACCGGGGAAATGCTGTTCATCAGCTCGGCATTCCACATGTCCGGCACACAAACCTATCCGCAAATACGAACGCGCCTGATCCATGTGAAGGATGTCCTGCGCAGCATAAATACTGCGCAACACCGCTTGCTCGGGTTCAGATTGCAAACCAAAAACAGCATGAAACCCTTGCCCCAGCGTGGCAAGGCAGCTTCCTCCCCAACGTCGGATATGCTCTTCTGCCTGCGATAACATGGATGCCATCAGTGCCCATGTCGTCACATCCTGAATCCCGGCATCCTTCGCCTGTGGCTCAAACTCGACGTACATGATTGTCAGCCAGCGAATTTCAGGGACGGACTGCAATGATCGCGGAACGCTCGCCACAGACTGAGAAACTGCCTCTGAAGGACGCGAAAGCAAAGCCCGGGTGCTGGAGGAAGCACGGGTTCCAAAGGCAGACAGTAGCTGTTGATCCAGCGAATTGAGAACGAAATCAGCACGTTTGATATCACCACAGGCGAGCAATAGTTGTATCAGTGTTGCCGCCGCATGCTCGTTCAGAGCATCCTGTTCCCACAACTGGTTTGCTACCAGGACCGCAGAGGCAATGCGACCGGCTTGTTCCTGCTCACGGCACAATCGCGATAACAGACTATGCCAGCGTTCCCGCAACTGTCGGCGTGTCAATTCCAGCCAATGACGTAATTCTGTATTGGGGCCCAGCTCTGCTCTGGCGAGAAAATCCTGATTCAGATGATGTAATTGTGGCTCCAGTTCTTTTGTCAGCCATCCTTTGAACGCGGCACTGACATCATCGATATTCCACTCGTTGAACAGTAGAGCAATGTCCAGCTTCACCTGTGGATGTGGCATAAAAATAATACTGTCACGTTTTCCCTGAATGACAGGAGCGCCAGCTGCATCATTAATGACTTTGGCCAGATTACTGAGTACCTGCCGCAAATTGGTCAATGCCGCTTCTGTGCGCAAATCCGGCCATAACAAATCAGCCAGTTGCTCACGCGCTATCCAGCGCCCGCTGGATACGGCAAGGCATGCCAGCAAGTAAATGCCCTTGCGATATTTAATCTGACGGGAAATATCAACACCATTACAGCTCAGCTGAAACAGGCCTAGTAAAGAAATGGCTAAATGCGGTGTGGGCATGACTCAGTATTGACTCGGTATTGACTCTGGCACATCCTCAACCACGTGGATGATGTTGGGCATGTAACTGTTTTAAACGTTCCTTGGCAACATGCGTATAAATTTGCGTAGTAGAAATATCCGCATGTCCGAGCAGCAATTGTACTACCCGCAAGTCAGCTCCGTGATTGAGCAAATGGGTGGCAAATGCATGACGCAAGGTATGCGGTGACAACTGAGCGCCGATACCCGCCTGTAAAGCATATTTCTTGATTATGACCCAGAACATTTGCCGGGTCATGGCGCCGCCACGCGCCGTCACAAACAAGGCATCATCAAGCTGTGAGCCCAGGATTTCTGCCCTCGCCTCGCGCAGATAACGCTCCAGCCATTGGCGGGCAATTTCGCCAAAAGGAATCAGGCGGGTTTTATCCCCTTTGCCTGTCACACGTAAAACACCTTCATTCAATCCCACATCCAGCGAGCCTAATTGCACCAACTCAGTGACACGCAAGCCGCATGCATACAACAGTTCCAGCATCGTTTTATCACGCAAACCCAGTGGCGTATTCACGTCCGGCGAGGACAACAGCGCTTCCACCTGCGTCTCACTCAAGGTTTTGGGAATCCGTACTGATGCTTTGGCAGATTTGATCCGCTCACAGGGGTTTTGCGATATCTGCTGACGCTGACAAGCCATCAGATAAAAACGCTTTAATACACTGAGGCGACGATTGGCTGAGCTACTCTTGGAATCAGCGTGTCTGGCTGCGATATAGTCACTGATATCCTGATGAGCTACCTGTAACAGATGCATGGAGGATCGGGCATGCCACCATTGAGCAAACAAGCGCATATCGCGCCGATACGCTTCAATGGTGTTTTTTGCAAGACCATCTTCCAGCCATAAAGTGTCACAAAATTGATCAATCTGAGAAAGCAATGCTTCCGGCAACGGAGTGGATACTTCTTTCAACAAAGACTTCTTCACGCGCTCACACCCTCACACCTTTGCGCACAAGACGCTTCCTGCATTGCCGACATACTCAGGCACACCTTCGTGTCCCAGTAACCATCGTTTGACACCAAGATGAAACCCGGTTTCATCATCATGATGTGCGAAGCCGCCCAAGCCTCCTGCCGCAGTAACACGATGGCAAGGAATCAACAACGGATACCAGTTGGCGCCGCAGGCTTGACCGACGGCACGCGGCGCAGAACGGAGATGTTTGGCGATTTGTCCGTAAGTCAGCACCTGGCCACGGGGAATTGAAGAAATTGCTTGCCAGACCCTGCGCTGAAAGTCCGTACCGACAGGTTTAACCGGAAGATGAAATGGCGCATCTGGATCGTTAAAATAACGCTCAAGCTGCTCCGCTGCAGCGTTGCTGACACTATCCTGCGGGGATTTTTCTGGAAAACGAGGAGGAAGATAAACCAATTCAGATATCAAGCTACCTTCTGTCCGGATACCCACTGCACCAAACGGTGCATGGACAATCGCAGAAAATATCGCCGATTCACTGCTGCTCATGATTTCCCTTATAAATGCATTATGTCTGTCACTAAATACTTGCCATTAATAACACAAAAACAAAGAAAAAAGGCGCATCATCTGATGCGCCTTTAAAACATCTTTCGCGTTTTCGGCTGTTTAGTCTCTATGTTTATCACAGTAACTCAGCTTGTAATAAAAACGCGCGTCTCCTCAGTGTGTACGGTATCAATACCGTTTTTTCTCACTACCGCCTTTTATCTCGTGTCGTGCAAAAAACTGAACTGACAGGAATATAGCATGAGCTGAAACAGCTTACAAATCCAATATGTGCAAAAAAGGTGCACTGTTGCATATATGTACAAGATGCTCATTTTAATAAAAAATGTGCTAAGCAATACCAATTTTAATTTTGCCATTAAAGAAAATGCCGTATTTCCTTGAGGGGAATACGGCATTTTCAAAAAATACAACTGTCTATCTAGCTCATATTAACCATGCTACTTATAAATCAGATTAGGTAGCCACATCGTGATCTGGGGAACATAAGTCACAATTAACAAAAAGCCTATCATCGTCAACAACCATGGCATCACGGCGATCGTTAACTCGGTAATACCCATTTTGGTAATGCCTGAAGCGACATATAAATTCAGACCGACAGGTGGATGACACATGCCAACTTCCATATTCACCACCATGATGATGCCAAAATGCACAGGATCAATTCCCAGTTTCATCGCTACCGGAAACAGAATCGGCGCCATGATCAGCACGATGGAAGAAGGTTCCATCACATTACCAGCAAGCAATAACAAAATATTGACGACCAACAGAAAACTGATCACGCCAAAGCCTTTGTCCATAATCCAGCCAGCCATCGCCTGTGGAATATTTTCGCTGGTCATCAAGAATGAGAACAGTACCGCATTCGTGATGATGTACAACAGCATGGCGGACATGGACGCAGAATCGAGTAAAACTTTCGGCACTTTCTTCAGCGTCATGTCTTTGTAGACAAACACTGCGATGATAAAGGCATAGACTGCTGATACTGCCGCCGCTTCAGTGGGTGTGAACATACCGGTATAAATACCGCCCATCACAATCACAATCAATAGCAATCCCCAGGCACTCTTCTTGAAAGCGGCTAACCGCTCTCCCCAGCTTGCTTTTGGCATGCGTGGGTAATTATGTTTTTTTGCCAGTACCCAGGTTGTCAATCCCAACAAAAATGCCAGCACCAGACCTGGTACCACGCCAGCCATAAACAACTGACCAACGGAAGTATTCGTCGAAACGGAATACATCACCATCACAATCGACGGCGGAATCAAAATCCCCAGCGCACCTGAGGTGGTGATCACGCCAGCACCAAATCCCTTTGGATACCCCTGCTTGACCATCGCCGGCAAAATAATAGAGCCGATCGCCACAACGGTGGCGGGTGATGAACCCGATACGGCAGCAAACAAAGCACAGGCCATCACACCAGCAAGCGCCAGACCACCATGCCAATGCCCCACCATCGACACTGCAAAATTAATCATACGGCGGGCAACACCACCATGCGTCAGGAAATTACCCGCCAGAATGAAAAATGGAATCGCCATGATTTCGAATTTTTCTATGCCAGTAAACAACTTCAATGCAACTGACTCAATCGGCACCTGCGTCATGGTAAAAAGAAAAGTCAGGACGGTCAGGCCAAGAGAAATAGAAATCGGCATGCCTGTCAGCATTAATGTCAGCAACAAGATAAAGATAATGGCGGCGTTCATGCTTTTACCTCCTCTTCGAGTCCGTCCACATGGGAGTGATCATGCTTAGGCAATTCACCTGTCTTGATAAAATTCCACGCCACCTGCAGAAAACGGAAACACATCAGGTAAGATCCCAGTGGTATTGCCATATAAACCCACCACATTGGGATTTCCATATCGGCGGACGTCTGATCTGTATGAGCAATTTCCCAGACAAAACTCCCGCCCAGAGTACCGACAATACCTGTAAATAAGGCCCCTGCAAGCAAGCCCAGCACCACAAACTGATGGCGTCGCTTTGGCTGAAGTTTGTTGATCAGCACATCGACGCCAACGTGAATACCAGTACGGACACCATAGGCAGCACCAAATTTTGCCATCCAGACAAACATATAGATGGTCAGCTCCTGCGCCCAGCTGGTATTCATTTTCAGCAAAGCATCCTGAACGTAGGGAATGTCAAATCCGGAAAGATAGCGATGGACTACGGCGGTAAAGGTGACAAGCGTCGCCAGTGCCATCAGAGTCGCAATCAGCCACTCTTCCAGATGGTCTAGAAATTTCATAAAAGTCTCCTGTGGTACTCGTTGAGCCAAACAGACAAACTGCACGATGCTTGCGTTGCCAGCGCATACCAACATCTTGCCAATATTTGCCGCCGCCTCGTCATCAGATCACGTTACTTTGCGAACTGATGACAAACCGACGTCGAATCTATAACAAATCTATGACAAAGACATTGCAACCGTACTGCGATCTTCTGATGATCGCGACAGACAACAAGGGTGTGTATGACAAAACAACATGTTCTGTCATACACCACAGTAAAGTTGATCTATTGGCTGAGAGTGATTATTTTTGTTTTATTTTGTGCCGAGTTTGGCAGCTTCTTTATTGACATTGGCAATCAGGTCTTTGCCGATGCGGTTTTCCATTTCTTTCTGAACTGGCAGCAAGGCTTTGCGCCATTCTGCTTTTTCTTTATCGTTCAGTACATAAATCGTGGTTTTGCTAGATTTTTTGACAGCTTCCAGCGCATTATCATTTTCTTGCTGTGCAATGGCGTTCGCATATTTGGTCGCGGCTTTCATGGCACCATCCAATTCGCCACGAATGTCTGCAGGCAGGCCATCCCAGAATTTCTTATTCACGATGACGGCATATCCAAGATAACCATGATTCGTCACAGTGACATGCTTCTGCACTTCGTGCATTTTTTGCGTGTACAGATTGGATGGTGGATTTTCAGTGCCATCAACGACACCAGTCTGCAACGCCTGATATACCTCAGAAAATGCCAGCACTTGCGGATTGGCACCCAGCGCGCGCATTTGTGCATCCAGTACTTTGGAAGACTGTATGCGCAGCTTCTGACCTTTCATGTCTGCAGGAACATGCATAGGCTTATTAGATGACATGACTTTAAAACCGTTATCCCAAAAACTGAGCCCAGTAATGCCTTTACTCTCAAGTTTTTTCAATAAATCCTTACCGATCTGCCCTTCTGTCACGCTATACAGGACATCTTTTGAAGGAAAAATATAAGGCAAGTCAAATACTTCAAATTCTTTCACGCCCAGTGGACCGAACTTGGCAAGCGAAGGCGCGAGCATCTGTACCGCCCCCAATTGCAGAGCCTCTAGTTCTTCTTTATCTTTATACAGAATACTGTTCGGATACAACTCAACCTTGACGCGTCCCTTGGTCGCTTTTTCGGCCAGTTCTTTGAATCGTTCAGCCGCTTTGCCTTTAGGCGTATCGCTGGCAACAACATGGCTGAATTTAATGATAATAGGTGCTTGTGCAAATGCAGCACCGCTGACGACAGCACTCGCCATCATGGCGAACAGCATGGATTTGATTTTCATCGTTGTCTCTCACTTTTTATAAAATTTTTTTCATTCTGCATAGCAAGTACCCCACCGGCAATTGTGGAAAACCACTAGCAACAGATGTCGCAGACGTTAACTACTACCCTCAAGTATACTGGTAGTATGAGACATTTATACAAGACACAGGCTTGGCCCAATCAAAAATGGCGCTGGATTTTGCCCATTTTGTTGGTCTCGCTGTTTTTGGCGACGCTGATCTGGCTCCCTTGGCAAGCGCAGAGAATGGAAGCCAATGAACGTCAGGAACAGCTGATTGCCGATACTTTATGGGTAGAACAGGCGATTCAGTTCCAGCTCAACCGTAATGATGAAATGCTGCGGCAGATAGGCAGTGAAATGATGAGCCTGCATCTGTCTGTTGATACGGTGCGCGAGCGCTTCCGTACTCTCATCAAAAATAATCACGAAATTTACAGCATCCTCTGGCTCGACAGCCGCGATGCCATGATCGCCGCCAGTCCGGAGCTGCCTCAATTATCAAAAAACGTCTTATCCATCCAGCACTCCGCCTCTGGCGCGGTTGATTTCGATAGCAAAACACGCTGCTTCAGTCCCATGCTGGAAGCTGATTCGAAGAATATGTATCTGCTGCGATGCCAGATTCCGCTGTTTCAGGAAAACCGCTACACCGGCAGCATTGTCGTCATTTATCGCACAGCAGGCATACTTGATGAACTGGTTCCGTGGTGGTTTGCGCAGGAAAACCAGATTATGCTGATCGACAATGACGAAAAAATGTATGCCAACCGTGCAGCTGGTGGTATCGGGAAAAATGTCTACACGCATAATCGCACTCTGGATTTACCAGGGCTGCAACTGATCTTGCGCACCAACAGCAATAAAAGCGAGCCTAAGCTGCTGTCGAATCTGCTGGTACTGACAGTTATCCTACTCTCGCTGGGATTAATCTGGAGTTTGCTGGCATTGTGGCGCGATATCAGCCGACGACTCGCTGCCGAGGGTGCGCTGCGCCAGCAAGTCACCTTCCGTACGGCGATGGAAAACTCGCTGGTCACCGGTTTGCGAGCGCGCGACATGGAAGGACGCTTGACGTATGTGAATCCGGCGTTTAGCCGTATGGTCGGTTATCCGGCAGAAGAGATTATCGGACGACTGCCCCCCATGCCTTACTGGGCGCCGGAAGCGATACAGGAATATCAGGGACGCTTCACTCAACTACTCGCAGGGACTGTGCCGTCAGAAGGTTTTGAAACGATATATCAGCATGCCAGCGGGCAAAGAATTCCGGTGCTGATCTACGAATCACCGCTCATTAATGAGCATGGTTTACAAACCGGCTGGATGAGTTCGATTCTGGATATTTCTGAGCTCAAACGTGCTCAGGAGCTGACCCGGCGTCAGGAAGAAAAACTCAATGCCAGCGCCCATCTGGCGTCCATGGGAGAAATCGCCTCAATGCTGGCGCATGAGCTGAATCAGCCACTGGCTGCCATTTCCAGCTATACCACCGGGGCAATCAACCTGATCAAGGCTGGTGACATCAATCCGGAACTGCTGCAAAGCGCGCTGGAAAAAGCCAATACACAGGCACAACGCGCAGGCCACATCATCCGCAGCGTGCATGAATTTGTCAAAAAGAGAGAGCCGACCCGGCATTCAGTCGGCATTCCTGATCTGATCGCCAGCGTCATGCCACTGGTTGAAATGCAGGCACAGGCGGGACATATTAACCTTCAATGGGATCTGGCCCCGGCGCTGCCACCGGTGCTGGCAGACAAAATTCTGTTGGAGCAAGTCTTACTGAATCTGACTCGCAATGCCATTGAAGCAATGCAACAGACTCCACCTGAAAAACGCATCCTGCGCGTGCGCACGAGCGCAGACAGTGCGCAGAATCTGGTCGTCGTGGAAGTCATCGATCAGGGACATGGTATTTCCGATGACGTTGCCAATCAATTATTTTCGCCGTTTTTTTCGACCAAATCGACAGGGATGGGGATGGGACTCAATATCTGCCGTACTGCGATAGAATTTCATGGTGGCAAACTCTCGCATACCGATAATCCCGCCGGTGGTACTATCTTCCGGTTTGCCTTGCCCGCAGCAGATTATAAAAAAAGCCCTGTGGAATAAGATCAGGACTTGCGTCAAATCGCCCCAGCGACCTTATGGCTCCTTGCTTTACAAGCCTGTACCGCCTTCGTCGCCATCCCTTGCCGGGACGATGTTGCGTAACCCTGAAGTTACCTGAGATTACGTTATCTGAACAACTGGAGACCGCATGCTACACATCATTGACGACGAAGAAGTAATCCGGGATGCCCTATCGTGGCTGGCGCGCTCGCGACAGATACCGGCAACGGTATATGACAGTGCAGAAAAATTTCTCGCGGCGCTGGAACGCTCGCTCGCTTTTGATGCGCAGGGTGATTGCCTGCTGCTGGATGTGCGCATGCCCGGCTTAAGCGGCACCAGTTTGTTTGATACCTTAGCCAGCAAGCAATTAACAAAGCGTTTGCCTGTGATTTTTCTGACCGGTCATGGTGATGTACCGATGGCCGTAGATACCTTAAAGCGCGGCGCTTTCGATTTTTTTGAAAAGCCCTTCAATGACAACAGCCTGATGGACAGAGTGCAGGAAGCAATGGCCCAATCAAGAGAAGCCGGCGTTGTGGCCGCCGTTCACGAACGTCTGGCAACCTTGTCGGCCAGAGAAAAAGAAGTGCTGGATTTAATTCTGCTCGGCAAAATGAACAAAGTCATCGCTGATCAGCTCGGTATCAGTATGCGCACAGTCGAGGTACACCGTGCCCATATTTTCGACAAAATGCAGGTCAAGACTGCGGTGGAGCTGGCAGGAATACTCAAATAAAACAAACTGAATGCGTTGTTTCGCCAGTGCCTGAACGCAGATCGTCTAAGACACGGATGGCGCAGATGGCACAGATGAGCGGAATGCCTGGCATCACAGGCAGGCAAACCTCAGTAATACAGCAAGCGCCACTGAGCGCATCAAGAAACCAGAAAATCAACAAAAAAACGGGGGTATATCCGATTTCCCTGCTTTTTGACGATATATTTACAAGCATGTTTTAAAATACACCCCCCAGTATGTCAATACTCACTTTACTCGTTCCCGACTTCATGCTGATCCTGCTCGGCTTTTTACTGGCCCGGCTATCGCATTGGGGTGGGCACTTCTGGGCAGGCGTGGAAAAAATCGTTTACTACATCATGTTCCCTGCATTGCTGTTTTACACCACGGCAAAAACACCATTCGATTTCCACACCACCGGCCGCTTATTGCAGACAGCCCTGATCGCCACTGCCAGCGGCATGGTGCTCGGAGGGCTGGCAAAATATCTGTTCAAGACCGCGCCGCGTATTTTTGAATCCGGTGTGCAAACCGCATTCCGTTTCAACTCTTATATCGCGCTGGCAATTGCGTCCCGACTTGCGGGGGAACAGGGGACAGCGCTGATGGCCTTGCTGATCGGCTTTCTCGTTCCTTTGTGCAATATGGCAGCGGTGTACGCGCTGGCGCATCAAAGCGGTCGGTTACTCAAAGAAATCGCCAGCAATCCGCTGGTCGTAGGAACAGCCAGTGGCGTGTTATTCAGCCTGTTGCAAATTCCATTGCCCGAAGCGGTCGGTGCGACCTTATCCAGATTGGGTAATGCCTCGATTGCGCTGGGCTTGCTGGCGGTGGGTGCTGGCATGAAATTATCTGCGCTGCATGAAAGCAAGGGGATCGCCAGTTATTTCCTGACGATTAAACTCCTGATCCTGCCATTGATCGCGTTGCTGCTGGGGCGCTGGCTGGCGCTGCCCTTGTTACAGTTGCAGATCGCGGTCGTCTTTTGCGCTTTGCCTACGGCGTCCAGTGCTTACGTTCTGGCGGCACGCATGGGCGGCAATGGCCCGTTTGTCGCGTTCCTGATTTCTGCCAGTACCGTATTGTCCGTGCTGACCTTGCCTTTCTGGCTGGCGTTAGTGCATTAACAGGCCAGCTGGCAGAGCGATATCGGTGTTCACGCCGATATCGCTCTGCGAGAGTCTGATATCGCCCGCAAAGTACGAAAGAGCAAAAAAGCACAAAAGGTCAGGCAAACGCTAGCAAGCATGTTGCTCCAGTGCCCACAGCACATGCTCGCGCACGACCTCAGATGAATGTGTCAGCCGGTTTTGTAAGGCCGCCACGATCACAGGGTCACCGCGTAGCTGACTGGCGGCATTCCCAAGACCCACGGCAATATTGCGTAACCAGCTTTCGTGTCCGATACGACGTATCGGGCTCCCCTCCATCATGCGCAAAAATGTTGCCTCATCCCAAGCGAACAAATGCACCATGCGGGCATGATCCAGGCCGTGCCTGACTGCAAAATCATCGACGAGTGCTGGTTGCGCAAATTTGTTCCACGGACAAAACAACTGACAATCGTCGCAACCATAGATGCGATTACCAATCAGCGGACGCAATTCGACGGGAATACTGCCATGCAATTCGATGGTCAGATAAGAAATGCAACGCCGCGCATCGACTTGATACGGCGCCACAATGGCCTTGGTTGGGCAAACGTCGATACACGACGTACATTGACCGCAATGCGCGCCTGTCGGCGTATCGACTGGCAAGGGAATATCCACCAGAATCTCGCCCAGAAAAAACATCGATCCCGCTTCGCGACTCAGTAGCAGTGTGTGTTTGCCACGCCAGCCCAGCCCGGCCTTTTCCGCCAGAGCAACCTCCATTACCGGCGCAGAATCCGTGAATGCGCGATAACCGAATTCTCCTGTGCGCTCCCGGATTTTATCGGCCAGCTGCTGTAAGCGTTGACGCAGCACTTTATGGTAATCGCGTCCTCTGGCATATAAAGAAATAACGGCAGTATCCGCCGCATGCTGACGCTCCGCCGTACGCCAATCAGGGTCTTCAGGCAGATAACTCATGCGTGCCGAAATCACGCGCACCGTTCCCGGCACCAGTTCGGCAGGACGGCTGCGCTTAGTTCCATGCGCTGCCATATACTGCATCTCACCATGATAACCAGCATCCAGCCACGCCTGCAGCCCGGCTTCTGCATGGGACAAATCCACATCCGTCATACGCACCTCAGCAAAGCCAAGCTCCCTGCCCCAGATTTTTATCTGTGCCGCTAACGCCACCAACGCATCGTCAGTGAGCCGAGGCGGTGGGGAAACAGGAGAGTTTTTCTGTGGCTCTGCGGCATTCACGCCAGCCTCCGGTGTAAATACACAAGGAAAGAGCAATATGCTATGTTAGACAAATTCATGAATGAAGAGTAAGCAGGAAATGTCACATTATAAAACCACACTGGCCAATGAGGCGGCAACACTGGCGCTGGGCAAATGTCTGGCCCATGCCTTACAACCTGGCCTGAGTATTTTTTTGCACGGCGACCTCGGTGCGGGTAAAACTGCGCTGACGCGCGCCATGATTCATGCTGCCGGCCATAGCGGCCATGTCAAAAGCCCGACTTATACGCTGGTGGAGCCCTACCTGATCCGCTTACAGGAGCGTAACGTCAATATCATGCATTTTGACCTGTATCGCATGAGCAGTGCTGAAGAATTTCTGGATGCCGGCTTTCGTGAAGAATTTAACGAACACAATATCTGTATCGTCGAATGGCCAGAAAAAGCCGACGGCGTATTACCAACGCCGGATCTGAATATATTTTTGCGCGTCGCCGGTGACGGTCGTGAGGTAGAATTGCACGCGTTGTCCGACAAAGGTATCGCATGTCTCGCACTACTCCAGTTTGCCCCCAATCTTTAACTCCGGTCGCCAGATCGGGGAAACGTCGCACGCTGCTCAAAGCGGGCGGTACCCTGCTGCTTTCCGTCTTTACACCGGCCATATCACATGCGGCGCAGATCATGGCTGTCCGTGTCTGGCCGGCAGAGGATTACACACGGGTGACGCTGGAAAACGACAGCGAGCTACGTACCAATCACTTCACGGTCAAGAATCCTGAACGTCTGGTGGTGGATATTGAAGGGCTGGAACTCAATCCAACGCTCAAGGAACTGGTCGCCAAGATACAGTCCAATGATCCGTATATCAAACAAGTCAGGGTAGGACAAAATCGTCCGAATGTCGTGCGCCTGGTGTTTGATCTGAAAGAAGAAGTCAGTCCGCAGGTATTTACGCTGAAGCCAATAGGCAATTACAAGCACCGTCTGGTATTTGATTTGTATCCGGCCAATCCTGTCGACCCGCTGACCACCCTGATAGAAAAAGGCGAATGGCACACCGATACGCCGCTCGCTCAGGTTGCACCAACCACGCCACAATTGAGGCCAGAAATACGACCAGAGACCAGAGCGGATATCAAGGACACAAAACCGGATACCAGATCCGAAGCCCGTCCCGATCCCAGGGCAGAAGAGAAATCACTGGCCCGGGCAGAAGCTGCTATGGCAGATAAACCCACCGATAAATTTGCAGACAAGTCCGCAGATAGATCCACAGATAAGCCACCGGTCATGACGCGGATGATCACCATCGCCATTGATCCGGGGCATGGCGGTGAAGATCCCGGCGCGCTGGGTCGTGGAGGCAGTCGTGAAAAAGATGTGGTGCTGTCGATTGCGCGACGTCTGAAAGCAAAAATAGAACAACAACCCAATATGCGTGTCATGTTGACCCGGGATGGCGATTATTTTGTGCCGCTGAACGTGCGCGTACAAAAAGCCCGTGCGGTGCAGGCTGATTTGTTTATGTCGGTTCACGCTGACGCTTTTGTCAACGCCAGTGCGCGTGGTTCATCCGTATTTATTTTGTCCGACAAAGGCGCCAGTTCCACAGCCGCACGCTGGCTGGCGGATAAAGAAAATGCTGCCGATCTGATTGGTGGTGTGAATATCAAAACACACGACCGGCAACTCGCCAGTGTTTTACTCGATTTGTCCACCACTGCGCAAATTAATGACAGCATGAAACTCGGTAAGGTCGTGCTGAATGAAATCAGCGGTATCAACAAGCTGCATAAGGGGTCTGTCGAGCAGGCCGGTTTTGCTGTGTTGAAAGCACCGGATATTCCCAGCATCCTGATCGAAACTGCATTTATTTCTAATCCGGAAGAAGAAGCAAAACTGACCGATGATGCCTATCAGGATCAGATGGCAGATGCAGTCATGAAGGGGATTAAAAAATACTTCTCCAAAAATCCGCCGCTGGCAAAAAACCGCCTGACCTGAGCAATGCATGACATGTGGCATCGGCAGCCGCCAGCGTCAGGAAGGACCAGGCTCGCTGGATGGAGCAATAGCAACTTCGGCATCAGAATCACAACCTATACCGGCAGCAATCCATCTGTTGATCATCTGGCTGAAGCGGTACTGCCACGCCAAAGGTAGCCAGCGCAGATAGTAGGCTGGCTGTATCAACATGCCACATTGATAACGCATGTGATCGGCATTCCAGATCAGCGCGCGACAGGCTCCACGGTATTGCCATAAAAAAACCCTGGCCACCGGACAGGGTTCTGCTGCACAACAGACACCACAACCATTGCAAGACTGTCCCAACTCCGGCTTCATCGGCGCCTGTGGATGCAGCCAGATGGTTTTCGTGGAAGACACAGGCCAGCCTTCGTGATTAAGCGGATTTGCGCGGCTTCTTAAAAATTTTCCAGAGGCCACCCAGCACCACTGGTACCACCGCAGCGCCAACACCGATCAGAACGATGGCATTCAGATGATCGCGTACCAAAGGAATATTCCCAAAGAAATAACCGCTCAATACAATGCTGAGAACCCACAGTAAAGCACCGACCACGTTGTACACCTGAAAAGTACGGTGCGTCATGTCGGAAATACCGGCAACAAACGGCGCAAAAGTTCTGACCAAAGGAATAAATCGTGCCAGTACAACGGTTTTACCGCCATGTTTTTCATAAAAAGCATGGGTCTTTTGCAATGCGCCTTTGTCCAGCCATTTACAATCACGTTCCAGTACCTTGTGACCGATCATACTGCCAATCCAGTAATTGACGGAATTGCCGGTAACCGATGCCACGATCAATAACAAAATCAAGAACGCCGGATTCATCGCACCAGTCGCACTGAAAGCGCCGGCGATAAACAACAGGGAGTCGCCCGGTAAAAAAGGAAGAATGACGAATGCTGTTTCACAAAAAACAATCGCAAACAATACAAAATAGACCAACGTACCGTATTGCGTAATCACTGCGCCCAACATTTTGTCGACATGCAAAATCATATCGAGGAGTTGCATCAAGTCCATTATCGTCCCAATGAGATAAACCGCCGCAATCATACACTAAGCCACTGCCTGCACAAGTCGGCACAGGTATAATCTTGCGATGAACCCGAATGCACCTACTTTTCGCCCCATACAGGCATTGCCTGATCATCTGATTTCCCAGATCGCCGCTGGCGAAGTTGTGGAACGCCCCTCGGCCGTTGTCAAGGAAGTGCTGGAAAATGCGCTTGATGCCGGAGCCAGCAACATCAGTATCCGCCTTGAAGAAGGCGGGATGAAGCGCATCGCCATCAATGACAATGGTCGAGGCATACCACCGGAACAGCTACCGCTTGCCGTTGCGCGCCATGCGACCTCTAAAATCGCTTCGCTGACGGAACTGGAAAATGTCGCTACGCTGGGTTTTCGCGGCGAAGCACTGGCATCCATCGCATCGGTATCCTTGCTGACACTGACCAGCCGTAGTGCCGATATGCCTCATGCGTGGCAAATTGAAAACGGCAAAGTATCCCCAGCTTCCGGTGCTCAGGGCACCACGGTTGATGTGCAAGACTTGTACTACAACACACCAGCCCGCCGTAAATTCTTAAAGTCGCAACAAACTGAATTTGGTCACTGTGCAGAAGTGGTGCGTCGTATCGCACTGGCACGTCCGGATGTCGCGTTTTCACTCACACATAATGGCAAAGCTGTTGATCACTGGAACATCAGCGCCATTGATAAACGCAGCGCACAAATCCTCGGCGACGCATTCTCATCCGCGCGCTTACCACTGGATGAAAACGCTGGTCCCTTGCGTCTGCATGGTTTTGCCGGCTTACCAACGGCATCAAAAGCCAGAGCAGACGCGCAGTATTTTTATGTGAATGGTCGCTTCGTCCGCGACAAACTGCTGACCCACGCCGTCAGAGCGGCTTATCAGGATGTATTACACGGAGATCGTTATCCATCCTACGTGCTGGCGCTCGATCTTGATCCGGCACTGGTCGATGTGAATGTGCATCCCTCCAAAATTGAAGTCCGCTTCCGCGACAGCAGGGCTGTTCATCAGTTTGTTTTTCATGCTGTCAGCCGTGTACTGGCGCAGACATCCGCCACCGCATTCGGTACCGTTCCTGCGCCAGCGACTGCTGCCTCCGCTACAAACTTTTCTGCCGGAAAGCCCATGCCGTGGATCAGTGGCGAACAGGCGTCGTTTTCCACACAGTTCGCCACACCGGCGCTGTATGACAACGCTCCTCAAAATACTACCGATAGTGGTTTAACTCATCTACCTATCGTTAACCCTTATACCAACGCGTTCAAGCAACCGACCGCAGCAGGCGTTGCTCAAAGTCTGCAAAACTACGGCGCCATGTTTCGCGAGACAACGACAGCAGGCTATCCCGCCACGCCGCACGCTGCCACGCCCTTGCCCGATGATGAGCACCCGCTCGGTTTTGCGTTAGCGCAGTTACATGGGGTTTATGTGCTGGCACAAAACAGCAAAGGCCTGGTACTGGTGGACATGCATGCGGCACATGAACGCATATTGTATGAACAACTGAAAAACGCACTGGACGACAACAGCATTCCGGTACAACCAATGCTGATTCCAGTCACGTTTTATGCCGACGCAATCGAAGTGGGTACAGTCGAAGAACATCAGGATGTCTTGCAGACTCTGGGGTTTGACATGACGGCCATCTCGCCGACCACGCTCGCAGTACGCGCCGTACCTGCCTTGCTCAAAAACGCAGACGCGCAATCGCTGGCGCGTGATGTTCTGCGTGAAATCAGAGAGTTTGGCGGCTCACGGGTACTGATTGATCGACGCAATGAGTTGCTGGGCACACTGGCCTGCCATACCGCAGTCCGTGCCAACCGCAGCCTGACAGTACCGGAAATGAATGCCTTATTAAGACAAATGGAACACACCGAGCGCGCCGATCAGTGCAACCACGGCCGTCCGACCTGGGTGCAACTTGGGCTGAATGACCTCGACAAAATGTTCCTGCGTGGGCAATAAACATGACAACAACTTCACCGTCTGTTGACTCCGCTTTTTCCGCAGAATCAACAACGACAAGCCAGCATACAGAACAATACCGAATGAACCATCAAGTCATTGCCATCATGGGGCCGACCGCCTCTGGCAAAACAGCCGCAGCACTAGAAATCGCCCGCCATTTCCCAGCAGAAATCATTTCCGTGGATTCCGCCCTCGTCTATCGTGGCATGGACATAGGCACAGCCAAGCCCAGTGCGGCAGAACTGGCTGCCGTCCCCCATCACCTGATCGACATCATCTCTCCGGCGCAATCGTACTCAGTGGCACAATTTCGCAAAGATACTGCGCGACTGGTCGAAGACATCCAGTCCAGAGGTAAATTACCGCTGTTGGCCGGCGGTACCATGATGTATTTCAAAGCACTGATGAACGGACTGGATGACTTGCCTGGCGCCGATCCTGCCATCCGTTCAGAATTGGATGCAGAAGCAGCTCGGATTGGCGTTCCCGGCTTGCATGCCAGACTAGCGATACTCGACCCGGAAACCGCCGCTCGCCTGAAGCCCAACGACAGCCAGCGCATACAACGCGCACTGGAAGTCATCACCCTGACGGGTCAACCCATGTCAGCGCTATTGGCAAAACAAACACCCACCGCTCCAGCATTTGACATGCTATCCATCTCGCTGGAACCCTCAGACCGCAGTGTCTTGCATGCTCGCATCGCCAAACGCTTTGATCTGATGCTGGATCAGGGTTTCATGGATGAAGTCCGCTGGCTGAAACAACAACCTGACTTACACGCCGATTTACCCTCTATTCGCTGCGTAGGCTATCGCCAGGCATGGGATTATCTCGATCAGCGCTGCAGCTATGAAGAGATGCGCGAACTCGGCATCATCGCCACACGCCAACTGGCAAAACGCCAACTGACCTGGCTACGCTCCATGCCAGACCGCATCATCATCGATTGCCTGCAATCAGATGCAACAACGAAAATCCTTGAAATTGTCAGAAACAACCAGCAACAACATTGATATTTCATTTTCAAATAAACAACATCAAGCCTTCCGCAAGAAGCAAATTTCTTCAAAGAACCTGCGCTTAAGCATTGACAGAAAAAAAGTAAGCTGACATAATCTCAGGCTTCTTGGTGATATAGCTCAGTTGGTTAGAGCACAGCACTCATAATGCTGGGGTCGGTGGTTCAAGTCCACCTATCACCACCAGATTAGCGTTCAAAGAGCTTCTTTAACGTCTTAAAACCCGCCTTACTCACCATGAGAACGCGGGTTTTTTGTTCTCTAAAGGGTTTTAACGTTCGTTGACTTCCAGATTTTATGTTGGTATTTTTGTTGGTACATTTTCATACCAACAAAAAAATACCAACAAAATGCCAAAACTAGCCAAGCCACTCACAGACGTACAGCCAAAAAATGCCAAACCAAAGGAAAAGCCTTACAAGCTACCAGACGGAGGCGGGCTTTATCTACTGGTTAATCCCGATGGCTCTAAGTATTGGCGGCTTGCTTACCGCTTCGCTGGTTTTCAAAAACTTCTAGCCTTTGGCAAGTATCCTGAAATTTCACTAAAAAGTGCCAGAGAAGCAAGAACCGTCGCACGAGAACAAATTCATGCCGGAATAGACCCTTCCCAAACCAAACGCATTAAAAAAATAACAAAAGCAACCACCAACGCCAACACGTTTGAAGCAATTGCGCGTGAATGGCACGAGAACAAGCTGAACTCTTGGCAAGAAAGAACGGCGTCCAATGTTCTACACCGATTAGAAAAAGATGTTTTTCCGCTAATCGGCAAATTACCAATTACGGAAATTAAAGCCCCAGCAATGCTGGATGTCTTAAGGCAGATTGAAAAGCGCGGCGCTGTAGAAATGGCAAAACGGCAAGGCCAAGTATGCGGTCAGATATTCCGTTACGCCATTGCATGTGGGAAAGCAGAAATTAATCCTGTCCCCGATCTACGCGGCGCGCTCAAAGCAACAGAAAAAGGACATCATGCGGCAATCACGCCTGACGAGCTACCCGATTTTATCCGCGCGTTTGAAGCTATCGAAGGTCGGATGTATGCGCCAACAAGAATCATGTTCCGTTTAATGATGCTGACTTTTGTACGTACCAGCGAGCTAACCACGACAGAATGGTCAGAAATAGACCTCGAAAATGAAAGCTGGATAATCCCGTGGCAGCGCATGAAAATGGGAAAGAAAAAGATCAATCCGCGTAAAGTTGATCATCACGTTTTTTTACCAACGCAAGGCTGGAAGCTGCTTCGCGAATTGCATCAATACACCGGCAATAACAAATACCTTTTCCCTAATCTGCGCGACCACGAAAAACCAGCAACGAACTTCGGCATACTCGCAGCAGTTAAACGCATGGGCTACAAAGGCGAAATGACTGGTCATGGCTTCCGGTCACTTGCTATGGGCGTGATTAAAGAGCGTTTGGGCTACCGCCATGAGGTCGTAGACCGTCAACTGTCTCATGCATCAGGCGACACCTACGGCGAAGCCTATGACCGCGCCCAGTTCCTTGATGAACGTAAAGTGATGATGCAGCAATACGCGGACTACTTAGACAACGCGACAAGCGCAAATATTATTCTTGGAAAATTTGGAGTGAGAAAGACAGCATGATTGACAGCCCTAAAGATAATTTTGATGAGTTATTCGATGAAAAAGATTCTAATTTTCTAAATAACTCAATTCTTTCAGATCAAATTCAAGGGTTAAAAGACGGCATAGTTAGCTACGGAGATGGCAATTTAGCAGAAAAAGCAAAATATATCCTCGAATTAGGTATTCAACCGATTCTCAGAGGAGAAACCCCTTCTCCTATTTTTCTAACATTTGTGGCAGATTCAATTCGCAAAGTGCTGGAAGGTGAAGAAAAAACGCTTGATGATGCTTTTGGTTTGAAATTACCACGCGGAAGGCAAGCCAAAGACCCTCAACTTGAAGATAAAGAAGTTGAGGCATATAACAGCACTATGGTAAACAAAAGGGATTTTCCAATAGACGAAAGACGTAAAGAATCATTAGACGCAGCTTTCAAAGCCCGCTATCAAATATCTATTGATGAGTTGAGGGAACGTGGCTTTGATGAAAAATCTATTAATGATCGACAGACTGAATTAAAAAGAACCCTAAAGAAGCGCGGGGTATTGTAGGGCTAACCGGATTTAAATCTACATATTTAAATCCGGTTTTTAAAAAATATAACCTCCGTAATAATCCTTCCTGTACCGAAATGCACCGCATGGAGCGGCTGTAAACGGGCATTCTCTACAGGAGTTTTCATGAAAAATGTATTACCGATTCAACATACATCAAGCAGCACTGGGCGCAATCTTGGCAGCGCGTCAATTGACCAAGTGTTCCGCCTTCCGCAAGTCAAAGCATTAACAGGGCTTGGTAAATCATCAATCTATGCAGCAATGCGTCAAGGGAATTTCCCTGCCTCACGCTCACTTGGCGCAAGGGCTATCGGCTGGTTTCAATCAGACATTATAAATTGGCTTGAATCACGCAAACCCGCCAAACCATCCCATCATCATAAAGAGGTTGCATAATGCCTAAACTGTCACTTGAAGACTTCCACGCTGTTGACTATGCGACATGCAAGC
This sequence comes from Undibacterium sp. SXout7W, assembly GCF_049339385.1. Taxonomy (NCBI): domain Bacteria; kingdom Pseudomonadati; phylum Pseudomonadota; class Betaproteobacteria; order Burkholderiales; family Oxalobacteraceae; genus Undibacterium; species Undibacterium sp. SXout7W. The sequence continues at coordinate 306,532 of NZ_JBMPPF010000001.1, read as the reverse complement.
AGACGATTGCAGAATCGAAGCTTGAACACTCGATTGATATGGGGAGTTTTTCCATACACCACGGCACAAGATACGCCCGGCCTATCGTCATAGTAGAACACCACAACCAAAAAGCGGACGAATTGTCTGCTGTCTGGTATTCCGACGTGCCAGTTAGCCTCTAATGTCACGGCTGCCGACCACGACCGCTGACCACACACAAACAGGATGCAACCTACTTATTGACGATTGGAAAAAAGATGAAATTTAGACTTGACGAAGATACGACAGAAATCATTGTTAAATTAGCTGGATTGTCCGGTTTAACGCCTGACGACCTGTTGGATAAACTAATTGCGTCCATGCTTGCCGGACTGTATGAAGTTGAGGCATTGCTGGAAGTCCTCCCAAAATCAACGCCCACACGTGACGCTGCATTGAATTTGCTCCAGAGTTTCGGGCATGGCGAAACTTTGACAGAGGGAGTAAAACGCCTTGCCCCTGATGGATACCTGACATTAGAGCAGCGGTTTCTGCATCAGATCATGAGTCCGATTCAACGCCAGCCCGCTTAAAAGGCTTGTAATGGCATTCACTTCCAAACCTACAGGCGCGGATAACTTCTCAGAAAAAACGCCCGAAAGGGCGTTTGAGCATTCTGGTACGCCGCCCTTTGAACCATTACACAAGTTACTGAAGAAGGTTAATCCAGAGAAATTAATTGAAGCGCGGAACGCCCTTTCCAGCATGAATAAAGAAGAGCTAATACTGCGGTTTAATACAGCGTTCCGGAAAAAACAACGATTGAACGCCTTCGTTCTTTCTGAAGTCTTGACCGCTACCGGAGTGCCTCCAGAGTCCCGCAGAAGTCACTCAAAGACCGCTTACAGTATTGAGCAGGAATTTGACTTGCTAACATACGACCTGCGTTGGTTGCGCTCAGCATATCCAAAGCAGAGCGGCGCGATTAAGTATGAACGCTTTAGGGAAGCCTTTAGTCGAGACGATACCCGCGCCCATAAGGCGGCGGAATATATATTCTACTTTAATGGTAAAGAGAGACGGGCAACGTGGAAAATCGTCAAAGCGTTAGCGATGACGGATGAGATGTGCTTTGACTGCTATCAGCTCAAGTCGCAACCGGTAAAGAAGCGGGAGGAGGCGACAAGAGAAATGCGTAACAGCGTGTTTTCTAAGTTAGAGGAATACACGAGGGCAACAAGACTCACGCGAGTATTTACCAAAGAGGACGCAAAGGCGACTCTCAACAGGCGCATGAACCTTTGGGTTTGCGAACGCATGAGCGACGGGACGAACCGCGAAATAACCCGCCGTTATCAGTTGCTGACAGGTCAGGTAATAACCGCTCAGATAGCCTCAAGGCAGCTTGGTATTGTGCGTGAAATTCTGAAGAAAAGCAGGAGCGAAAACAGAGCAGAAAGCGAGACACAAAACGAATAGAAATGGGGATGACGTACCCGACTCAAGGAATGAAATTCCTTGGGTTTTTTAATACAGGTCAAGAGTCTTTATCCATGCGGTTTTTGACCTGTTAAGAAAGTGAATACAATTGCGCCAAAAATATCTTAACAGCTTAACAGGTCAACCTTATACATTCGTAACAGGTCAACCTTATACATTCCGGTCTCATTTCTAAGGAAAAAAAAGTAAGCAATAAGTGTTAATAAAACAAGTACACTTATGCAGTTCTATTCCATTTTAATTAACAAAACGAAGAGTAAGGCCAACGTGAAACAAATAACACTTGAACAATTCTGCGACCTTTTAAAAGTCATGACCATCACCCAATCAATCGACAATGGGTTTGCTATTACACATCACGGTCACGTTGAAGGCGTATCGACAATCGCAATCTCAACATGTCGCGGTAACGGCGTTTGCTTCGTACTTCAATAATCATCAACAAGTAGGACAACAAGGAAAGCGGAACATCCCACTTCCCTTGTTGCCTTGCAAAGTAAGTCACTACTGACTTAACAGCTACCGGAAAGTGAAAGTCCTAGAAAATACACACTACCCCGAAGGGGCAGTGTTCATCGTTCGCGGACTGCCAGCACCAATCCTTATAGAAAGAGCTTTTACTATGAAGAATATTTTTGTTGGTATTTATGATGGTACAAATTAAAATAAAAAAAAGAAAATCCAATACAGGCAACTCTTTTAAGAGATTATACAACTCCACCTATCCCAGATTAGCGTTCTGACTAGTTCAGAAACGTACAAAGAACCCGCTTCTAGCTTAGGCTACAGCGGGTTTTTTGTTCTCTAATCTTAACGTTCGTTGAAATTGACTTCTGTTGAGAATATGTTCGGGCACTTCCAGATACCGCCAAAACAAATACCTGCGACATATCCAAACCCGTTATTGCGCGCGCATCACATATGAGTCATACGGATAAAAGGTTAATCCCCAAAAAACGCGGCAAATTTTCGGATGGTAGCAACATATATATTGCTACCGTAACCATGACTCAAAGTTGTACTCGTGCAAGTCAAGCAAGCAGAAAAAACCATCTTGCTTTCGACAGCGATCCTTAAGTACCTCGTTAGAAATGCATTGAATGAAGAGTATGCGGGGCACCTCAGGTGCAGCGCCACTCATCTTTTGTTCACTGCGACGCTTCAGGCAGTCACCAGAAAATCGATCACGATTTCGCCGGGGTCGCGTGAGATATATGCCATTTTTATAGTGTCGCCAAAACGGTCACCGATCTGGTGTAAGAGCGGGATAGGGTCGTGGTCGTTGCAAAAACGCATGGTTTCGCCGGGCTCGAGAGAGGCGAGAGCTCCGAAAATAGCGGCATGCCGGAAGCGTTTGGCGACGCCGCGTGCATCAAAAGCATAAATTCCTTGCGCCGTCAGTGGGCGCGCGCAGTCATGTGACATGATCATTTCCTCTTTGATGAAAACTGATAAATGGATCTGATACGAGTCGATGTCATGGCACCTTGAAACCATGCTGGCGTCATCTGCGAGATAGCAAAGCCCGTCGTATCAGGCATACACCATCGTACGGAATTTCGGCACCATCTCAACCAACTGTCGGTAATGGCTCTGGATTTACTTGATGGTTGTCAATTCAGCGATAACTCTGTGCGGAAACATTACTTATTTTGATCTCTTTTCGACAATCTTTTTTTCGTTGACCGCAGTCAAGGAAAAAATATTGCGCTGCACCTACCATCGTCCTCGTGGCGGAACCATCATCACGTCATGGATTGCAGCGGTTCCTGATGATTTAAAAAATAAAAGGGGTTAACTCGACATGAGCTCAACGTTCACCAAGTCAACCGCCAGGAATATTTTCTATGGCGGTTCGGTATTTTTCTTTCTGCTATTTCTCGGATTGACTTTCGATACCATGACCACCATGCCCAAGCAGGATAACAGTGCAAATCTGACTGAGGGTGTTGCCCGTGGCAAAAAAATATGGGAAACCCGCAATTGCATCGGCTGCCATACGCTGCTTGGTGAAGGTGCGTATTTTGCGCCTGAGCTGGGCAATGTCTATAAACGCCGAGGTCCGGAATTTATCAAGGCATGGATACAGTCGCAGCCAACTGGCGCGCCCGGTCGCCGCCAGATGCCACAGTTTCATTTGAAGGATCAGGAATTGAACGATCTGGTCGAGTTCCTTAAATATTCGTCTGAAATCAATACGAATAAATGGCCTCCGAATATCGAAGGTTGATTCAGGTTCCTATGAAACGATCACTGCCTTGTCTGGTTTTAGCGTGTCACAGCAATGGCTGTACCGGACATGGGCTCCATTCCTGAATCGGAATGGGCGGCAGGCAAGTCTCATCATTAAGCGGAGAAAACTCTATGCAATATAAATCACAGGCTGTCGCGAAGCCCTATTTCATCGCGGCAATCGGCCTGTTTCTCGGGCAAATTCTGTTTGGCCTGATTATGGGTCTGCAGTACATCATCGGCGATTTTTTATTTCCGGCGATTCCTTTTAACGTCGCCAGGATGGTGCATACCAACCTGTTGATCGTCTGGTTGTTATTCGGCTTTATGGGGGCTGCATATTATCTGGTGCCAGAAGAATCCGAGCGCGAACTGCACAGCCCTAAATTAGCGATGCTGATGTTCTGGGTCTTTCTGGTAGCAGGTGCTCTGACAGTGATTGGCTACCTGACTGTTCCTTATGCGGATCTGGCGCGTATGACTGGCAACGATCTGCTGCAAACAATGGGGCGCGAATTCCTTGAGCAACCGCTGCCAACCAAGGTTGGTATTGTTCTGGTCGCGCTGGTGTTCCTGTTTAATATTTCGATGACAGTATTAAAAGGAAGAAAAACCAGTATCAGTCTGGTGATGCTGGCGGGTTTGTGGGGTCTGGCGATTTTTTTCCTGTTTTCTTTTTACAATCCAAGCAATCTGGTCAAAGATAAGTTTTACTGGTGGTGGGTGGTACATCTGTGGGTCGAGGGTGTCTGGGAATTGATTCTCGGTGCGATGCTGGCTTTTGTTTTGATTAAAGTAACGGGCGTTGATCGTGAAGTAATCGAAAAATGGTTGTATGTAATTATCGCGATGTCACTGATTTCCGGCATCATCGGTACAGGTCACCATTACTACTGGATCGGTGCGCCGGAATACTGGCAATGGTGGGGTAGCGTGTTTTCTGCACTGGAACCTATTCCATTCTTCATGATGACAGTATTCGCATTCAATATGGTCAATCGTCGTCGTCGCGATCACCCTAACCGTGCTGCCACATTATGGGCATTAGGCACAGGTGTGATGGCCTTCCTGGGTGCTGGCGTCTGGGGCTTCCTGCATACACTGGCTCCGGTGAACTATTACACACACGGCACCCAGATTACAGCAGCGCATGGTCATATGGCGTTCTATGGTGCCTATGCAATGGTGGTACTGACCATGATCAGCTACACCATGCCTATCATGCGTGGCCGTGCCGCCAATAGCAATAAGGCGCAGGTGGTAGAAATGTGGGCATTCTGGCTGATGACGGTTTCTATGGTCTTCATTACCCTGTTCCTGACTGCTGCGGGCATTCTGCAAGTCTGGCTGCAACGTGTGGCAACAGCACCGATGTCGTTCATGGCAACACAGGATCAACTGGTGATTTTTTACTGGTTGCGTCTGGGGTCGGGGGTGATTTTCCTGATTGGTCTGCTGCTCTACATCATGAGCTTCTTCATCAAAGGCGAGAGCGTCGATACTGCACGCTAAGCTATACCGACAACGCCTGATGTAAATCAGGCGTTTGAGTTATGCAAACAGAGTTACATATCGGGCACGCCCTACATCAGACCGACATTGCTGGCGGCAAACCAGCATTGCCTGGTGATCTGGCCATGTGGTGCTTCATTCTTGCCGAACTGCTGGTGTTCGGCATCTTTTTTTTAGCGTATGCCTACACGCGTTCACGGCATGTAGCAATGTTTAACGCTTCACAATCAGAACTCGACAGAGTCAGTGGCGCAGTCAATACCTTATTACTGATTACCAGCAGTTATTTTGTAGTCCGTGCGATCAATGCAATACGACACGATGCCGCAAGAATCGCTTCTTTCTGGCTGATGGCAGCGATGAGCTGCGGACTGTTTTTTGTCGTGCTCAAGTTATTGGAATTCGCCAACAAAATACAGGCTGGAATCAGCATGTCGACCAACCTGTTTTATATGTTTTATCTGTTTTTGGCTTTTTTCCATTTCATGCATGTCATTCTTGGCATGATCATTCTCGGTGCCGTCGCACTGAAAGCATGGAAAGGCGCTTACCACTCAGGTGATTACCACGGTGCCGAAACCGCTGCGGCCTACTGGCATATGGTTGATCTGGTCTGGATTATTTTATTTCCACTGGTGTATGTCTTGCACTGAACTCTGCATCCGCAAAGCGTCACTTTGATCAGGAGACACGATGAACAATACGAAAGCAGCAACATGGTACTGGCTGGCGCTCCTACTGCTGACCGCATCCAGCGTGGCATCTGCTTACTGTGGATTACCCAAAACCGTATTTGTATTTTCTGTCCTGCTGATCGCATTGATCAAAGGTGAAATCATCATTGATCGCTATATGGGCTTGCGTTACGTCGCCGGTCCGTGGCGTGCCATCGTTTTTGGCTGGCTATTCATCGTCATTGGTGGCATCAGCCTCAGTTTTTTATAAGTATACGACAACGTTGCCGACTCACTCCATATCCGCTCTGAAAACACATCATGAATGACCTGACTCCACACAATTTTTTGGCCGATGACACAAAAATCCCGTTTTACCAGCCTGTGGGAAACGAATGCGCGCTGTTTGAATATGCCTATCAGCACCAGTTGCCATTGCTGATCAAAGGGCCAACCGGTTGCGGCAAAACCCGCTTCGTGGCACACATGGCTGCCAGATTAATGCGCCCACTGATCACCGTCGCCTGCCACGATGATCTGACCTCTGCAGATCTGGTGGGTCGCCATCTGATCGGTGATGGCCAGACCTTGTGGTCTGATGGGCCGCTGACACGCGCAGTCCGGCAAGGTGGAATCTGCTACCTGGATGAGATTGTCGAAGCACGCAAAGACACGACCGTGGTTCTGCATCCACTGACCGATGACAGGCGGATTCTGCCTATTGAGCGCACAGGTGAAGAATTACAAGCACCGGAAGAATTCATGCTGGTTGTTTCTTATAACCCCGGCTATCAGAATTTACTGAAAAATCTGAAACCCTCCACGCGCCAGCGCTTCATCGCCATTCAGTTTGATTATCCGGCAGCAGCACAGGAGCAACAGATATTGATGGCAGAAAGTGGCATTGACAGTGACATGGCGCGCCGATTGGTGCATCTGGCGAATCAATTCCGCCAGCTCAGACATCATGATCTGGAAGAAGCCGCGTCAACACGTCTGCTGGTCTATGCCGCTACCTTAATTCAGGCTGGGTGTGACCCGGTGATGGCATGCAAGGCTGCTATGGCAGAACCGCTGAGTGATGATGCCGACACCATCGCCGCTTTATACGAAGTCATCAAAGCCAGTTTTGGTAAGTGACAAGAGCATCATGAGTGATCCAGCGGACCGTCGTATTGCAATCGAGGCAGAACTTTTGTATCTGCTCAATCTGCTGCTCTTGCCAGGATTCGCTTTTGTCATGCTGTTGTGGCTCGCGCATCAACACCGGGATCGGATATCCACTCTGGCACGTTGCCATCTCCGGCAAACGATCTTTGCCAGCCTCTGGGCCGGAACCTTGTTACTGCTGGTGACAGTGATCATCATCGCTTTGGGTGGCTTCCAGTCTCCGATGACCTGGGTTGTATTGATACTGTATTTTATTTGCTGTCACTCTCTATTCATTTTGTTGGGTGTATTCGGTTTGTCACGCGCCATGGCGGGGCAGCCTTATATCTATTTTCTTCCGGGAAGTCAGCGATGGAAGTAAAAAGAAAACTACATCGCGGCCTGTCAGGTATTCGGGTGCAGCGCTGGCGCCAAATCACGCAGAGCAGCTTTTTTTTGTTGTTCGTTCTGGCGCCCGTATTTGATATTTTCCGGCTGGATTTACATCTGCATCATTTCATTTTTTTTGGCATGGACTGGACGCTTGGTTTAAATACGCAGGCATCAGGTAATAACAATGCAACAGAAGCAGCACTCACATTATTATGGCGCGTCTTTTTGCCAGTGCTGACTGCAGGCGCATTACTGATCTATGTCAGCTGGAAATGGGGTCGGCTATATTGCGGCTGGTTGTGCCCACATTTCTCTATTGTAGAAACGATCAATCAAACATTGCGACGTGCCATTGGCAAACAAAGTCTGTGGGATCAGGAAAAATTATCCGAACAAAATCCCGATGGCAGTCGCATTAAAGCCGATCCGATCTGGTGGCTGGGAGTCATACCGCTGGTTATTCTGTGTTCCGTTTTATGGGCAGTGGTGTTACTGACATATCTGCTGCCGCCAGCCGAAATTTATAGCAATATCTGGCATGCCACACTGACCCGCAATCAGACTATCTTTCTGAGCGTGGCGAGTCTGGCCTTTTTTATCGAATTCATGTTTGCGCGTCATCTGTTCTGCCGCTATGCCTGCGCCGTCGGACTTTTTCAAAGTCTGGCATGGGTGGCAAACGATAGCGCGATGGTGGTTGGTTTTCAGCGCGAACGCGCCAAAGACTGTTCAAGTTGTTTCTCTGCCTGCGACCACGTCTGCCCTATGCGACTACAACCGCGTAGCGTCAAGCGCATGATGTTTGCCTGTGTCCAATGCGGTCAATGTCTGGATGCCTGCCATCAAACTCAGAGCGATAACCCGGATGGCAGCTTGCTGACTTGGGTACATCATGCCAGAGCCGAATCTGAAGCCGCGCTCACCGGCAGTCAGGCCAGAACGATACAAATCAAACTGATCCGCGATGATACCCGCTCGCCGCAAGAGTAAATCATGAATCATGTCCAGATCAGTCAGATAATCAATACAGAAAGTAAGTAATGGAAGAATATATCGGTGGTTTATGGGACAAACTGATTACCCGTGTCGCCTATCGTGGCTATCCTGAAGCGCGTGTGGAACTGGGGCAGATCGCCAAAATAGCGCCGGTTTTTTTTCGTGCGCTGGGTGGTGATGCCGGACTGAATATACAGGCAGGCAGCACCAGCAGTCACGGTGCGCGGCGTCACTGGCTGGAAAGGATTGCCGGTACCGGAGAAAAAACTGAGCTGGCATGGGCAGATGAGCAGACCTTGCATCTGCCAGCCTGGATAGAATACTTTCCAGATATAGAACTGAACCGCGATTTATATCTGTGGCTACTCGCTTTATCTGCTCATAGCGATACCCCTAATAATACTCAGAATGGCACTTATAGCAGCACCAGTAGAGACAATCCTGGCAACAATCCTGGCAACAACGAGGACAGCTGTCAGGATACGAGCTGGATCATCCGAAATCAGCAGGCAAGTCTGAGCGTACTGTCACACTTGCCGGGTCTGCGTTCACGTTATCAACGATTGGTAGAAGCCACGCTGGCGCTACGCCCTCTTCCTTCGACTCTGCCAGCACAAGAGGCACGGGCAGAACGTATAGTGCGTCAGGCATTGCGGGACCCCGGCAGCGTGACAAACTACACGCCCGGACGCAAACCCTGCGCACCGGTCATGTTATGGCTACATCCGAATCCGCCATCGGCCATGGGGCAAAGTAAGAAAGCCAGTCGCCTGCAACCGCAACAACCAGAAAATAACACGACAAAAAAAGACCAGGAGGCGCGCAAACGACGTGCCGAAAATGTGGCCATGCCCGACAGCAAAAGTCCGTTTATGTTGTTGTTCCGGGCAGAAAGCCTGTTCTCGTGGGCGGAATTTGTGAAGGTCGATCGACCACTCGACGAGGATGATAATGAGGATGCGCAAAAAGCGGCAAATGATCTGGATTTTTTAAGTCTTGCTCAGGATGGAAAAACGACTGCCAGCCGTGTACGCTTCGATCTCGATCTGCCAGCAGAAGCCGACGATGATCTGGTGCTGGCAGACGGTATTTTGTATCCGGAATGGCATTACCGCAAACAACAACTATTGCCTGCACATTGCCGGGTCCAGATGCTGCTCGCCAGAGATGCCATCGCTTGCCCATTACCACCGGTGCTACGTGCCAGCGCACGCCGCCTTCGTCAGCAATTCCAGTCACTGACACCGCAACATACACGTCTGCGGGCACAGGCAGACGGTCATGATCTTGATCTGGATGCCTGCGTGCGTTTTGCCTCTGAAAAAAACTGCGGAATTCCGGTCGCTAGTCCGGGCTTGTATATCGATACCCGGCGACAGTTACGCGATCTGTCCTGCTTGCTGCTGGCGGACCTGTCATTGTCTACGGATGCCTGGGTCAGCAATTCGGCACGCGTTATTGATGTGATACGTGACAGCCTGTTCCTGTTCAGCGAAGCGCTGGCCGCTACTGGTGACAAATTTGCCTTGTATGGATTTTCTTCTGTCCGTCGTGAACATGTCCGCTGCCATCTGCTCAAAGGTTTTGATGAGCGCTATGACGATCAGATACGCGGTCGCCTGCAAGCGCTGAAGCCCGGCTATTACACTCGTATGGGTACCGCGCTGCGTCATACTGCCGCAATTTTGAATCAACAAAAAACCAGTCGTCGCTTGCTCTTGATCTTGACCGATGGAAAACCAAATGATCTGGATCAGTACGAAGGCCGCTATGGCATAGAAGATACCCGTGTCGCCATACAAGAAGCACGACGTCTTGGATTAACACCATTTTGCGTTACCGTCGATGAGAAAGCCGGAGATTATCTGCCGCATTTATTTGGTCACAACGGTTTTGTGGTCGTCAAGAACGCCGCTGAATTACCGCAAGTATTACCTCGTCTGTATATGCAACTGACAGCGCATTAACGCGTTAACACTATTACGGCACTGGCAAGTCATGTTTGTGATCCGGTGGGCAAAAACAAACAAAATCGGAACAGGCATTGATCTGGCACAGACAATATCCAAGTCCTTTTTCATCTTGATAACCATCAAGGATTTTCCCGATAGGCCAGCGTAGGCTTGTTATATTGTTCATCAACCAAGAGGGGAAATACAACATGAAATCAAGATTCACACTACCTTTGATGCGTCCTTTAGTTGCCTTACTCGCAGCGCTCCCTTTGGCAACAGGTATCGTGTACGCAGAAGAAAAAAAAGAAGATAAAACACACGGTGCTGCGGAACTGAAATACCAGGCTGGTGGATCTCCGCTGGCAAGCGAAGCCATGCATCAGAACATCAATCCAAAAGCGCCGCCAATGACAAAAGCGGAGTTTGAGGCAGGTAAACAAATTTACTTCCAGCGTTGTGCCGGTTGCCACGGCGTGTTGCGCAAAGGAGCCACGGGTAAGGCACTGACACCCGATATCACTCTCGACAAAGGTACTGATTACCTGAAAATCTTTATCAATTACGGCTCTCCTGCCGGCATGCCGAACTGGGGTACATCTGGCGATTTATCAGATAAAGAAGTCGATCTGATGGCGCGCTATATTCAGCAAGAGCCACCCGTTCCGCCTGAGTTCAGTATCAAGGACATGATGGCAACCTGGAAAGAAGTCATTCCTGTTGCCAAGCGCCCGCTCAAAAAGATGAACAACTACAATATTGCCAATATCTTCTCCACCACCCTGCGCGATTCCGGCGAAGTGGCGTTAATTGACGGCGATACCAAAAAAATCATCAATATCGTTAAAACTGGATATGCAGTTCATATCTCGCGTACCTCGGCTTCCGGTCGTTATCTGTTCGTGATTGGCCGTGATGCACGCATCAACCTGATTGATCTATGGATGGAAAAACCAGATACCGTCGCTGAAATGAAAGTCGGTCTGGAAGCACGCTCTATCGAAACATCAAAATTCAAGGGCTTTGAAGATAAGTACGCCATCGCTGGCGATTACTGGCCACCGCAATTTGTGATCATGGAAGGCGATACACTCAAACCACTGAAAATTGTCTCTACCCGTGGCATGACAGTCGATAATGAATACCATCCTGAGCCGCGCGTGGCATCCATTGTGGCTTCGCATTATCGTCCTGAGTTTGTCGTCAATGCCAAAGAAACCGGCAAGATCATGCTGGTCGACTACAAAGACATCAACAACCTGAAAATGACAACGCTGGATGCGGCTAAATTCCTGCATGATGGTGGTCTGGATTCGACTGGCCGTTATTTCCTGGTCGCCGCCAATGCCTCCAACAAAATCGCGGTTGTCGATACCAAAGAAGACAAAATGGCAGCTATTGTCGATGTCGGCAAGACACCGCATCCAGGTCGTGGCGCTAACTTCGTTCATCCAAAATTTGGCCCCGTCTGGGCAACCAGCCATCTGGGTGACGAAAGTATCTCCATGATCGGTACAGATCCTGTCAAACATAAAGCACAGGCATGGAAAGTCGTTGACACCATCAAAGGTCAGGGCGGTGGCTCGCTGTTCATCAAAACACATCCAAAATCCAAAAACCTGTGGGTGGATACGCCTTTAAATCCGGATACCAAACTGAGTCAGTCGGTTGCAGTCTTTGATATTGATCACTTTGAAAAAGGATATGTCACATTGCCGATCGCAGAATGGGCCGGTCTGGGTGAAGGTGCTAAACGTATCGTACAGCCTGAATACAATAAAGCCGGTGATGAAGTCTGGTTCTCGGTATGGAGCGCCAAAGATAAAGAATCAGCGATTGTCGTGGTAGACGATAAGACCCGCAAACTGAAGGCAGTGATCAAAGATCCTAAGCTGATCACACCAACGGGTAAATTCAACATCAACAATACACAGCACGACGTGTATTAAGACACATGATGACATCACATTTGATACGAACCTAATACAGAAGAAGGAGATCAGCATGAAATATCCATCCGCACTGGCATTCGCTACCGCTATTGGTGTCGCAGCACTTGCCTTTACGGCCAGTTCTTCGTATGCCGCGACAGGTGCAGAACTGACCCAGAAAAATGGCTGCATGGCATGTCATGGTGTTGATAAGAAAGTCCTTGGCCCGGCTTTTCAGGAAGTCGCAAAAAAATATAAAGGTAATGCCGATGCCGTCGCCTTGTTATCGAAAAAAATCAAGGAAGGCGGCAGCGGCGTCTGGGGTCCTATTCCTATGCCTGCCAATGGCCCGAAAGTCAACGATGCGGATATCAAAACGATGGCGGAATATGTGCTGACGACCAACTGAATCGGGTTTGAGTCACAGGCGCATCAGATTGTTCATCAGACTGCTCGTTATTCTGATAAACAAGCCCTGATGCATAGGCTTTAATCAATCGCCCCACAAAAACAAGGCGCACCGCTCGCAACAGCGGTGCGCCTTTTTCGTCGTATAGCAATCAGACTCGATTGAAAAAGTAAGCACGATGCTTGCAGCTCGTACGTCTGCAGCAATTGCTGACATTGCTGAAATTACTGAAATTGGTAGCTTGCTATATTGAAGGTGAATGAGCTGGCATGAACCTCTCAGCACCCCATCGCACGCACCAAAATAATGCAGCTCCTGTACACTTTCACTTTTATATCCACTGATGCCTGATCATGCGTAGAAAATGGTCTTTATTGGAAATGAGTCTCGCCTGGCTCAGGACTTTTTTACCTGCTGGTATGAGTATCAGCCATCTGGAACGTCTGCGCGCCTGCGCCGGAATGCTGGCAGGCTTATTACTGACAGGGCTGGCGACCCAGTTCATGCTGGGCTCTGTTTTCCGCGTCCCCATGTTGCTGGCACCGATCGGCGCTTCGGCTGTCTTGCTGTTTGGTGTGCCTTCCAGCCCGCTGGCACAACCGTGGTCTATCGTCGGCGGCAATATGATCTCCGCACTGGTGGGCGTCACCTGCACACATTTTCTGGGTGCCTCCATGATGACGGCAGCGATTGCCACCAGCCTTGCGGTAGGAGCGATGTTTTTCTCCCGCTGCCTGCACCCTCCGGGCGGCGCAGTCGCGCTGACAGCCGTATTAGGCGGCCCGGTCATCCTTGGACTGGGGTATCAGTTCGTCGTCTTCCCCGTTCTGCTCAACTCCTTGTTACTGATGCTGTTTGCTCTGGCCTATAACAACGCAACAGGACGACGTTATCCGCATGCTTCGCAGCCAGATCACAGCGGCACCCACGGTACTGCGGATGCCCGTCCGATTGACCGTCTGGGCTTTAGCTCGCGCGATCTGGATGAAGTGCTTCAACGATACAATCAGGTACTGGATGTCAGCCGTGATGATCTGGAATCACTGTTCCTGCAAACCGAAATGCATGCCTACCGCCGCCGCTTCGGCGAGATTATGTGTAGCGATGTCATGTCCCGCGATGTGATTACGGCAGAGTTCGGCACCACGCTGGAAGATGCCTGGACATTGTTGCGCCAACACAGAATCAAAGCCTTACCGGTAACCGACCGTGCCCGTCGCGTGATTGGTATCGTAACGCTGGTAGACTTTATGAAGAATGCCAATCTGGATGTTTATGAAAAATTCGACGAAAAACTGCGTCAGCTGATACGCCGTACCCGCGAACTACATTCCAGCAAACCCGAAGTGGTTGGGCAAATCATGACGCAGCCCGTCAAGACCGCGCGTCATGATATGCATATCGTGGAATTAGTGCCCTTATTGTCTGATAAGGGGCTGCATCATATTCCCATCGTGGATGATGAGAGACGTCTGATCGGCATGCTGACGCAATCAGATCTGATCGCTGCGCTGTATCGCGGCAAACTCAGCGATACAGAAATAAAAACCGAAACTGTCAGTTAAAAAAATCCCGCACAGACAAGACAAGGCGGGCTTTCGTTTCACGACTACGGCAACAACATGCAAACAGTTGAACATCGATGCGTTCGTCAATCGCAGCCGCGCTTAACAAGCATCACCCGCCGCCACTGGTCATCTCAAATCAACTTGGAATACGTTGCCGTCGTGACTTTTTTCAGATATTTGTCAAACACCATGGCAACGGCACGGACAAACAAGCGGCCTTTTGCAGTGACGCGAATCGCATCTGCATCCACCGTGATAAAACCAACGTCTTCATACTGCTGCAATTGTGCCAGCTCTTCTGCAAAATACTGATTGAAATCAATCTCATAGACGCGGTTGATGTCATCCAGTTGTAGCGGCATACTGCACATCAGGGTCATGATGATGTCACGGCGCAACAGATCATCTTTGTCCAGCGCAATGCCTTTTTCTACCGGTAAATGTCCGGCATCCAGCAATTGATAATATTCCTTGATGGTGCGCACCGACTGGCTGTACGAATGGCCGACCTTGCCGATCGATGACACGCCAAAGCCAATCAAATCACATTCAGCGCGAGTGGTATAACCTTGAAAGTTTCGGTGCAGACTCTGATCCTGACGTGCCTTGTTCAGCTCATCATCTGGCTTGGAAAAATGATCGAGGCCGATATACACATAACCCGCATCCAGCAAACGGCGTGTGGACATCATAAAAATCTGCAAGCGCTCTTCTGCACTTGGCAAATCAGCAGAAATAATCTGCCTCTGTGCCTTGAAACGACTAGGCAGATGCGCATAGTTATACAGGGCGATCCGGTCTGGTGCCAGCTGAATCAAATGATCCAGTGTCTGACTGAAACTGACCATCGTCTGTTTGGGCAGACCGTAAATCAAATCAGCGTTCACAGACTGGAATTGCTTTTTACGGCTCTCGGTGACTGCTGCCTCGACCATTTCAAATGGCTGGATGCGATTAACGGCCTGCTGTACGGCGGGGTTAAAATCCTGCACGCCAAAGCTGTTGCGGTTAAATCCCAGCTCTGCCAATACGGACAGAGTTTCTGGTTTGACGGTACGCGGATCAATTTCCACCCCCAGTTCCGCATCATCAGTAAAAGTAAAATGCTGACGTATCATCGCCATCAACTGACGTAACTCATCTGAACTGAAAAATGTTGGAGAACCGCCTCCCAGATGCAATTGCACGGTCTTTCTATCAGGCCCGATGCGGGATGCCACCATCTGAATTTCTTTTTCCAGATAACGCAAATACTCCGTCGTGCGGCTATGGTCTTGCGTGATGATCTTGTTACAGGCGCAGAAATAACAAAGCGACTCACAAAACGGCAGATGAAAATACAGCGACAAAGGCGGGTTATCTGTTTTACCGGCACGTTGCTCCAGATAATGCAGATAATTCTGTTCCGTAAAATCGGTATGAAAACGATCTGCCGTCGGATATGACGTATAACGAGGACCAGATTTATCAAATTTGCGAATTAATTCTTCGGATAACTCAATCTCATCGATTGGCTGTACTGTGCTCATAACATTCTCTCTGTGCATTCTTTCTGCGGTTCTGTAGCAGATCAATAGCGCTATTGTAGGCAAGCAACGGCGCGGGATGTGGATCTATATCAATAATCCGTCGCCGCCATTGGCGTCAGAAATGTGTCAAAAATCCATGATCAATGATACATCCATATGCCGCCCCGGCTGCGTATACGCGTCTGTCACGACTGAACTGGCGGCCAACCCCTGCACATCTGACCAGTTCCAGTATTTTTTGTTGGTCAGATTACGGATACTGGCGTTGATACGCAGATTTTTCTGCACCCGCCATTGCCCAGACAAATCCAGCGTCAACGCCGACGGGATGGTGAACTGGGCAACACGTGGTGGTGTTGCCGGTTTGGGCAGGTAAGGACTATCCAGATCAGTTGCCATTTTGGCGTCCTGATGTAATGCCAGCAAACGTACATCCCAGTCGTGTCGGGCATAGCTGATACCGATGCTGATTTTGGCCGGATCAATCGCATTGAGCGGCAAACCCGTGCTGTCGTCGCTGCCATGTGTGATGCCATACGAAAACGGTGTACTGACTTTGCCACCGGCAAATTCGCCCCACTGCATACTGCCCTTGATCTCAAAGCCACTGATCGTCGCCTTGTCCACATTCACCGTCTGGAAAATCGCCGGATCACCGATAATGCCTTTGCCGCCCAAAGGTTTTTTATCAATAATCAAATTGTCATACTTACCTTTGAATACCGCGACATCCAGACTGAGTCTGTCGAGCATGGCACGAATACCAATCTCCACATTCCTGCTTTTTTCAGGTTTCAGATCTGGGTTGGATAATAAAACGGCAGGTACGGTCGTGCTATCGAATACACCGTTGATCTGCTGGGCATTCGGCGCACGGAAGCCGCCGGCATAATGCGCAAACAGATTCCAGTCCGGCGTCAGGCGATACACTGCACCCAGCTTGGGTGACACAGCAGAACCCGATAAAGATTTGGCGGGTGTCTTGGCCGGTGGCGCAAATCCAGCCTGACTGCTGACATCAAGATCGAAACGGTCAAACCGGACACCTGGTGTAATAATCCATTGACCGATAAACATTTCGCTTTGCAAATACACAGCCTGACTGGAATCGCGGGTATCAGGAAAATATTTTCTCGGAACAAAATCAACATTGCCAGGATCAACGCCATCGAACATGTTACTGATATCTGCACGTGCCAGATCGATACCGTAACTGAGTCGTTGCGACCACGATGGTGACATCGTCCATAATTTATCTGCCTGAATATTCAGTTGCCAGCTACGTTCACCATAGCTGACATCACGTATCCGATCTGCCAATGCATTGCGGTGCGTGACTCCATATTCACGTGACTGGGTATCCTGAAAACTCACAGAGGTTTGCAGATGATCGGCATACGGTACAGCAAGCGTATAACGGTCGGTGAGCAAGATACGGTCACGCGTCATCTTCTTGCTGGCGTTTTCGCCACTGACCGCCGACGCTGACGTATAGGGCAATTTGGCGCGGCTGGAGAGCAATTCATCGTCACTCTCTTTATCGACATGCTCCAGCGTCAATACATGCTTTTGACGTGCATCAGGTTGAAATACGAGTTTCGCCAATAGCGATTGTCCATGATCGGTATGTGGATTGGGAGTCGTTCTGTCGATATTGGCAAGATTATCATTGCCCATGTTTTGCATGGCGCCAGCATGATTGGCACTGATACTGAGCAAGCCTTCGAGTTGTGGCGTGATGCGGCTTGCCAGCGTGGTACCGAGCGTAAAATTTTTGTTATCGCCGTTATAGGCGAATGAAAGTTTGCCACCAACATTACGCTTTGCCTCTCCCTGGCGTCCCAGAATATCGGCAGGTTCCAGCGTAATAAAGTTGACCAGTCCTGCGAGCCCATCGGAGCCATACAACACCGATGCCGGGCCTCGTACAATTTCTACCTGACGGATCAGATCCAGCGACAGGGAATCGCGGCCAAACGCATTACTGCCGTTGATATAGCTGCGTGGCAAACGAACTCCATCAATCAGCATCAATACGCGATTACCATCTTGTCCGCGAATATTGAACCCTGCATTGTCGTCGCGCCCGGTCGCATTGCCAACACCGGTCACCGTAAAGCGGGCGGGCGCACGTTTGACAGACACATTCGGCAGGTTTTTCGCCAGATCATGAATATCGGCGATATTGCCGCTATCAAGCTGATCACGGCTGATGACATCCATCGACAATGGCAAATTTTCGATGAACTGTTCATAGCGAGCACCGCTGATCACGACAATCTGGGCTGGCAGTGCAGCCAGCAGTATTGGCGCCTTCGGTGCTGTTGGTACTGTTGGTGCTTCTGAAGTGGTTAAAACTACTGGTGCCGGTATCTCTCGATTACTGGTCTGTGCCAGTACAGAATTGCTGCCGGCACAGATCAGAGCGATCAATACACTGAGTCTGCGGGGTGATGGAAAAAACGGAGTAAATAAACCAGTAGGCGTTTTCATGAACAATCCGGCGAAGAAGAAATAACGTCAGTCTAAACACTGACATCAGATGGTCAATACGCATTCTGGCTAGCGAACTAGCCTGTTGGAACTAGGCGCGAGCGCCCTTTACCTCATTGAGCATTCCAGAACCTGCGCATGTTTTCTGCCGTATCAGAACTCTTGAAGGTGCATATCACTTCACCACCATGCTGCATGATATTTTTGCAGATGCCTGATTGATGTTGAATAAGGTTGAATGAGGTTGAATAAGGTTGAATAAGGTTGAACGGGTAGTATTGATTCGGCGCTATATTTCCGACGATATGCGTCCGTCAATGCACGGATTGCCTTTACTCATCCCGACTCCACCGCTGCTTGCACATGCATCAGGCTGATTATCCAAGCTGACTAACCCGGCTGACCATCAGCGCGGGCGCGCAAATAAACAGGGAGCATTTGTGCCACCCAGAGCAGTAACAGCAGCAGCCATAAACTGGCCGACCATGTCAGTAGCTGCGGCAAAGCCCACACACTGGCGATCACGCGCAGCAAAGCCGCCAGATGCAATCCCAGATACAGTGCCCACAATCCGTTGCTCGCCTGCAAAGGGCGTCCGCTGTGACCGTACGTCACACGGCTGACAAATCCCACCAGCATGGTGCCCATAAATCCCAGACCCAGCGCATGAATGGCTGCCGAGCCCATCTCCATTCCCAGTGCAGTCAACGCCTGTAAGCCAAATACGATACTGAGCCAGGCAAAAGATAAATGCAGCATGGCCAGCAAGCGATTCTGCAAGCAGCGGAACAGTCCCCAGCGCCACGAGGTATACGCAAAGCTAAGGCACAGAGTACTCGCCGCGAATACCTCCAGCAGCCAGATACCCAGGCTGCCCGCCAACGCCAGCAGATAGCAGGCCGCCAGCCACAACGCCAGCAACCAGCTTGGACGCCATGCGGTGTAAGGCACCAGTACATTGCTGCTGAAGAATGGCAACATGCGATGGCAAACGGTCAAAAACACGGGCAGCAGAAAGCCGAAAAACGCCAGTTGCCGCGCAACACCCCAGGCGGCATGCCATCCCATACTCCAGAGTACGGCACAGCCTAACGCCGCTGCGCCGCCACACATGGCAACGGCGATTCCGAGTGCATGCTTTTTATCGCCGGAACGACTCTGGCGCACCAGACTTCCCCAGCGCCAGGTAACTGCCAGCCAGGCACTCAGCATCAGGGCAAAACCGGATGTACGTAAAGGTAACCAGCCCAGCATAGATGCCAGCAACACCAGCAACAGACCGCAAAAATAAGTTCCGCCATGGAGTAAGAAATCATGGTCGTCAGCCTCTACACCCAGCCAGCGCGGCCCGGCCGTAAAAGTAAAACCGAGGATAAATAATGGAAACACACCTAGCGGCATGATGAGCGCATGCAAAGGCACGGCTAATGTACGGCCGCTTTGCAAGTACAGCCACCACCACGAAAACAGCACCAGCAGCGACAATGCTCCCAGAAAAAAATACAGGCGGTGAGGTGCGAGTGTCAGACGTTTCATGATGGTTTACCTGGTCAATGAGGAGTGCAGATGCTGTATATGCCCAAACGGCTTAAAATATACACCCCGGAGTATTGTTTTTCCCCGCTTTAAATCTATAGTCGACAGCGCAATTTGAGTAAAATTGAGGGGGAGTATGTCTTTTTCCATCAAAATCACTGTCTTTACTGTCGTCGTTATCATGAATGTCATCGCAACATTGTCATGACAATCGCTTCGATGTCTGCGATCGATATTGAAACAACACGCAAACGATAATCCACTCTTCTCCGGCGAATACGCAACTCAGCCTCAACTCAGATTCAGCGCATATTCAACACACATGCAGCCAGTGTTATGTCACCGCATTTCCGGCAATGTCTGGTGTCAGGCTTTTTGCAATTTCTGCAAACCCAGCAACACCACTTCCCACACCTGTGCGACTTCGCTGTCTGTCGCATCGTTATGAAAACGTTTGCTGGCGCCTTCGCGGTTCAACACCAGATGCTGATCCGCCACCACACCGGCTTGTTGCAGACAGGCCTGCACACATGCCAGAGCACATCCATCCAGCGCCAGTATGGGGCGCCCTGACTGTGCTAACCGGACCAACGAGGTCACGCCACCGCCCACGCCACTAATACACGACATCTGCGCCATACCTTCACGATCCAGCCTGATCGCACAATCGTTCGCCAACTGGGCGACACTGGAGCAGCCGGAACAGGCATACACCAGCGGCAATAGCGTCGCAGACGTCATGCCGGAGGTGGGCGTGGAAGACATCAGGTGGTTCCTAACTTCTCAGCCATATGGCGCAACCACGCAGGTCGCTCAGTGGCATCAATCCAATATTTAACGGCGACACCGAGTTCCGTATCGCCCTCCATTTTCAGACGACGACGGAAAAATAAGGTATCGGCATCTTCCATACCAGAAGCGAGCTTAAAAAAGTCCATCGCACTCGCCGCCAACCGCACATCCGGCATCTGCGCCTTTGCCTGATACTGCGGTTTGAATATTCCCTGATGACAGACAAAAGACAAATCCAGCCCGAGGTCTTCAATGTGCATCAGAAATGTTTTTCCATACAGCGTTTCGGGTGCCGTAAGCCATTGACGACGGCGTGCCACTTCCAGCATCAGGAGCAAAGGTGAGCTGGCGACTGGCGCTGGCAATAAGCGTCCCAATCTGGACACTGGCGCAGGGAAACGAAAATCCGATAAATTCATGATGCAGTATCCTGAGGCTGAGAACCAATCACATCCTGCCATTGCATACCCGGTTCGGCACGCCAATAGCCATTGCTGCGGCTGGCATGTTCCGGCAAATAATCAGGCACGACCCTGGCATTGCCGCCGACCCGGCGAGCGGCGTCAAATTCGGCAATGATGTCAAACATATGACTGGATTGCGGCTGCAAGCGGACGATATCGACGCCCAGCGTCTGCAGTTCCGGTAATTGCGCGCCCAGATCAAGGCAAGTTGAACTCTGGGTCTGGATACCGTTAATGGTCAAAAAATCTTTACCATCGCGTGTTGCCAACCCCAGACCATCCGGGTATATACCGCAGCGGAATTCGCAATTATCTTTGGTCAGACGATGATGCCGCGCCGTAAAACAACGCGAAGAAAATGCCAGCGCCATACGCCCCCAGACCTGTACCTCGGTCTGCATGCCAACAGGCCGCGTCTGTTGCAATGCCGCCAGATCATCACGTGCCAGCTCTATCGGTGGTGAAAAACGGCAAGCACCCAATTCAGACAGCCAGGCTAACGTACCATCGTGATACACATTCAGGTGTGGCCCAGCCACGAATGGTTGCCCCTGCATGGCTCTGACCGCGCTGAAATCATTTGCTTCAACCAGCACGCCCTCCGCTCCCGCCTTGTCAATCATCCGATGCATATTGCGGCGATCTGCTTCGCTGTCGATCAGCGTCATGCTGGACATGACAACTTCTTTGCCTGCATCTCGTAATTCCAGTGCCAGTGCCAGCCAATCATCGAGCTTCATCACATGCCGGCGCGAGCAGACTACTTCGCCGAGATACACAATATCCACCTGCGATTGCATGGCTGTGCGATAAAAATCGAGTGTGGTTTCTTTCGTCCAGTAATATGCCAGTGGCGCCAGAGAAATTTTTAATAGATTCATCATTTACTCCGGCTCATTTCCAGGGACGCTCAAATGCGCCTTGCGTCACTTGCGCACCTTCGGCATGACGGGCCAGCGTGGTCTGCCAATCAGATCGGGCCGAATAGCGCTCGGGATCGCGTTGCGCCGCATCCAGCGCAGCCCGCAAAGTAGCCACCACTTGCGACACATACACCGGGCTGCGCTGACGCCCTTCTATTTTGATCGCTGCCACGCCCATGTTGACCAGCTTAGGCAATAATCCAATCGCATTCAGACTGGTTGGCTCTTCCAGTGCATAGTCAGTTTCACCTGCCACATCGAAACGGCCTTTACAGAGAGTCGGATAACCCGCTGCTTCATCCGGTCCGTAACGATCAATCAGTGTGCCACTTAAGCGGGCATACAAAGTGCTGTCCTTTTCTTCCCAACTCACTGCATGGGCTGGCGAACAGACACCTTTATTATTCGGTGAGTCTCCGGTGACATAGCTCGACAACAGGCAACGCCCTTCGGCCATCACGCATAAACTGCCAAAGCCAAACACTTCGATTTCTACGCTCGTCTGACGGATAATTTTTTCAATTTCCGATAAGGTCAGCACTCGCGGCAATACGGCACGACGGATGTGAAATTGCTCACGCATCAATTCAATCGCATCCAGCGTCGTGGCAGAACCCTGTACAGACAAATGCAAACGCAGATCGGGATAACGGTCACGGGCATAGGCCATCAGCCCGGGATCGGCCAGAATAACGGCATCGGCACCCATCGTCACGGCAGTATCAATCGCGGCCCGCCACTCTGCTACCGCTCTGGCTTGCGGATAGGTATTAATCGCAAACAGCACTTGCCTGCCGCGCGTATGAGCATATTCCACGCCCTGATGAATATCGTGTTCAGTAAAATTCAAACCGCCAAAATTACGGGCATTGGTCGCATTGCGCAAGCCCAGATAAACAGCGTTAGCTCCTTTGTCCACAGCCGCTTTGAGAGCGACCAGACTACCGGCAGGAGCAACCAGATCAAGTGATTTCATGGAGAGGAAAGCCTGTTCTACAAATGACAGTGCCATGATGCTAACGAGATTTTTATGGTGGGTCTTTGTCCTGAGTCAAAGGAAATCCAGTCAATGAACTTCTGTCCGATTCCTTGACGAGGATCATCCCATCACGTGATTCCACTCTCGTTGGTCACGCACTTTTGCCTCAGTTCATCATTGCCGATCCAAGCTGATAAGACTTCAATGCATCAGGGCAATCAATCTGGATCACCGAGCCAGATACTTTGATGAGTTGCTCATCCGTCAGCTGGTGCAATACTCTGGATAAGGTTTCCGGCGACAGATTCAGTAAAGACGCCACCAGATTTTTTTTCAGCTCCAGCCGGATTTCGTTGGAGCGCTGTAGCAAGGATATCTGCAGCAGATAATCGATCACTCTCTGCGTCGCATTTTGTAATGAATAACGCTCTACGTTCTGGATAAAACCAAGTAAGCGATACGATAACCCTGACATCATCTGACGCGCCATCAGAGGAGAATTTTCCAGTAGTCGCAACAAAGAATTTTTAGGAATCTTGAGCAGTAAGGTATTTTCCAGCGCCTCTGCATAAAACGGATAAGGCTCCTCCAGAAACATCATGGCTTCACCGAAACACTGGCCGGGACGTATCAGTTCCAGCAATTTGTCGTTTCCCTGAGAGGACGGAATACTGAGCTTGATCAGCCCATAGACCACGATATACGTCCCTTCCGCCACATCCCCTTTGCGGAACAACATCAGACCTTTATCCAGCTCCATCTTGATCACTTCTCGCTGCAATAACTCCAGCTCAAATGGTGAGATGTGCCGGAACAAAGACTGATTCAGTAATAAGCCACCGAGATTAAGCTTGGTCATGACAGATCTCCTGCAGATGAATTGATAGAGATCAAGTGTAGGAGAGATAGTGCGTGACGACCATACGCCAGAAGGACTAGAACATCGGTGCAAATGGACAAGAAATCATGAAGCCATGTTGCCTTCAGAAGAGCTTTGCCTCAGTCCTGATTAAAAAAGCCCGTTTGTAGCGAATACGAACGGGCTTTGGATTTGCAGTGCTGTTTCTGCATTCCAATCATTGAAATACATGCTGGCGCTCATGAGCGCGACAGACGGCCACGTGAGTGACGGGAGAGTATCGCTCGGGCAGCGTGGAAACCATGCCCAGGCGTCATCAGCGCGACGGAAGAAATTTGGATGCCGCTGGTCGCTGTCTGGCTGAAGTGATTTTTGCAGCACGATGCGCAGTATTCGGCGTGACCGACACCGGTACATCCAGTTTGAAGATACTGATGACGCGAACCAGATTTTGCGCCTGATCATGCATAGACTGTGCAGCCGCAGCTGCCTGCTCCACCAGCGCCATGTTTTGCTGGGTGACTTCGTCCATCTGACCGATGGCCTGATTCACCTGTTCTATACCGTGGCTTTGTTCACTGCTGGCATTCGTGATTTCACCCATGATGCACGCCACGTTAGCGATACTGTTAACGACATCATGCATCGTCGTTCCTGCATCGGCAACCAGATGGCTGCCTTTATCCACGTTCGACACAGACTCATCTATCAATGCTTTGATCTCTTTTGCCGCCGACGCTGAACGCTGTGCCAGATTGCGCACTTCACTGGCAACAACCGCAAACCCACGCCCCTGCTCACCCGCTCTGGCGGCTTCCACAGCCGCATTCAGGGCCAGAATATTGGTCTGGAATGCAATGCCATCAATGACGCTGATAATATCGACGATTTTTTTAGACGAAGCCGTAATCATCTCCATGGTGGTAATCACTTCGGTCACCACGGCACCGCCTTTTTCTGCCACTTGCGAAGCCTCAATCGCGAGCTGATTGGCAGTTCTGGCATATTGATCATTTTGCTTGACTGTCGCCGTCAGCTCCTCCATTGCCGATGCAGTTTCCTGCAAGGAACTGGCCTGGTCTTCGGTACGTGAGGACAAATCCATATTACCGGCAGCAATCTGTTCCGAGGCAGTCGCAATCGTCTCGCTCCCGCGATTTACTTCACCAATAACAGTCGCCAGCTGATCGCGCATCATCTTCATCGCATGCAGTAAGCTAGAATCGTCATTATCTCCGGTGACGATCTCTGTTGATAAATCACCAGCGGCAATGCTGCGAACGACTCTGGCTGCATATTCTGGCTCGCCACCTAATTGACGCATGATACGGATGATCACCAGATAACCAAAAATTCCTCCCAACAATCCCAATCCCAGAATCGTTCCAGACAGCACAAATTGATGAGTCCGTAACTGCGAGGCCCGTTGCTCCAGCAATCGGCTAAGTTCTTCAAACAACATTTCATCCAGCTTGAACTGGGCATTAATTACTGCCGTGATTTTTGTAAAATACTCGGTCGAGGAATACTCAGGCTGCTCTGTAGTCCCGATTTCTTTTTTCGCCAGGGCCAGTATGTCGTTGGTGGTTTGCAATACCAGCGTACTTTGCTGATTCACCTTTTCTTTAAATTCTGGCGTTGTAATCGCTTTATCCAACGCATTCTTCAGTGAATCAAAATGATCATTCGCCTTGTCTGTCAGTGACATGATATCCACCCGCTGTTCCGGCGATGATGTTTTGGCGGCAAGAATCGCCGTTCCTCTGGCACGCAGACGCCCCAGCGTTTCGGTCAGAGTTGGCATCTGCATCAATGCAGCATCGACCAGATAAAAACTATTGGTTTCCGGGTCCAGATTCAGCAAAAAGTAATCCAGAACCAGATCATTAATTTTCAGTAATTTAGAGATCAAGGCGGTATGCGCCTGATTACTGGCTTTGGGATCTAACTGAGCCTGCGATACTTTAGCGCCGAGTTCTTTCCATTCTGTTTTGTATTCACCCCAGGAGGCCAACAGTACAGTGGCTTTGGCATGTGCTTTCAAGAGCGTATCAAGCGTAGTGACCGCCTGCTCCACTTCTGTCATTTTGGCGCTGCGTTCGGAAGCGGAAGCCGCATTTCCGGACAATAATAAGGCCGACAAACCGCGATGCTGCTGCGTCAGCTGCAATAATTTCAACAATTGATGCGATGGCGCGATACCTTGCACTTCCATTCTGGCAACATTAATCGTCTTATTCGTTTCCTGTATATAGAGGCCAAAAGGCAGCATGACCATGAACATGCCGAAAACAGCGAGTATGGAAAACTTCTTCCATATTGCAAGACGATTGATCACATCATTCATACTGACCTCAGATAACAAGTGGTGTCTGACAACGCGATGCGGATACGCGCGTGACCGGAAATTGGCGAAAAAAATACTTTCGCGGCGAGTGAATCATTCAACTTTTTTTGAACATATGAAATATCGGATAATTGACGATCATTTACCTTTGCAATGATCACTGTGTTGATCCATGTCGGGCGAGAGTGTAAATCGACTCATCAAAAATGCCTATCCGTAAAAAGACCTAGTTCTATGCTTAGGTTTTGCTGAGGTTTTGCTGAGGTTTGGTCTAATTTATGGCGTGGTATTCAGCTCAATTTTCGTCTCAGTTTGCTACTTTTCGTTAATAGCTAATTAGTAGCAGCAAAAAACATGCCGTAGCTGATTCATTATGGGTATGTATTTGATATATATCTTCTCAGCGATGAATAATGCCGCTGCCATGTGCAGGGAGCGACATACGGAATAGGAATAACTCAGCATTTCCTATTCAATTTCTATACTTTACCGGAATCATCGTTCAGTCAAATACTGACGGGCAGCCTGAGCTGGGCAGGACATGTTGTACCAAAAAAGTACAATTAAATGCAAATAGCGAAAGCGATGCAGAGAAATACAAAAAATGAAATCGAATGTATCGCTTACTTATCCAGACCGTGTTCAACTGCGTACACCGCAATTTGCACACGGCTGGTCAGATTCAGTTTTTTGAGAATATTCTGTACATGGATTTTGACCGTACTTTCGGCTACATCCAAATGACGGGCGATTTCTTTATTGCTTTCACCGCGCGCCAGGCACACCATGGTTTCGCGCTCTCTGGGGGTGAGTTTTTCACGCTCTGGCGTGCTGCTGACATTATTCCCCGCACGGAATTGCATGACCAGCTTGGCCGTCATGGAATCGGCAATCACGGCTTCACCTGCGGCAGCACGTTTGATCGCCTGAGTCAGATAATCGGCCTCGATATTTTTTAACAGATAGCCACGCGCTCCATTTCTTAGCGCCGTGGTCAGATCTTCTGCTTCTTCTGATACCGTCAGCATCAGCACTGCTGTATCGGGCAAATCTTCGACGATCAACTGCATCGCTTCCAGGCCGGACAGGCCAGCCATATTCAGATCCATCAGCACAACATCTGGTCGCAATTGTTTCGCACGTTTCACACCTTCCAGACCATCGGCAGCTTCTCCAACAATCTCAAATTCCGGATTACGTTGCAACAGTAATCGGATACCACTGCGAAACAGGGTGTGATCGTCGACCAGAAGTATTTTAATTGTCATGCAATTCCTTTTTGTAATGCGAAGCTGTTGGCAGATCGTCAGACTGATTCAGATTAACTCAGGCAACCAGTCGTTCTTCTCTTGGCAAATGCAGGGAAATCGTTGTTCCATGACCTGGTGTGCTGGCAATATCGAGTTGCGCCGACAAACGCTGCGCTCTTTCGTACATGATGCGCAAACCGACATGTGCTTCTGATTTTTGTTCGGCTTCCTGCATGGAAAATCCATTACCATCATCCGTCACCGTCAAGGAAAAGTCACGCGTATTATCAACCCTGACCCTGACGGAATGCGCCTGTGCATGTTTTCTGATATTCGATAATGCTTCCTGCAAAATAAACAGTACCTGTAATTGCTGTTCGGGTGCCAGCGGCGCACCACTGCCCACAATCTCAATCTCGCCATGCACGCTACTCTGGCGTTCAAACTTTGCCAGCACGTTCCGCATTTCAGATTCCAGATTGCTGTCTTGCAGACGCGTGCGGAAATTCAGCAGCAATTCACGCACATCTTCATAGCTTTCTTCCACACCGGCACGCAACAGAGGCACGATATCGGCGATTTCCTGCATTTGCTGCCGCTTCATTGAATCTTCCAGCATTTGTACCTGCAAATTCAGAAAATTCAGCCCTTGCGCAATACTGTCATGCAAACCCTGCGCCAACAGATTACGCTCCTGTGATACGGCAAATTCTTTCTCGCGAGCGATCAATCGCTGGTTTTCTATTGCGATACCAAGATTTTGTCCCAGAGTTTCGAGCAAGCGACATTCTTCTCCGGTCACACTGCGCTCTTTATCAAAATGCAGAGAAAAAGTGCCTATCACTTGTTGTCTGGCGACGATCTGAAATACCGCAATCGAAAAAAATCCCTCATCCTGGCAGCGGTAAATTTTTTGCTGATTCAGTTGCCTGAAATCTTTTACAAGCACGACACCTTGCGTGACTGCAGAACCACACAAACAGTCATCTTTTTTGATGCAATGCTCTTCTTCTATCATCTGTTCAGAAATGCCTTCATGCACCGTAATATGCATGTTGTCATTCACGACATCCAGAATACGTACGGTACCACCTTCGGCCTGTATGCGTTGCATAATACGATGCAAAAATCCCCGACAGAGTTCTTCTATCGGATGCTGACCAGCCAGAAATGCGGCGATCTCATACAAGGTACTGACTTCATGGTTCTGCGCCTGTAATTTTTGCGTTTTATCCATCACGCGCTGTTCCAGCGTACGCTGCGCGCTTTGAACGTGGTCTGCCATTTTATTGAAGGCGAGTGCCAGCACACCAAACTCATCTTCGGTCTCTACCGGCAAACGCACACTGAGATCGTCTTCACTCATGCGCGCAATCCCGGCCTGCATACGATTGACGGGACCGATAATCCAAAGATACAGCAGATACAGCATGGCAATGCTGGCTGCCAACGACATAAAAATCAGTATGGTCTGGCACAGGCGTAACCAGGTTGTCTTGCCTGCCAGCTCCACTTCCACCATTGACACCAGTCGATTGATGTCATCAACAAAAGGCGGCAAAGCCTCACGGAATTTAGTCACAGCAGCGATGCGTCGCTGCGCATCCTGCTCATGCAAGGCTGTCACGGCATCTTTCTGCATATGCTCTTGCCAGCCTTTTTGCACCTTCTGCATCTGCACCATGATGTCTGTATTGGCGGGCAAAAACAGGGGGCGCTTGGCATCGCCGCTATTCAGATCGGCGATGGTGCTGTTGAACTGCTCAAGTTCAGTTTCGATTTCCTGCCGCTGCTGTGCGTGCTCCAATGTGAGTGCCAGACGAAATGAACGCATACGCAAACTACCAGCCTCGTTGATGGCAGCTGCACCACCTTCCAGTTGCCACGAGAGCAGCAAGGTATAGCCGATCGCGATCAACGTCATACTCAGACCAATGATCGTCGTCATCAATATCCGGAAGGTAATGCTTTTACTCACCGGCAAGAGTGCGGGATTGCTCATCAGTAGATGCTTTGGTCGGATAAAAACATAGTGTAATCCTTTACAGAGCAGGACTTACGCAAAACTGTTCCAGCAAGGCATGGCGACGAAGGCAGTACGTGCTGTACAAAGTTTCGTACAATAAGGAGCCATAACGCCGCTGGGGCGGTTTTGCGTAAGTCCTGTAGAGTATTCATTTGATGAGACTGACAATCAAGACTCCGGATGTGCAACACCCAGTGGGCACACCATAGGCAAAAAACTGTCTGATCGTTCAGAATAAGCCAGTAAAGCGCCCTGACTCATATCGAAATACCAGCCATGCAAAGCAATTTCACCACGCTCTTCTCTTTCTGATATCCACGGGAAGCTGCGCAAATTATTTAATGACATGATGATCGCACCAAGCTCACAGGCACGATTTTGTTCGGCTTCAGAGTATGTGCCTAATTGCTGTAAAACTTGCTGTTTGACAGGCTCAACGATTTTCATCCAGCGGCCGATAAAATCAATCTTGCGGCTGGGTTTATATCCCTGCATCAATGCGCGGATACCTCCGCATTTTTCGTGTCCCATGACAATCACACGCTGTACATTCAGCGCTTCGACGGCAAACTGTATCGCTGCACTGACGCCATGTTGTTGCGCCGATTCGTTACAAGGCGGCACCAGATTGGCGACATTGCGCACCACGAAAATATCACCGGGATCACAATCCAGCAGCAGCGCTGGATCAACACGGGAATCGCAACAGCCGATTAACAAAGTCGTTGGATTCTGACCATGATTCAACTTGGAATAGAGGGCATCCTCACCACTGAAATATTTGCTCTGAAATCGTTGAAAACCCTCGATAAATTGATGAATGTTTCTGACTTCCATAAAACTCTCCGATTGATGCTCTGTTCAACCTCCGGTTTGCGACATAAAGCGGATAATTTTATGTCGCTGCGAATTGAACTCATGACGTTCAGGCTTCAATTCTATCGCATTCCGAATGGCCGATTCCAACTCAGCATCGCTGACACCCGCTCTCAGCAAGGGTCTCAACTCAAACTTCTCCTCCTGACCAAGGCACATATACAGTGTGCCATCCACTGACATTCGCACGCGGTTACAGGTGGCACAAAAGTGCTGACTGATCGGAGAAATAAAACCAATAGTCCCTTTTCTGTCTGCGGTGCTCCAGTATCGTGCAGGACCGCCTCCCAGCTCTTCGGCCGCTGGCGTGAGCTGGAATGCCTTGACCAGTTCATCACGGATTGGACCAATATCCATATACTGGCTGTTACGTCCGGTATCGCCCATCGGCATGGCTTCGATCAGACGCAAAATAAAACCCTCATCAAAACAGAATTGCGCCATCCGCATGATTTCATGGTCGTTAACGCCGCGCATCACCACCATATTCAGCTTGACCGGAGAAAATCCAGCCTGTTTTCCTGCTTGAAGGCCAGCCATGATGCTGGAAAAACTGTCCCGGCCTGTGATTTTTTCCATGCAGGCTTTGTCCAGACTATCCAGACTCACATTGATGCGACGCACACCTGCTGCATACAAAGCCTGTGCGTGTTTATGCAGTTGTGTTGCGTTGGTCGATAAAGAAATATCCCTGACACCGGGCAATACCGCCAGTTGCGACACCAGTTGCGGTAAATGTCTGCGCAATAAAGGTTCGCCACCAGTCAGGCGTACCCGCCCAACACCCATACGCGCAAACGCGGCGACAACACGTGTTATTTCATCAAAACGCAACCAGTTTTCTGGCTCTTCAAAACCAGAAAATCCTTTAGGCATACAGTAACTGCAGCGAAGATCGCAACGATCCGTCACTGATAAACGCAGATAGCTGATGCGACGACCAAACCTGTCCGTCAGCGAAGGCTGCATCTGGTGTGCGGATAAAAGGGCGGCGGGAGTTTCCATTGCTGCATTGTGGCTGTTCATCACCAGCAATACAATTCGCCGCCAAGCCAGATATACCTAGTTCGTTTGGGGGATATCCAGTGCGGTACGGGTGAGAAACAAAGAACGTAACTCTTTGCGATAACGCAACAACGTCAGTAATAGAAGACTCCCCATATAAGCCTGGGACATGGCAAAGACTATACCCGCTATCGGTGCGAACATTGCTGGCGCAACCGGCAGCACTAGTAACAGACACAATGCCGATAACACGAGCCACGCTTGCCAACGCAAACGTTGTGGCGGTAATACTGCCTGCATGGTTGGAACGCGACGACCGGACGGAATCTGGCGACGCAAATGGAGAAACACCAAAAATGGAATAATTTTTCCCAGCATGGCATTGACAGGTAAAACCGCACCGCCAACCAAACTGAGCACACCTATCCACCAAGGCATGCAGGCAGTCAACGACTGCGGCAAATATGTTGGGAAATATGCCGATGTGACAGACATCAACATCGTCATGGCAGCAGCCAGCAACCAACTACAGGTACTGACCAGCCACATGATCCATGCCGGATCAAAGCGACGCTTGGCGCGCCACAATGCACGTAGCGCCAGTAAACCAAAACCCCACATCAACAGACAGGCACAGGACAATGCTGCGAGCCATAGTGATGGCAGCGACGCGAAACATAAAGGGAACAGAAAGATCGCCGGCAAACTGCGCTGCCACCTTGCATCCGGACGCCGGGTTTGCCAGAACATAGGAACCACTGTTGAGGCAACCCCCGCTACCAGTGCTGCAATCCAGCCGTATAGTCCCCATGCAACATGCAAATTCAGCACCGACATCAGATCGATATGCCACCAGCCGACAAGATTACCTGCGAGGGTGACACCGAATGCAATCACCGCAGCAAATGCGATCGGAATATAGCGCAAGGTACGTGTTGTCGCATCAGTCACCGTGATACGCCAGGCAGTTGTTGCCAGCGCCAGTATGACCGCCCCATACAACATTACGGCCAGTACGGCGGCCAGTATAAAACCCAGGCGCTGACCTTTCAAAAAACCAATGGCCAGCCCTGACGCGATCAATGCAGACCCCAGTGCGACAAATGGCGCAATCCATCGTGCTGCTCTCACTGTCTGTCCGGCAACCACGGGCATCAGCTGAAATAAAGCGCCAATCATCACTGGCGTCAGCATCCCCAGCACCAGCACATGTGTCAGTGCCAGTGTTAACGGAGAAAAACGATCCGGCAAACCGGATAAGGAGGTCGATAAAGGAACGAATACCAGCAATAATCCAGCAACCATTCCTAGCCACGGTGCCGGTAACAAACAACCGAACACCGTCGCCGGCGAAGGCGCCAGTTCATAGTTAAGGATATTGTTCGCTGCCAAGGCTAGTGTGTCAGCTGTAAAATTTATACCGTCTCCAGCTTGGCGGCTTCCGCGCAAGAACAGGCACCGCCACATCCTCCCATGCCCAGTACGGACATCAGATGCGGTATGCTGCCGCCACACATTGGATACAGGATATTTTCTTCTTTGACATTGTGCTGTTGTATCAGCACATTCAACGTATCGATCGCGGCCAACGCTTCATCAATCTGTTCCGCCTCAATCGCCGCATATGCTTCATCGCGCAACTGACGGATATCTGCATGCTCGCTACGCATCACGACGGTCGGGCCGTTACTCATTCCTGTGGCTTTTTCAAAGGCAGGAAACAGACGATCTTCTTCCAGCATGAAATGATGATCCAGCTGCTCACTGAACAATCTGAAATTGCGCCCGGCAGACGGCATATCTCGTCGATGTAACGCTGCCTCCACACGATTTAACTGCTCGTCACATTCCATGTGCTGACGAACCATTTCTTTCATTGCTTGTGACATGATGTTATTCCCTCCAGAAAACGGTGTTGATCGCCCGGATTGTCATTGGCAGTTGATGTTAGTCAGTGACAATCCGAACCCTGATACCCAATGCTACAGCCGCCGTTGTGCTTACTGTTGTTATTACTGTTACAGCTACTGTACTAACGACTTGATACCTGCTCCATTCCTACTGATTTTTCCTGCTATTGCACCAGCGGACTATCTGCACCTGGCATATCAATACCGGAAATACTGGCGCGTCCAACCAGTAATTGCAGATATTGACGCACTGCATGATCGTGACTGGCTTGATGCATCGCTGCTGCAATACGTGACTCAATTTCGTCAAAAGGCAACAAACGCCCCTCCACCTTGCGTCCCAACTGGATGATATGCAAACCAAACCGGGTTTCTACCAGTTGCGGAATAATGCTGTTGGGTTCTGCTGCAAATAGCGCGCGCTCAAATTCAGGTACAGTTGCTCCGCGTCCTATCTGCCCCAGACTACCGCCGACTTCGCTGGAAGGACAATTCGAATTGGCCTTTGCGCACTCGGCAAACAGGGCAGGGTTTTCCTGTACATCTGCCAGCACAACGGCAGCATGCTTGCGCAAGGCATCCAGATCTACTCCTGGTGTCACCTGAAATAAAATGTGACTGGCTTCGGCCAATTCACCCACCGTAAAACGATCCGGATAAGCCTGATACTGACGCAGACACTCATCGCGACCGGGCACCGGAACCTTGACTTCTTGTTGTAACAAGGCGTCTACCAGCGCATCTTCATCCTGATTTCCATCGTCGTGCTGCAAACCCAGCTGACGTGCTTCATCCAGTAAAACACGTCGTAATACCAGCGCGGTCATTGCGCTTTTCATCGCATCAGGTGCATCCTGATGCGCAGGTAATTCGCGCTCCATGTCGGCATCGGTCAGCTCATATCCATTGATTATCACTGGCATGTTATTCTCCACAATCCTTCAACGTGATTGGCATGCTTCTGATTGCCAATCACTCTCGTCATCCCAATCACCCAACTCACATTCATCACATCCACGACTGATCAGCGAGGACGAACCAGCTGCCATGCGCGGCTGAGGTATGTCACCGAAGCAAAACCACTCCAGACATGTACCAGACGTGTCAATGGAAAAATCACGAACAGGCTCAGTCCC
Source organism: Undibacterium sp. SXout7W (assembly GCF_049339385.1). Taxonomy (NCBI): domain Bacteria; kingdom Pseudomonadati; phylum Pseudomonadota; class Betaproteobacteria; order Burkholderiales; family Oxalobacteraceae; genus Undibacterium; species Undibacterium sp. SXout7W. The sequence continues at coordinate 272,130 of NZ_JBMPPF010000001.1, read as the reverse complement.
ATGAACAGGTGCAACTTGAACAGCAGCGGTGCAGCAACGATGAATTCAGCAGCATCGCCACGGAAAGTCACGATATGCTGCGCCCATGTCATCAGCAATACCATCATGTGACCATCGCTGTGATTGGCAGATTCGGCGATGGTAGATAAACCCAGACCCAGTGTCAGGAAAATCCACAACAACAATACCTTGTCGCCCGTTTTAGTTACCGCAGCAATACGTGCATCTGTCAGGCGACGATGTAACAGTATCAGCAAACCGGACATGCACAAGGTACCGAATACACCGCCGGCCACCATCGCAATCATCTGTTTGACACTGTGGGTAATACCCAGCGTGTCCCAGACGATCACTGGCGTCAGCAAACCAACCAGATGCCCGAAAAATAATCCGAGGATACCTAAGTGAAACAGAATATTCCCTGTACGCAAATTGCCGGTATGCAGCATCTGCGAGGAATCACTTTTCCAGGTGTATTGTTCTCGTTCAAAACGCGCCAGACTACCGAACAGAAAAATCGCCAGTGCGATATACGGATAAATTCCGTAAATAAATTGATGCAGATAAGTCATGATCATCTCCCTGTTGAACGTGGTATTTAGCGTGGTACTGCAACACCACTAACAGCACCTGGCTGCTTAGGATAAAAATGCAGAGGCTGTGTCGCCGACAGATTCGGCTTTAACAATGGTTCGACACCATCCGCGCCAGGGCCAAAGGTTTCCATGGCATCATCCATATCCCGTACCGGTGGCTCACCCTGCTCTTGTGGAACCACATCCGTCAGCGTGGTGAGTAACAAAAACAGATTGCTATAAGGACTGCCATTGCGTTGCAGTCGCATGCCAATCGCTGCAAGGACGTGGATTGCCTCGCCCAGTAATTTTTCAGACGTCGCTTCGTCCATCAGACTCAGAAACTCCAGAAACAACGGTACGTAATCAGGTAATTCACTGGCCTCTGGCTCAAAGCCATGCGAACGGTATTCCTCAATCAAATCCACCATTGCCTGTCCACGATCGCGGCTCTCGCCATGTATGTGTTCGAACAAGTGCAATGACAGTGAATGAGTACGGTCAAAAGTACTGACATAGTTTTCTTGCAGCGTGATCAGATCATTCGATTGAAGATACGTCAGCAAAGTGTGCAAAGGCGCCAGAAACTCTTCTCCTTCTGCTGTTTCCAGAGCTTGTGTAATTTCAGGCAAAGCTGCAATCAGTTCCGGCTGGGGATAACTGAGCAATGCCGACAGAATGCGATAAATTTGCATACGATTTCCTTTCATGCAGAGTGTGCACTGCACACTCTGTCTGGTTATTCCGTGGTGGAAAGTTTTTTGCGTGATTTCGGCATATCGACAAAAATCACACTACCCTGTGGCTTCTTGCCAAACAATGCGCCATCTGACGTTCCACCCGAACAACCATTGCCAAAAGTAAATCCGCAACTACCTTTTTCATTGAAACTGTCCTCTACCATTTCCTTATGCGAAGATGGGATCACGAAGCGGTCTTCGTAGTTCGCAATCGCCATGGTCTGATACATATCTTCGACCTGCTCTGCCGTCAGCCCCACTTGTTTGAGCACAGCCTCATCGCGCAATCCATGCACAACTTCAGAACGTTTGTAAGCACGCATCGCCAGCATTCTGTCGAGTGCTTTGAGCACAGGTTCTTCTTTACCCGCTGTCAATAAATTCGCCAGATAACGGACAGGAATCCGCAAGGACTTCACGTCGGGAATAATGCCGTTCATACCCATATGACCTGCTTCTGCGGCTTTTTGAATAGGCGACAGTGGCGGCACATACCAAACCATCGGCAGCGTGCGATATTCAGGATGCAGCGGGAACGCAATTTTCCATTCCATCGCCATTTTATAAACAGGAGATTTCTGGGCTGACTGTATCCAGCTCTCAGGAATACCATGCTTGCGTGCCTCTGCAATCACGGCAGGATCATGCGGATTCAGGAAGCAACCGAGCTGTGCCTCATACAAATCCTGCTCATCAGCGACTGATGCAGCGGCCTCTATCTTGTCGGCGTCATACAATAAAACACCCAGATACCGGATACGGCCTACGCAGGTTTCTGAACAGACAGTCGGCTGGCCTGCTTCAATCCGTGGATAGCAGAAAGTACATTTTTCTGCCTTGCCAGAACTCCAGTTATAGTAAATTTTTTTGTAAGGGCAACCAGAAATACACATGCGCCAGCCACGACACTTATCCTGATCGACTAATACGATACCGTCGTCTTCACGTTTATAAATCGAACCGGAAGGGCAGGAAGCCACGCAAGCCGGATTCAGACAGTGTTCGCACAAACGTGGCAAATACATCATGAAGGTGGATTCAAAGGTGCTGTACATCTCTTTTTGAATACCTTCGAACAAAGCATCTTTGCTACGGGCGCTGAATTCACCGCCCAGATCATCTTCCCAGTTTGGGCCCCAGACGATCTTGTCCATTTTTTTGCCGGTGATGACAGAAACGGGACGCGCAGTGGGTGGCGTCTGCAGTAATGGCGCATTCTGCAAATGTTCGTAATCGAATGTAAATGGCTCGTAATAATCGTCTATCGACGGTAAATTAGGATTAGCAAAAATATTTGCCAAGATACGCAGCTTGCCGCCTTGCTTAGGCTCCAGCTTGCCCGCGTCGTTACGATGCCAGCCACCCTTCCATTTCTTCTGGTTTTCCCACTCTTTCGGATAACCGATACCGGGCTTGGTTTCGACGTTATTGAACCATGCGTATTCGACGCCGTCACGACTGGTCCAGACATTTTTACAAGTCACGGAACAGGTGTGGCAACCAATACATTTATCCAGATTCAGCACCATGCCTACTTGTGCACGAATTTTCATGATGCTGACTCCTCTTCCAGTTTGCCTTCTAACCAATCTACTTTTTTCATCTTACGTAACACCACAAATTCATCCCGGTTGCTACCGACCGTACCGTAATAGTTAAAGCCGTATGCCAACTGAGCATAGCCACCAATCATGTGTGTCGGTTTCAACACTGCGCGGGTCACTGAATTATGAATACCGCCACGTTTGCCGCTGAGTTCAGCACCTGGTGTATTCACGATTTTTTCCTGAGCGTGATACATCAGACACATGCCTTTCGGTACACGCTGACTAACGACAACACGGGCAGTCAAGGTACCGTTGCTGTTGAAGACTTCCACCCAATCGTTATCCACCAGACCGGCTTCTTTTGCTTCTGTTTCCGATACCCATACGTGCGGACCACCACGAGAAAGCGTCAACATCCGCAGATTGTCTGAGTAAGTGGAATGAATACCCCACTTCTGATGCGGCGTGATGAAGTTCAACACGATTTCTTTTTCACCATTCGGTGACTTGTTCAGCATCGGTGCGACTGTCTTGGTATCAATTGCCGGTTTATAGACGCACAGTCCTTCACCGAAATCCAGCATCCAGCGATGATCCTGATAAAACTGCTGGCGACCGGTCAGCGTGCGCCAAGGAATGTATTCATGCACATTGGTGTAACCAGCGTTGTAGCTGACTTCTTCCGATTCCAGACCTGACCAAGTTGGTGCAGAAATGATCTTGCGTGGTTGTGCCTGTACATCGCGGAAACGGATCTTGTCATGCTCACGGCCCACGGCCAGATGCGTATGATCACGTCCCGTAATTTTGCCCAGCGCTTCCCACGCTTTGACTGAGACATGACCGTTAGTTTCCGGTGCAAAGGTCAGAATCATTTCGCAGGCATCAATCGCTGTTTCCAGACGTGGACGACCTTTGGATACGCCGTCTTCTGTCACGACTTTGGTGATACCACCAATCTCATGCACTTCATGTTCGGTATTCCAGTTGATGCCCTTACCGCCATTGCCGAACTTATCGAGCAAAGGACCGATCGACGTAAATTTTTTGTAGATATCTTTGTAATTGCGTTCGACCACAATAAAGCTAGGCGCAGTTTTTCCTGGAATCAGATCGCACTCGCCTTTTTTCCAGTCTTTTGGTTCAAACGCCTGACCAAGCTCGCCTGGTGTGTCGTGCATCAGCGGCTGCAACACGATGTCTTTGCGGGTACCCAAATAATCGCCACCGATTTCGGTAAATTTTTTGGCGATGCCTTTATAGATTTCCCAGTCAGTTTTACTTTCCCACAAAGGCTGTACCGCTTCACTCAATGGATGAATGAATGGGTGCATATCGGAAGTGTTCAAATCATCTTTTTCATACCATGTTGCTGTTGGCAACACGATGTCGCCATACAGACAAGTGGTACTCATACGGAAATCGAGCACAGTGAGTAAATCGAGCTTACCTTCTGCGGCTTCTGCACGGAATTTTACTTCGGAAGGCTTGATGGCCTCATCAGGATCATCAAACAAAGCATTCTGCGTACCCAATAAATATTTCAGAAAATATTCGTGGCCTTTACCGGAACTTCCCAGAATATTCGAACGCCAGACAAACATATTGCGCGGGAAATTTTTTGGATTATCCGGATCATCACAACTCATATTGATACTGCCGGATTTCAGTCCGTTTTTCAGGTATTCCTGTGGTTCCTGACCTGCCGCAGCAGCGGCATCACAAACATCCAGCGGATTGGTTTCGAGTTGCGGCACAGATGGCAACCAGCCCAGACGTTCAGACTTGGCATTCATATCAATCATGCTCATGTGACTTATTTTGGATTTATCTGCTGTCGGAGCAAGAATTTCATCCATCGCCAGTTTTTCATGACGCCATTGGCTGGTGTGTGCGTAGAAGAAACTGGTGCCATTCATCTGGCGTGGAGGACGAGTCCAGTCGCTGGCAAATGCCAATGGTGCCCAACCAAACTGTGGACGCAGTTTTTCCTGCCCCACATAATGTGCCCAGCCACCACCCGACTTACCAACACAGCCGCACATCATCAGCATATTGATGATGCCGCGATAAATCATATCGTTGTGGTACCAGTGATTCAGCGCAGCGCCAACGATCACCATGCTCTTGCCTTGTGTGTCATGGGCATTTTGCGCAAATTCGCGCGCCACCTGAATCACCAGATCACGTTTGACACTGGTATGTTTTTCCTGCCATGCCGGAGTATAAGGAACATCATCGTCATACGATGTTGCAACCGCACCACCAAGCCCCTGATCAACACCGTAATTTGCCATCGACAAATCATAAACCGTCGCTACCAGCGCAATACTGCCGTCGGCTAGGGTGATTCGTTTTGCTGGTAAGTTACGCAACAGCATGTCGTTGGCATCGGTTCCGCCAAAATAACTGAACCCGACGCTGACCACTTCATCATGCTTGCCGATCAGACTCAGTTGTGGATCAATTTCACGACCTGAATGACCATCTTTGGATTCCAGATTCCAGCGACCAACTTTAGCGCCATCATCAAATTTTCCTTCCCCCCAACGATATCCAATTGAACCGTTTGGCGAAATAATTTCGCCTGTCAGTTCATCAATCGCCAAAGTTTTCCAATCAGGATTGTTGGCTTCATTCAGATTGCCCGGCAACTGTGATGCGCGTAACATCTGATCTGGCACATAGGAACCGTTTCGCTCCACCAGTCGTACCAGCATAGGCATGTCGGTATATTGTTTGACATAGCTGCGGAAGTAATCAGACTTGCCGTTCAGATGGAATTCTTTGAGGATCACATGGCCCATCGCCATAGCCAAAGCCGCATCCGTACCTTGCTTAGGCGCCATCCAGATATCGCCAAACTTGACCATCTCACCGAAGTCAGAAGACACAGCAACGGTCTTGGTACCTTTGTAGCGTACCTCTGTGTAGAAGTGGGCGTCTGGTGTACGTGTTTGAGGTACGTTCGAGCCCCAGACCATCAGGTAAGTGGAGTTGTACCAATCAGCAGATTCAGGTACGTCAGTCTGTTCACCCCATACTTGCGGGCTGGCTGGTGGCAAATCGCAGTACCAGTCGTAGAAAGACAAGCAAGCGCCACCGATCAATGACAGGTAACGTGCACCAGCAGCGTAAGACACCATCGACATCGCAGGAATTGGTGAGAAACCAACCACGCGGTCTGGACCGAATTTTTTGACAGTAAAAGCATTCGCCGCAGCAATGATTTCTTGCGCAGTATCCCAATCAGCACGTACAAAGCCACCAAGGCCACGTACGGATTTATAACGCTTGGCTTTCACCGGATCCTGGCTGATGGATTCCCATGCCTGAATCGGACCCATGGTTTTACGGGCTTCTTGCCACATTTCCATCAGACGACCGCGGATCATCGGGTATTTGACGCGTTGCGCTGAATACACATACCAGCTATACGAAGCACCGCGTGGGCAACCGCGTGGTTCATGGTTAGGCAGATCAGGGCGAGTACGTGGATAATCAGTCTGCTGGGTTTCCCAGGTAATCAGGCCATTCTTGACATAGACCTTCCACGAACAAGAGCCCGTGCAATTCACGCCATGTGTTGAGCGCACGATTTTGTCGTGCTGCCAGCGGCTGCGGTATGCGTTCTCCCATTTGCGGTCTTCTTCCACCACAGCACCATGACCGTCGGAGAAGGTAGACTTCACCCGCGACATGAACTTCAATCTATCCAGAAAATGACTCATCGTAAACTCCATATCAGGTGAGCGAAGTGCCCACGTCATCGATTTGTTCTATATGAGGAGTGTATGAATTTATGCGTCAGACGAACATTCTTCGGTGCGATAGAAAATCGTCTGCATTGGCACTAGACCAGCTAGGTCTAAAGAACTAGGCCATCATTGCAGCGAACGGCATCAGGTCATGCTGCATTACCATCCAAGGCTAAGAATAATCACGCTCTGGAACCTGAGTGGTGTGAGGGATTGTGCAAAATCGGCAATAACGATCGGCAATAACGCGATGACTTTTTGAGGAAGAAGGTGCTATGGCAGATGCGCTTGTTTCAAGAATTTTTTCGTATGTCGATACGTCACACAATTCATAAATTACATGACAGGTCGTGAAGAGGAGGTAACCAGGACAGCATAAAAAAAACCTCCATTGTCAGACAACAATGGAGGAAAGGTGAGATCTAAAAATATGTCGCTCAACAAGGCATTTCTGCACCTTTACGTGAGTAATACCACCAGGTAATCGCCATGCAACTGATGTAAAAGGCGATGAACACATACAGCGCCATATCTGGTGCGCCTGTCATTCTGATGGAGGTACCAAAACTCTGCGGAATGAAAAAACCACCGTACGCACCAATCGCACCAGAGAAGCCGAGTACTGCAGCGGATTCTTTAGCCGCATCCAGCCGCGCCTGCTTCAATGCCGCATCACTTTGCCCTGCGACAGCACGCTCTCTTTCTGTCATGAAAATAATCGGGATCATGCAGAAGGTGGAACCATTACCCAATCCTGTCAGGATGAACATACCAATGAAGGACAACAAGAAAATCATAAACTGATGTTCATGTAATGCTGGCAATATACCCAGCACAATCACGGCCACCATCGCAGCAAATACCCACAAAGTCAGGCGTGCGCCACCGATTTTGTCAGAAATCATGCCGCCGACCGGGCGAGCAAGTGCACCTGCCAGAGGTCCGAGAAATGCAAATTTGGCGACATCGACTTCTGGAAACTGCGCTTTGATCAACATCGCAAACCCAGCTGAAAAGCCAATAAATGAACCAAATGTACCGATATATAACCAGCACATCAGCCAATTATGTTTCCGCTTAAAAATCACTGCCTGATCCGCAAATGACGCTTTAGCAGAGGCAATATCGTTCATGCCAAACCAGGCAGCCAGTGTGGCAGCAACAATAAATGGCACCCAGATAAAACCCGCATTCGACAACCAGAACATTTTATCGGCGTTGGTTTTAACATTATGAAACAGGTAACCGTCACCAGAGATCACCGCGCCAAACATGGCGGAGGAAATAACCAGCGGCGTCAAGAATTGCACAACCGAAACTCCCAGATTACCGATACCAGCATTCATCCCGGTTGCGTAGCCTTTACGCGATTTTGGGAAAAAGAAACTGATATTCGACATACTGGAACTAAAATTACCGCCACCAAATCCACACAGCAAGGCCAACACCAACAAGGTGGAATAACTGGTTGTTGGATCTTGTAATGCTATTCCCATGCCTATCGCAGGAATCAACAGGGTGGCGGTGGACAAGGCGGTCCATTTACGACCACCAAAAACAGGAACGAGAAAGGAATAAAAAATTCTAAGTGTTGCACCGGACAAAGCTGGCAACGCAGTCAGGAAAAATAACTGATCTTTCGTAAAATGAAATCCTGCCTTATCCAGATTGGCAGCGACCACACTCCATAACATCCATACAGAGAAGGCCAGCATCAGACAGGGAATCGATATCCACAAATTGCGGTTCGCAATGCCACTGCCTTCTTTCGTCCAGAAATCGCTGTTCTCTGGCTCCCATCGCGTTAATACATGACTCATGTTGTACTCCTTTTCAATAATCGGTAGATCACGGCTCAGACAGGCAATACAGCTTGGGCAGCCAGCATGCCTTCTCTGCGAAACTGGAAGTGCATCCATACCAAAGAGACACATACCGTTCCATAAAGCAGCATGAAGCAGGAGCTGCGCACGCCAGTGATATCAACAATCGCGCCGAACAGAATAGGCAAGATAAATCCGCCCAGACCACCAGCAAGACCAACGACACCGGACACCGCGCCAATATTGCTGCTGTAATCATCTGAAATAAATTTAAAGACTGATGCCTTGCCAACTGCCATCGCAATACCCACGACAAACAGAATCGACGTAAACAGCACAGGGGTCAGACCGATATGGAATGTTTGCATGCCATTGATGGTTTTAATGCTGAAATCCGTTTGTGGATAAGACAACAGAAAGAATGCTACCCAGCACACCCACATCACCCACCATGTGACTTTATAAGCACCATATTTGTCAGATAACCAGCCACCAAACGCGCGCAATACGCCACCTGGCAAAGAAAAGCAGGCTGCCAGCAGAGCCGCGCTCTTGATATCAAAACCGTATTCAGTCACGTAGTATTTGACCATCCACAAACTCAGCCCGACATACCCACCGAAAACAACCGAGTAATACTGGCAGTAGCGCCAGACTTTCGGGTCTTTCAGCATTTTCAACTGCGCCAGAAAACTGATATTCGATTTGACGTTATGGCTGGGATCAGTCGCAGAAAACACCCAGAAAATCAGTGCGGCTGACAACATCATGACGGCATAGACTTTGGGTACCAAAGTCCAGCCAGCCGCAGCGATCAAGACTGGCGCAATAAACTTGTTGACTGCGGCACCAGAGTTACCCGCACCAAAAATTCCCATTGCCAGACCCTGACGTTCTTTCTTGAACCAGCGTGCAACATAAGGAGTACCTACAGAAAATGAACCTCCGGCCAGACCGACAAATAAGCCCAGTACCAGAAAATGCCAGTAAGTAGTTGCATAGCTGATCAGATAAATAGGTAGCACTGTTGATAGCATCAGCAGGAACAGCACAATGCGACCACCAAAACGATCGGTCCAGATGCCGAGTGGTACGCGTATCAACGAGCCAGTCAGAACGGGCATTGCCGTCAGCAGGCCAAATTCTGTTTCGTTCAGATGCAAACTGGCCTTGATCGGGATACCGATCACACCAAACATCATCCAGATCGTAAAACACACGGTAAAAGCCAGGGTACTGGCCCCCAGCACCGAGTAGGCTTTGCCTTCACTTGCCATGATCAACTCCTGTTGCTTTTATAGGTGCTATAAGCTTAAGGAGTGTGGGGTTATTTAGAAATTCGCCTGAAGGTCAACTCTTCTAAGGCAAAAGGATGGGGAGGCTAGCCGAAAGAACTAGATACGTGATCATTGATGATGAAAAATCAGGTAGCGGATTACATTGAACCAAAGATGAAAATTGATCTATATCAATACGCCCGAATGCTGAACCGTATAAACCTTGCTTCATTTTTAAGCATAGATGAAATCAGAAAGCCTGCCCTATGTTATATTCCGGTCAAACTCACATCATCGATGTCAGTATTGGCAGTATCCATACCAGGAAGGCAACTCGGTCGATTGGAGTTACTCTCCTTATTTACAGAATCAGATTATTTCATATCAACAGAAAGCAGCAATGAGTCACAAATTAAGTATCGATGAATACGATGCGCTGGAACAAGTCAGCAAGCTCGCCAAGATGGCAAAACCAAGCGCCTGCATCAGCCGGAATGCCAAACGCCTGACAGGTATCAAATTACTTACCTATCGCAAAGATGGCACACTGGAGTTGACTGAAAATGGGCGTCAGACGCTATTCATCAAGCAATGCATTGATGGTCTGCGCGCCATTGCCAATAATCCGGAAGTAGTACTATCCGGCACAGTGGCGACCTTTCTCGGCAAAAAGGGACATGTGATGCAAAATGAAGAAACAGGACGTCTGGAAATCAGCCCGCGTGGTCGTGAGTGTCTTGCGGATATTGACGCGAATATCATCAATAAATAATTCACGGACAGCAGAGCTCACGCTGCAGCCCGCAGCGCTGACGTCCACTCAGACGGTAGCAGACCGGTGCTGCCGTCCACTCCAGACAGCGGGCAGCAAACTCAGAAGAATCAGCAACAGCACGCTGGCGTTACCAAACAGAAGATAGGGTGTTTTTCCTGAACGCCCCTGCACTGTTGCATGTAAAGTTCCACGCGTCAGCGGCAACAGCTGGTCAATAACAACACCATGAATATCAATCACTGCCGTAGCGCCGGTATTGGTTGCCCGCAGCATGGGACGTCCGGTTTCCAGTACACGCATCTGAGATATCTGCAAATGCTGATCAATCGCAATCGAATCGCCATACCATGCCAGATTTGAGGTATTGAGCAACATATTTGCCACCGGTCCACCTGCTGAAATCTGTGCCGACAATTGCTGCGCAATTTCTTCTCCGAACAAATCTTCATAACAGATATTTGGCATGACCGACTGATCACGCACCTGCATCGGCGCCTGCATCAAGCCCGCACTGGAGAAATCTCCGAGTGGGATATGCAGCATATCAACAAACCACCGGAAGCCGAAAGGAACAAATTCGCCAAACGGTACCAGATGATGTTTGTCGTAGCGATACGCCCGCTGCTGGTGCAGTGGGGAGAATCCCAGTACGCTGTTTGAGTAGCGCTGACCGCCATCATGGACACCAAGGCCCAACACCACCGCGCTATGCGTCTGCTGTGCAAAAGCATTGATCATGGGCAGGTAATCAACGGGTAATTGGGAAGACAACACCGGCAATGCGGTCTCTGGTGTGACAACCAGATCAGCAGGCGCTGCAAGAATCATGTCGTGATACAGACTCAGCGATTCGACAATATGATCCGGGTCGAATTTCATATCCTGAGCGACATTCCCCTGCAACAAACTCACGCTCAAGGAGTGTCCGTACGGCAGAGTCCATTCTATTTTTCCCAAAGCCCATCCGGCAATGAACAGGCACAAGGCTATTACCAGAGGAAATGCTTTTTTTCTGACGATCATTGTGCTGGCACACATTCCTGCAATCAACGCATTCAGCCACGATAATCCCAGTACGCCGAACACCGGAGCGAATCCAGCCAGCGGACTTGCGGTATGGGCATAGCCGGAAATAACCCAGGGAAAGCCGGTCAGCAGCCAGATGCGCAGCCACTCAGCCAGAGTCCAGGCAGCAGGCAGGACAAGCAACACAAATACGGTTGAAGTGAAATGCCAGCGTTGCCTGAGCCACTGAGCCAACCATACCAGCAGTCCCGCATACGATCCGAGGAACGCTGCCAGCAGGCTCACCGCCAGCAAAGCGACTGGCATAGGCAAACCGCCATAACGTGTCAGCGCAATCAGTAACCAACTGACACTGGTCGATAGCCAGGCAAAGCTGTATGACCACGCCAACCACATGGATTGACGCTGCGTGAATGCCGATGTTCCCTCGCGCGCCAACAATGAAAACAGTAACATCAGGCCAGCTATCTGTAGTGGCCAACAATGAAAGGGGGCAAAAGAAAACACGTTCAACCCACCTGCAATGAGCATCAGCAGGATGGACGAACGGTAAGACAACGATAACAGGAAAGGCTTCTCCTGTTTATTCATCGGAGAATGATGCTGGCAATTGCTCAACCAGAAGCATCTGCACCTGGCGCGCATCAGCTCGCAAGACTTCAAACCGCAGATTACCGATATCGAATTCATCCCCCTTGTGTGGAACACGTCCAAGGTGGCTGGCGACGTATCCACCTATCGTATCAACGTCTTCATCGGATAAGGAAGTTCCCAGCACGGTGTTGAACTGCTCGATTTCTGTCAGGCCTTTGACACGCCAGCGTTGATGTATGTCCTTACTATCGAGGACCAGAATGTTATCTTCTTCTTCGTCGAAGTCATACTCATCCTCAATGTCACCAACGATCTGTTCAAGTACATCCTCAATCGTAATAAGCCCTGCCACACCACCATATTCGTCAACGACCATCGCAATATGATTGCGGTTAGCACGGAAATCACGCAACAGGATATTCAGCCGTTTTGACTCAGGAATATAAATCACCGGGCGCAACATGTCGCGGACCTCAAATACTTCTTCCGCGTAGTAGCGTAATAAGTCTTTTGCAAGCAAGATGCCAACGACTTTATCGCGGTCGCCATCAATCGCCGGAAAACGAGAATGCGCGGTCGATAACACTTCGGGCATCCATTCTTCTATCGGCTTGGAGATATCAATCACGTCCATCTGGGAGCGTGGAATCATGATGTCGCGGGCGGACAAATCAGACACCTGAAATACGCCCTCGATCATTGCCAAAGCATCAGCATCGATCAGATTACGTTCTTGCGCATCGTGCAATACTTCCAGCAGTTCAGCGCGGTTCTCAGGTTCGGGAGAAATCAATGCGGTCAATCGTTCAAACAAAGACCGATGGGGTTTAAGGTCAGATGATCTGACCTTACTAGAGTGCTCTTGCATAGTGGGCGTAACGCCGTTGTTTCAATCCTACAGAATACAACAAAGTGCGTCATTTCCAAAATTTTGTTGGTTTTTAAGTAGAAAATACGACGAAAAACAATGATTTATACGCTTCTGGCAGTATTGTCTGAATCCTCGGAACAACCATACGCCTCCATCTTGCTGATGGCTTAAAGTTCATCCGGTTCCGGCTCTGGAACCTCTTCAGAATCATGAAACCGCTCATAATGAATCTTCGGGGTACGATTACTGGCGCCAGAAAAAATATCGACATACCGGTGATTCCAGCGAATCAGGTTGCAGGGATAGTAATGTCTGGCACGCTGAGTCTGGCTAGTGGTATCGTCCACGCCTTCCACACTCAGTATCAGTGCTGCCTGCATGGCCTTGAGCGATTCGGGGGTATGTCCATACAAAGGACTGTCGGCATCGATCACATGAATAACCGTCCATCCCAATACAAAAATGGGGTGCTGTTCACGCTCAAGTTTCATATCGACGATTTTGCGAAAACTCCCCATCGTCGGTGAAACCTCATTTTTCATCAGCCTCAGTTTTGCAGAGGCTTCGCTGATAATATTCATACGGGCATTCGCCATACGAATCAACAGCACACGACGACCTTCAGATACATGACTTACGGGATGGTCTGCAAAAATAATACTGGATCGCGGCCTGGAAAACCGCGCAAACATGACGCCGGTAATCAACGCGACACTGGCCATGCCAACAAAAATCTCTATCGTGGCAATACTGTGCCCGTACACCGTCTGCGGATGCATGTCACCGTAACCGACAGTCGCCAGTGTTTCAACACTGAAGAAAAAAATACCCAGAAAATTATCTGGCGTCAGGTTGCCAATCGGGTGATCGCCTAAAGAATATAAGCCGGCAAAAAGAACATTAAACAAGACAAAGACGATAGCGACTGCAGCAAAAAATACCGGCCAACTGGAGGTCATCGAATAATAATAAATATCTTGCCAGAACTGGGTGCGCAGTCCATAGGCGACAACATCTCGGCCACCCATGTTAATTCGTCGTCCGCGCCTTGGTTTTCGCAATATGCTTGCCATGTCGGCGCTCCACTATGCGCTAGGGTAAATAAGTCGATATAGGTCGATGAAATGCATGCAGGGTCTTTTCCCGGGATTCAGGAATAATGCCAACCAGACATCAGACTCTGCAACGGCAATTGTTTAAAGATAAGGATTGGCCAATCCCAGCGCTGCCAGAATTTGGATCTCCAGTGCTTCCATTTCTTCGGCTTCTTCATCAGTTTCGTGATCATAACCCTGCGCATGCAACACACCATGCACAATCAGATGGCGAGCATGATCTGTGACTGATTTTTTCTGTTCCTGTGCTTCTGTCTGCAGAACATCCGTACACAAAATAATGTCTGCCTGAGTGACTTCGGCATCTTCATCTTCGGTGTAGGCAAAGGTCAGCACGTTGGTTGCATAGTCTTTCCCACGATAGTCGCGGTTCAGAACGCGCCCCTCTTCCGCATCAACAAAGCGCAGCGTTAACTCGGCAGGAAAATACAAGGCAGCCTGTACTGTTTTACGTAACAGAGGACGCGGCAATAGCTCCTGCAAACGTGTATCAGCATATTGCACGGAGAGGGAGAGTTTGGGTGTTGGATTATTTTTTGCGACCATGATGAGCATTCAGATGTGTAGCATTTTTTAGCAGACCGATAGCAGCACTGTGCTCGCTGGCACTGACATTAGCGGCTTCATAAGCATCGACGATACGCCCGACCAGAGGGTGGCGCACGACGTCCGCACTACTAAACTGCGTAAAAGCAATCCCACGTACATCGTGCAATATCTGACACGCATCAATCAGGCCACTTTTTTGTCCGCGCTGTAAATCTACCTGAGTAGTATCGCCGGTCACGACTGCTTTACTGCCGAAACCTATGCGCGTCAAAAACATTTTCATCTGTTCAGGAGTCGTGTTTTGCGCCTCATCCAGAATGATGAAGGCATGATTGAGTGTGCGTCCACGCATGTAAGCCAGAGGCGCAATTTCTATCGCCTGTTTCTCAAACATTTTCTGGGTGCGATCAAACCCCAGCAAGTCATACAAAGCATCGTATAAGGGGCGCAAATAAGGATCGACCTTCTGTGCCAGATCGCCAGGCAAAAAGCCCAGTCGCTCCCCGGCCTCCACTGCGGGGCGTGTCAGTACAATACGCTTGACGGCATCACGTTCCAGTGCATCAACAGCACAGGCAACCGCGAGATAGGTTTTACCCGTACCTGCCGGGCCAATACCAAAGGTAATATCGTGCTCGACAATGGCTTTCAGATATTGGTTCTGGTGCGGTGTGCGGCCACGCAGATCGGCACGGCGTGTTTTTAATACCGGGCTTTCAATTACTTCTGGCTCGTCGTTTTCAGCGATATCAACAACCGCTCGCGATTTTGCATGAGTCGCTTCTTTGACGACAGGTTTGGCAGAATGATTCGCACGCTGCTCCACCAACGCCAGTTGAACTTCATCGATCGAAATCACTTTTTTCGCCAGCGCGTAAAAATGCTCCAGTAAGGCCTGTGCACGCTCGCCATTGTGACCGCTGATAATGAATTTCTCTCCACGACGAAAAATGGTGACATCCAGCGCCGCAGAAATCTGACGTAGATTTTCATCAAGTGGTCCGCACAAATTTGCCAGTCGGTGATTATCCAGAGGCTGCGGAATGAAATGAGATACAGGCACGGGAATGTTTGCCATTATGCTGCCACTGCCTCTTCGACTAATTCGCCACGTAAAGAATAATTGTAGGACTCAGTAATGCGCGTATTGACCAGAGTACCGATCAATGACTGTGGTCCGGCAAAATTAACCACCCTGTTATTTTCTGTGCGCCCCTGTAACTCATTCGCATCTTTGACGGAAGGGCCTTCAACCAGAATGCGCTGTACCGTGCCGATCATGGCATTGCTGTATTTTTTAGTATTGGCATCGATCACTGCCTGCAAGTGTTGAAGCCGGCGCAGCTTCAGTTCTGCCGGAGTGTCATCTGCCAGATTAGCTGCTGGTGTGCCTGGACGTGGACTGAAAATAAAACTGAAACTATTGTCAAAGCCAACATCATCAATCAGCTTCATCAACGCGTTAAAGTCTTCATCTGTTTCGCCGGGAAAGCCGACAATGAAATCGGACGATACAGAAATATCAGGACGCACCTGCTTTAAGCGGCGCAATACCGATTTATATTCGATGGCGGTATAACCGCGCTTCATCGCTGACAAAATTCGGTCAGAACCGTGCTGTGCTGGCAGATACAGATGATTCACCAGTTTGGGAACCTTGGCATAACAATCGATCAAGCGTTGGGTAAATTCTTTAGGATGACTGGTCACAAAACGGATGCGCTCTATCTGTGGAAACTCTGCTATATATTCGATCAGCAAAGCAAAGTCGGCGATTTCGCCATCTTCCATCACACCGCGATAGGCATTCACGTTCTGTCCCAGCAAGGTGATTTCCTTCACGCCCTGCTCTGCCAGACCGGCCACTTCTGCCAGCACGTCTTCGAATCGACGTGACACTTCTTCGCCACGGGTGTAGGGAACGACACAATAACTGCAATATTTGCTGCAACCTTCCATGATCGATACAAACGCCGTCGCCCCCTCTACTTTCGCTGGCGGCATGTGGTCGAATTTTTCAATTTCAGGGAAACTGATATCGACCTGAGAGCGACCTGAGCTGCGGCGTGCGTCGATCAATTGTGGCAACCGGTGCAAGGTCTGCGGACCAAACACAACGTCAACGTAAGGTGCACGCTTGATGATCGCCTCACCTTCTTGCGAGGCGACGCAACCACCAACACCGATCAGTAAATCTGGCTTTTTACGCTTGAGCTCGCGCAAGCGGCCAAGATCAGAAAATACTTTTTCCGATGCTTTTTCGCGTACGCTACAGGTGTTGAGCAGAATGACATCTGCATCTTCGGGAGTATCCGTTTTCACCAGACCATCGGCTAGGTTCAATACATCGGCCATTTTGTCGGAGTCATACTCGTTCATCTGGCAGCCAAAGGTTTTGATAAAGACTTTTTTTTGCATAATCATTCTGAATTGTTCTGAAAAACTAGGTCTAAAACAGCTTAATAACTGATCGGATTTTGATGGATATTGATGAGTTCTATGGATTTTTAAACGGAATCGCTTTCCATACTTCTACTGGCGGCAGCACTTTGTCGATTTCTGCTTGCGTCAATATCCAGATTTTTTCGATATCGCCATAATTACTTTCCGTGTAATTCACAACGATATTGCTCGCGTTCAGGCTTCCGACGGTGACCATCAGGTTTTCTGTGGTGTAGATACGTAATCCTGGCGCAATATTTCTGATTTTTTTGTCCATCATCACATCGGGATAAGCAGACATATCCAGCACGCCACGCTTGGTATTCGCCGGAAAATTACGCGTCGCAGGCACTTGCGCCAACACGCTGGCACTGACGCCGGACAGCATCAGGAGCATAGCGGTACGGCGGGACAGCAGCTGATTCATAAACGTCGCCTTCTACAAATAAAGTAAAAAATTCAAATAAATCAATTACTTAAACGAAAAAACCAGAAAAAGACAAGAGCGCAAGTTTAACACAGAGCGCTTTCATCAACCAAAATGTGGAAATCTGGGATAATGGCAAAAAAAGAACGATGGAATACCGATGCACACCCGCTCTCCCCGCGCTGAAAAGCGCGATTTTGATACCCGTCATTTCCGTAATGCGCTGTCCCAGTTTGCTACTGGTGTGACTGTCATCACGACACGTCTCGAAGATGGCACTTTTCTTGGTCTGACCGCGAGTTCTTTCAACTCTGTCTCGCTTGATCCTCCGCTGATACTCTGGAGCCTGGGTAACACAGCCAACAGTATGCAGGTTTTCAGCGGTAATTCGCATTATGTCGTGAATATCCTGTCTGAAAAGCAGGCGTGGTTGGCGGAGCAATTTGCCAGTCGTAAAAAAGATCGTTTTGAAAACGTCGCATTTACCTTGTCGCGCACCGGTCATCCGATTTTAGAAGGTGCCTCGGCATGGTTTGAATGCCATAATCGCAGCCGTTATCCGGAAGGCGATCATGTGATTTTTGTGGGCGAAGTCGAACACTGCGAATTCACGCCACAAGCACCGCTGATTTTTCACTCAGGTCAGTTTTTACAGTCCATCTCTCATTCGCAATGACTATTCTCAATGCCGATGTCGTCGGCTACTTTGCCGCCTGCATGACAACCACCGCCTTTATTCCTCAAGCCTGGCTGACCTGGCGTCGCAAACGGGCCGAAGGTATTTCGCTGGGTATGTATATCATTCTGGTCAGCGGTGTTTTTCTATGGATGGTGTATGGGATTCTGTTGATGGCATGGCCGATTATCATTGCCAATAGCATTACACTCGGACTATCAACCTTCATTCTGGCAATGAAGCTGATCTACAAATAAAGTCGTGCCGGCGTTCTGCCTGCACATCGCTGCTGATTCTATGGTGATTCTCTGCTGATTGTCTGTCCGCATGTCCCGGCAAGACTGGATCTGCTTAGTAGATTTGCTTACTGAATCTATTTAGTAACTCTATCTGCTCAATCAGCAATGAACAGGCAATCAATAGACAATCAATTGAGGTAAGCAATTGGTTCTATCAATGACGTCATTAATCAGCACAGAGTGTCTGCACGATATGGCGGGAATCAAATGCTGCACGTCGCAAACGATCGTTGATACCTTGCCAGGCTTTGTCCTGCGGCAACGACTCCACCAGAATCACGTCGGCATGCGCATGATCCAGATCGCGTAACGCAGCGTATAGATCATGTGCGTAGGCAACAGGCTCCGCAGGCATCTGGCGATGTGCCAGCAGTTCGTCAGTAACGGTCTTCTGCATACTCATGACGGCGATTTTTTTATTCTTTGCGCATAATGTTGCAATCAAGGGCAAAAGCTCGGAAGCGGAAACCTGCGCAACAGGTGTCTGCGGCGCATAATGGGCGTCCAGAGTGCCCGAGGCACGTGGCGCTGTGGCATCCGGGCTGGCTGGCATGATTCCTGTCACTTCTGCCAGCTGCGCTGCGCTGATATGGCCAGGGCGCAACAATACCGGGCCATGCGTCGCCAGGCGGCTCAGATCAAGGATGGTTGACTCTATTCCGACCTCACTTTGCCCTCCATCAAGCACACTGGCAATCAATCCGCCTGGCAATATTTCTTGTGGAAATTCCTCTTCCACATGCTGCGCAGTCGTCGGGCTGACATGGCCGAATTTATTCGCAGACGGCGCAGCAATACCACCTTTGCCAGCTTTAAACGACGACAATAATGCCTGCGCAACAGGATGCGAAGGACAACGCAAACCAACAGTATCCTGCCCGCCTGAAACGGCATCTGGAATATGCGCAGCTCGTTTGACAATCAGGGTCAGAGGGCCGGGCCAGAATGCGTTAATCAGTTGTTCTGCCATTGGCGGAATATCCGACGCCCAATAATGAATATCGGCTCCGGGTGCCAGATGCACAATCACAGGATGATCGGAAGGACGCCCCTTGGCCTGATAAATACGCGCAACTGCGGCCGGATTTTCTGCATCGGCACCAAGGCCATAGACTGTTTCGGTAGGAAAAGCGACGAGGCGACCTGCTTCCAGTGCCTCTGCCGCTTCAGCAATGGCAGAAGCGGCAGAAGTGGTAGGGGCGACAACGCTCATACCTGCTCCGGTACGGCAATTCCCAGAATCAGGCAAGCCTGTGTCAGCGAAGACTGCGCCTGTTCCAGCGTCGGAGCAACGAAGGTGACATGCCCCATCTTACGTCCACGACGCGCCTCCGCCTTGCCATACAAATGTAACTTGGCACCCGGCAACGCCAGTACCTTGTCCCATGCCGGTGTGCGCGCAATATCCGAATGCACATCAAACCAGACATCGCCGAGAATATTGAGCATCGCGGCCGGAGAATGCTGGCGCACATCGCCCAGCGGCAATTGGGCCAATGCCAGAACTTGCTGTTCAAACTGACTGGTCACGCAGGCATCTATCGTGTAGTGCCCGCTATTATGTGGACGCGGTGCCATTTCATTGACAACCAGCGAGCCATCTTGCAAGACAAAAAATTCTATACACAATACACCGACATAGCCCAGTTCAGCGATGATGGCAAGCGCCGCTTTCTGGGCTTTATCCGCAATCTCATCCGACACATGTGGACTAGGAACGAGGGTCGTGAACAAGATACCATCGCGATGCACGTTTTCTGCAATCGGATAGACAACAGACTGACCATCAACACCGCGTGCCACCAGTACAGAGACTTCGTAGGCCAGGGGCAACATTTTTTCCAGTACGCAGACCTGCCCTTTCATGTCGGCAAAAGCAGCCGCCAGTTCTTCACGAGTTTTTACCCTGACTTGTCCTTTGCCATCGTAACCCATGCGGGCAGTTTTCAAGATGCCGGGAAATAAATCCTGCTTGGCACTGGCAACATCATTCTGGTTAGCAATTCCCCAGTGTGGGGCGGGATAAACACCCGTCTCTATGGCACAACGAGTAAAAAAATGCTTTTCGACCAGTCGATCCTGAGCAATGGAAACGCAAGCTGCGGCAGGCGCGACAAATCCGGTGTTTGCCAGAAAACTCAGGCTGCTGGCGGGGACATTTTCAAACTCAGTCGTCACGGAAGCCGCCAGCTTGCTCAAAGCCGCCAAGCCGTCTTCATTATCGTAATCTGCCTGCAAGTGATGATTGGCGACCTGAGCAGCCGGACAACCAGCCTCAGGCTCCAGCACAGCAACGCGATATCCCATAGACTGGGCAGCTTGCGCAAACATGCGTCCGAGCTGACCGCCCCCCATGATACCCAGCCAGCTTTGATCGGTATTGGGTAAGAGAGAATGCCGTTGGCGTACTTGCTTGTCGATAGTCATGATAGTCAAAATTGAAATAGTGCCAGATACTTTACTCTACCGTGGCATCAAAAATATGTGGAACAGGAGATACTCCCCCCTGAAAATTCAGTTATCCCGCCATTCCCCTGATATTACAAGGCACAGAAAAGCATACTATGGGGAGTATATAAACAGCTTATTT
The DNA here is from genome assembly GCF_049339385.1 of Undibacterium sp. SXout7W. NCBI lineage: Bacteria > Pseudomonadati > Pseudomonadota > Betaproteobacteria > Burkholderiales > Oxalobacteraceae > Undibacterium > Undibacterium sp. SXout7W. Next base: position 251,046 of record NZ_JBMPPF010000001.1, on the reverse strand, counting down.
CGTTTACTGCGGGGCAACCAACATCATGTCTGGTCTGCTGCCATGTCAGCACAAAACAAATCTACTCTTGTAAAGCAGATAATCACTACAGCAAAAAATTCATCCATACGCGCATTGAAGCCATCTTCATTGAAGCCATCTTGATACACGCTTCAGCAGAGTGACAGCAGTGGGAATCCGTCAACCCATCGGATTGAAACTACTGCATCTGGCGTACGAATCAGCGCCACGAATCAGAGTTAAATCAACCTTCAAATCGATCCGCAAAGCAGTCTTTCATCAGCTTTCCAAACGCTACGGCGTAGGGGACAGGTATAGCATCCGGAATGACCGCGATTGATGAGCAAAGATCAATAACTTGTGACGACTGACTGATGAGCCATCGCTTATTCATGAGAGTTGATCAAAGAGCAAAAAGCCGCCATCGTCGTCTTCATTGCCATCGTTATCGTGGTTTTTGCTCATTTTTTGCTCATCGATTGCGCATCAAGAGGGTCGCCGTTAGTCTGGTGCTGGCAAACCCCTGTTAACCGCTTATACCGGCAACACCATGTCGCGTGCGACCTGTGTTTGCTTCGCCCGGAAATCCAACAGTTGTTGCGCCAGTGCATCATCCGTCGTCGCCAGCATGGCAATCGCTGCCAGTGCGGCATTCGCTGCGCCCGCTTCGCCAATCGCGAAGGTCGCCACCGGGATGCCTTTTGGCATCTGCACTATCGACAACAAAGAATCTTCGCCACGCAGATATTTGGATGGTACCGGCACACCAAACACCGGCACAATGGTTTTTGCTGCAATCATGCCAGGCAAATGTGCTGCACCACCGGCACCAGCGATGATGGCGCGAATTCCACGTTCACGCGCTGTTTCAGCATAGGTGAACATATCGTCGGGCATACGATGCGCTGAAACAACCTGCGCTTCAAACGGAATGCCAAACTCTTTCAGGATAGAAACGGCATTTTGCATGACGTCCCAATCCGAAGAGGAGCCCATCACAACACCAACAAGGACTTTATCTGCTTGTGCCATGCTCATGCCTTTAAGGTTTCGCCCGTCAGACGCTCAAGCGCTTCGCGGTACTTGGCTGCGGTTTTCTGCACAACATCATCCGGCAGACTTGGCGCAGGTGCCGTCTTGTTCCAGCTGGTAATAGTTTCCAGATAATCACGCACAAACTGCTTGTCAAAAGAAGGTGGCGAAATACCGGTTGCATACGAATCTGCAGGCCAGAAGCGTGACGAATCAGCCGTCAATACTTCATCCATCAGATGCAATACGCCGTTGTCATCCAGACCAAATTCAAACTTGGTATCAGCAATGATAATGCCACGTGTTGCGGCATATTCAGCGGCTTCCGAATACAGCTGGATACTGATATCACGGATCTTCGCTGCCAGTTCGGCACCAATACGCTGTTCCATTTCAGCATAGCTGATATTTTCATCGTGCTCGCCCATGTCAGCTTTGGCAGCCGGTGTGAAAATCGGCGCTGGCAATTTTGCCGCTTGTGGCAATCCGGCAGGCAATGTGATTCCGCAGATGGCGCCGCTATCCTGATAATCTTTCCAGCCAGAACCGATGATATAGCCGCGCACTACTGCTTCGACCATAATCGGCTTCAGGCGTTTTGCCACCACTGCACGACCACGAACCTGCTCCACCTCATCCGCCGCCACCACAGATTCCGGTGCAACGCCAGTCAGGTGATTTGGCACAATATGGCCAAGTTTTTCAAACCAGAAATTTGCCATCTGGTTCAACACACGACCTTTGTCCGGAATAGGTTCAGACATGATGACATCGAACGCGGATAAACGATCACTGGTCACGATCAGCAATTTGTCGTCGCCAACAGCGTAGTTATCACGAACTTTGCCACGGCCTAACAGAGGCAGGGAATGGAGTGTGGAGTTGATTTGGGTAGTCATGAGTTTTCAATACTTTTCTGGTACAACCATGTTGATTCTGCAAAAATGTTCAGGGCGCGATCGTTGCGCCCTGAAGGATCACATCAGCTTAGTTGACGATTTGAGCCAGCGTGCCTTTTTTGTACTGCTCGGCGATTTTTTCCAGTGCAACGGGTTTGATTTTTGCAGCCTGACCTTCGCAACCGAAAGACAGATAACGTGCTTTACAAACCAGTTTAGCGGCTTCACGTGCTGGTTTCAGATAGTCGCGAGGATCAAATTTACCTGGATTCTCTGCCATATAACGACGGATCGCACCAGTCATCGCCAGACGGATATCGGTATCGATGTTGATTTTACGTACACCATTCTGAATACCGATGATGATTTCTTCTACGGGTACACCGTAGGTTTCTTTCATGTCGCCGCCGAATTCACGGATTTCAGCCAGCAGTTCCTGAGGAACTGAAGAGGAACCGTGCATCACCAGATGTGTATTCGGAATACGCGCATGGATTTCTTTGATGCGGTCAATCGCCAGAATATCGCCAGTTGGCTTGCGAGAGAATTTGTACGCACCGTGGGAAGTACCGATCGCAATCGCCAGCGCGTCACATTGGGTTTGTTTCACAAAATCAGCCGCTTGCTGAACGTCAGTCAACAACTGTTCACGCGTCATTTTACCATCCGCGCCGTGACCGTCTTCTTTGTCGCCCATCATGGTTTCCAGGGAGCCAAGTACACCCAGTTCCGCTTCGACTGTCACGCCGATTGCATGAGAAAATTCCACTACCTTACGTGAAACTTCTACGTTGTATTCGTAACTGGCGACCGATTTGCCATCTTCCATCAAAGAACCATCCATCATCACGGATGTGAAACCGGACTTGATCGCTGCCATACACACGGCTGGCGACTGGCCATGATCCTGATGCATCACCACAGGAATGTGTGGATAAGCTTCGACTGCGGCTTCAATCAGATGGCGCAGAAACGCTTCACCTGCATATTTGCGAGCACCGGCAGATGCCTGCATGATCACGGGCGCGCCGACTTCATCAGCGGCTTGCATGATCGCAGTCACCTGTTCGAGGTTGTTAACGTTGAACGCTGGTAATCCGTAGCCGTTTTCGGCGGCGTGGTCCAGCAATTGACGCATGGATACGAGAGGCATAATAAACTCCAGAAGTACTATAAAAAAATCAGTTGTCGCCGACCTTGACGATTTTCATTGCATTTGTTCCGCCTACCTGTCCCATCGGCTCACCCCAGGTCACGACAATCATATCGCCCTGGTTGACAACGCCGTTTTCGAGCAAAACCGTTTCTGCCGATTTCAGCACCAGATCACGATCAGCAATCGATGGCAGGGTAAAAGTACGGACATTGCGATACAACGCGGCCTTACGCTGGGTAGCGACGCTCGGTGTCAGCGCAAACAAAGGCACATTAATACTATGACGACTCATCCACAATGCTGTGGAGCCAGATTCAGTCAATGCCACAATCGCCTTGACACCAAGATGATGCGCAGTAAACAGTGCGCCATAAGCAATTGACTGGTCAATACGGGTGAAGGTCAGATTTAAAAAATCAGCATCCAGTTTATATTCCTGGAATTTTTCCGCCTCAAGACAAATAGCAGACATCGCCTCTACTGTTTCGATAGGATATTTTCCGGACGCAGTTTCAGCCGAAGTCATCACCGCATCGGTGCCATCCAGCACGGCATTGGCAACGTCAGATACTTCAGCGCGCGTTGGCACGGCATTCACGATCATGGACTCCATCATCTGGGTCGCCGTGATGGCCAGTTTGTTGGACGCACGTGCCATTTTGATCATGCGCTTTTGCAAAGCAGGTACTGCCGCATTGCCAACTTCCACAGCCAGATCACCACGTGCAACCATGATGCCGTCAGATGCGTCCAGGATTTCTTGCAACAATGGAATAGCTTCTGCGCGCTCGATTTTAGCGATCATCATCGGCTTGTGATTATATGGCTCACCAGCAATATTCGATAACTGGCGCGCCATCTCCATGTCTGTCGCATTTTTAGGGAATGAAACGGCGATATAGTCTGCCTGGAAAGACATCGCTGTTTTGATGTCCTCCATATCTTTGGCGGTCAGTGCAGGAGCAGTCAACCCGCCCCCCTGTCGATTAATCCCTTTGTTATTCGACAGTTCCCCGCCGATTTTTGTGACGGTATGAATTTCGTTGCCGATAATTTTTTCGACTACCAGCACGATCAATCCATCGTTCAATAACAGAATATCGTGTGGTTTGACATCACGTGGCAACGCCTTGTAATCAAGCCCGACACGTTCCTGATTGCCCATGGTGCAATCAGCATCAAGAATGAATTTGTCACCATTCTCGATCTGGATACGATTGTGCTCAAATTTGCCGATCCGGATTTTAGGACCTTGCAAATCCGCCATAATCGCAACTTCCCGACCACAAGCCGCCGCCGCTTCACGCACCATACGGGCGCGTTCAATATGATCGTTCGCTTTACCATGCGAAAAATTCAGACGTACCACGTTCACGCCCGCGTGAATCATGCGAGTCAGCGTTTCCAGATCGTTGGAAGCGGGGCCTATCGTAGCAACTATCTTGGTGGCACGTAACATCTGGTCTCCTGAATTTTTATAGTGGCAAAGCTTGTCTGTTGTCGAGGCTATCGCAGGCAGCACGCCGATCTGCGCTGCGTGTTTTGCTACGCATCATCTTACGTCGCATCACGCTGCATACATCATGTTGTAGTTCGCGTTGTAAATTTGCGCTGTATTCACGTTGCATTACGTCGCATTGTGTCGCTGTGTGCACTTAGTATGTACTCAGTGTGCGCTTTATCCATGCTTATACATCACAAATTAGGTATAACGAATCATGTGCAGCAATTGGTGCTGCACATTAATCGAAATACTGGTACTCAAACAGCACGTTTCAATAAAATCTCAACTGCCGGCAAAGTTTTTCCCTCCAAAAACTCAAGGAAAGCACCGCCACCTGTTGAGATATAGCCGATACGATCAGCAATCTGATATTTGGCAATCGCTGCCAACGTGTCGCCTCCGCCTGCAATAGAGAAACCGGAGGATTCGGCAATGGCATGTGCCAGTACTTTTGTACCGTTTCCAAATTGATCAAATTCAAAAACACCGACTGGACCATTCCAGACAATCGTACCGGATTGTTTGATCTGCGTAGCCAGCAATGCCGCAGTTGCAGGGCCGATATCCAAAATCATGTCATCGTCTTCAACATCAGCCACCAGTTTGACGGTCGCTACCGCAGTTGCGGAAAATTCTTTCGCGCACACCACATCGGTAGGAATAGGCACTGAAGCACCACGTTTTGCCATCAAGTCGATGATCGCTTTTGCCTCATCGACCAGATCCGCCTCGGCCAGGGATTTGCCTATTTTCAGGCCAGACGCCAGCATGAAGGTGTTAGCAATACCACCACCGACGATCAGATTGTCCACTTTGTCCGCCAGAGACTTCAGAATTGTCAGTTTGCTCGACACTTTAGAACCTGCCACGATGGCGACCAGCGGACGTGCTGGCTGACCGAGCGCTTTGCCCAGAGCATCAAGTTCGGCAGACAGCAAAGGCCCAGCACAAGCGACAGGTGCAAATTTGGCGATACCGTGGGTGGTAGCCTCAGCACGATGTGCCGTCCCGAAAGCGTCATTCACATAAACGTCGCATAATGCGGCCATTTTCTGCGCCAAGCCGTCGTCATTTTTCTTTTCGCCTTTGTTGACACGGCAATTTTCCAGCAAGACCACTTGTCCTGGTGCAACTTCTACACCGTCCAGCCAGTTCTGCTTCAGCTCAACCGGCATTCCCAGCAACTCAGACAGTCGACGAGCAACCGGTGCCAGGCTGTCTTCCGGTTTAAATTCACCTTCGACCGGACGCCCAAGATGAGACGTCACCATCACTGCTGCGCCCGCCTGCAACGCTTGCTGAATTGCGGGAACAGAAACGCGGATACGGGTATCTTCGGTGATCTGACCGGCATCGTCTTGTGGAACATTAAGATCTGCGCGAATAAATACGCGCTTACCCTGAAGCTGATTGGCTGCGATAAGATCGCTGAGTCGGTTGAATTGCATCGTGATATGAAATGATAAAAACGGCAAGATTGATGGAAGAATAATTGCTGACGACACGCAGAAAGCGCCAGAAAATTATCTCAGGATAGATACAGAATCATTCCAACACGACAACCACGACCTGGCTATCGCATGTATGCCGCTTCCCCACCAGCCCTCTGCCAGCAACGTGTGCAGACAAAGACGAGCACCTGGAAAAGTAAGCAAGCAACAACAAAATGATGTTGTATCTATCCTCAATCCGCTATTTTACCAAAGCCGCCATCACTACCATATTGTTTACAGGGATTTGTCGATAAATTGTACTGATCAGACACTTTTTATCCACTATAGACCCAGACGAATATAGGTAAACACGGCCATACCGAAAAAAATCGTTTGCAACATATTTCTGCGTACCAGAAAAAATGCAGTGGCAAGCAGGCCTGCCCATAATTTGGGATTATGGCTACTGACATCAGGCACGCCTCCGGATAACAGCAAATCTGGCACGACAATCGCCGCCAGAGCACACGCAGGTGCGTATCGGAGTGCTTCCTGCACACGCGGCGGCAATTGCACGCGATGTCCCAGTAGCCAGAATCCGCTGCGGGCAATAAACGTCGCCACCATCAGTAAAAAAATAACTGCCCAGACTTCCCAATCGCTCATGATGCTTCCTTATCTGCGATCTTGCGTGAACTGATTTTTTCATCCCATATCATCGCAGTTGCCATTCCAAGAATAACCGCCAGTAGCAAGCCAAGTTTATACGGGACATTCACCGCCATCACCCCCACTACGCTGGCAACCAGAACGCCGACAAAGGCAGCGCGATTGATAATCAGCGGTAACATAATGCATAAAATAGCCAAAGTCCCGGCAAAGCCCAGGCCCCAACTGGCAGGAATCTGGCTGCCAAGCAAAATTCCGATAATGGATCCCAGCTGCCATGAAGTCCAGTTCGGAAATACCAATGCTTTCAGGAACGCGAGTTTTCCCTGTTCATCAATCGCCGACGGATAGCGCTGCATAAAAAGCCCGACAGAAATATCTCCGCTCAGATAACCAAGCCAGCCACGGGTGCGCCAGGGCAAATACGCAAAATGAGGAGCGAGGATCGCAGAAAAGATCACAAACCGTAAATTCACAACCAGCGCAGTAACGAAGACAACCCATAACGGCGCGTTTGCCGCAATCAGCGGTAACGATGTCAATTGCGCAGACCCGGCAAACACCAGAAGAGTCATACCAAGCGCCTGCGGCACCGTCAAGCCAGCCTTGATCATCGCCACACCGACGACTAATCCCCATGCTCCGACACCAAACCAGGTCGGCATCCCTACCCGCATTCCTTCCTTAAAAGCCGCTTTATCGATATCAGATTGCATGAGGAAGTGTTGTTATGATGAAAGCATCCATTTTAAAGCCGAATGCAAATCACTGCTAATCAGGCCGCAGAGACTGCTAAAATGTGCGTTTGCTGATGTTCGCAGAAGTACGTCGAACATCAAAGTTTGATCGCACCTTACTGTATTTAATACCGGAGTCATTATGTCCAGCACTACTACTGCAACCTCTACTGCAAATAATGTTGTTGAATTACAAGCCAAAGACTTGCCTGCGCACTGCCCCAACCCTGCGATGCCGCTCTGGTCTTCACATCCACGCGTCTATCTGGATTTGTCACACGGCGGCTCTGCAACCTGTTCTTACTGCGGCACGCAATACAAGCTAGCACCTGGAACAGTCATCAAAGGACACTAAGAACACCTTCAGCAACTCATCACGACGCTGACACTCATCTTCCGGATCAACATCATGCCAGCAAAAAAGCAACTCAACGGTAGCGCGGACGAAGTCGAGATCGCATTTTATGACGCTCTCAGCCGCGCTGATCTGGACACACTGATGTCCTTGTGGGCAGAAGATGAAGAAATTGTCTGCATTCATCCAGGGGCATCCCGCCTGATAGGTCATGCAGCGATCAGAAGTTCATGGGAAGCGATTTTTGAACGTGGTAGCGTACATATTCATCCCGTTCAATTACATGCCACTCACAACATGTTGACGGCGGTACACAGTGTCATTGAAGAAGTTCAGCACCAGACGGACAGCGCTCCGGAAGCACATGTACTGGCCACCAATGTCTACGTAAAAACACCTCACGGCTGGCGTATTACGATGCACCATGCGTCAGTCGCCGTGGGCAAACCGCCACTGGATTTATTCAAAGCCAGCGTTTTACATTAGTCACTCGATGAAATACCAGTCTCCAAGATGGCTACCGGGCGGCCATCTGCAAACGATCTACCCGGCCATCGGCATTGCAAAACCGGTAGTTGCATTCAGACGTGAGCGCTGGAGTACGCCAGACGGCGATTTCATTGATGTCGATTTTGTTGATGGCGATGCAGACAAGCCGTTTGTCGTGCTGTTTCATGGACTTGAAGGCTCCAGCGACAGTCACTACGCCAGAGCACTGATGTCGGCCATCAAAGAACGAGGCTGGTCGGGAGCAGTTCCACATTTTCGTGGCTGCTCAGGTGAACTCAACAAAGCGCCACGCTTTTATCATTCTGGTGATGCCGAGGAAATTCACTGGATTATTCAACGGCTGCAACAAAAACGTCCATACAGTTATTTTTTTGCAGCTGGAGTTTCACTTGGTGGCAATGCGCTATTACGCTGGTTGGGGGAGTCACAACATCAGGCCGAGAATATTCAGGCTGCCTGCGCCATTTCCGCTCCGGTTGATCTTGCACAGGGAGGAGCATCGCTCTCCAGTGGTTTTAACATGCTCTACACTCACATGTTTCTGAAAACGCTGAAACCCAAATGTCTGGAGAAACTGACACAATTCCCCGGTTTGTTCGATCAGCGCGCCATGTTGAACGCCAAAAATTTATACGATTTCGACAATATCGTCACAGCACCGCTGCATGGCTATCGCGATACCAACGATTACTGGAACCGGGCAAGTGCCCGTCATGTGATGACCGACATCACCGTTCCTACGCTGGTATTAAATGCACTTAACGATCCATTCCTGCCTGGTCAGCACTTACCCCGGCAAGCCTCTGATAGTGTTACTCTCGACTATCCCGAACACGGTGGACATGTCGGCTTTGCCAATGGCAATATTCCAGGAAAACTAGACTGGCTACCAATGAAAATCCTAACCTTTTTTGAAAAGCAGATGTAATGGACGACATCGTTAAAGCCGCCATGAATAAATGGCCAAATGTCCCACATTGCTACGGCTGGCTGGCACTGGATGCACGCGGCCAATGGCGCATGCGCGATGAACGCTGCCAAACACTCGATCTACCCGGAGACGTCATCCGCCATCCTGCATTGATCAACTTCATCAACCGCAACTACACCGTTGATGAACGCGGCTGCTGGTTTTTTCAGAATGGGCCTCAACGAGTATATGTTGATTTGGAAACGACGCCGTATATTCTGCGCACGACTCCAGAAGGATTAATTAAACATACTGGTGACTTGCTGCGTCAACCCGACCAAGCATATCTAGATGAAAATGGACGCTTATTTATAAAGGGAGATGGCCTGATTCACATAATCGACGACAGAGATTTGATGAATTGTGTAGACTCAATTCGCATTCATTCGCAGAGTGGTGAGAATATTTTGATGGCTTGGCTGGATAGTGATGAGACTACAGGAGCAGTACTCAATGTAGTTGAGAGTCAAATTAAATTGGCCCTTCTAAGAACTACTTGGCAAGAGATACGGAATGAATGTTTTTTTGTGACCGCCCCAAAAAGCAATCAAACATAAAAAGAACTATCATCTAAAAAGAGCACCTCATTAACTGACATACGTTGGTATTAACCACATTCATGCAGTTAATATCTTTCCTGATAATCCAGACTTTGCAAGCTCTGGCGAAAATGAACAATTTTTTCCTCATCTACCGATAGCATTCGAGTCTGAAAAATATCGTAACCACTCATATCTATTTGCTGACAAATCACGTGATCTTCTTCGAATACCTGACGATTTACTAATGCAGTTGAAGCAAAAAAATGATCCATTCCTGATGGTGGAAAACTCGGTGCCAAATTAGACTTCAACAAACGACTGTAGAAGTTTGTTCTATTTCTCTCTCTCGCAGGAAAAAAATTTTGCAACGAATACGAATATCCAAAAGTAGATGAAAGCATAGAAAAAGGAAATAGATATAAACTCATATAACCGTCATACTGCTCGCCAAGTTGAAATGCTTTGCTCGCCCTACGTAATTTTTTCTCATACGACGCATCTAAAATGCGAAAATAAACTGCCGAATTCTTATTCATATACTCATCTTTTGGCTCGGACAAGTTAAGACGACCAAGAGATGTAGGATGCACAAACGGGGCATGCAAAGCATCCAACGCATTTTCTATAGCGATCTTCCAATTACATTCGTAAGAATAAGCGTTCCAGTCTGCCCTACCATGAATATCCATAGAAATAGAAGCTAGCTTATCAAACAATCCTGCAAGTTGACTCTCTAACGTTACTAAAGGGCGAGGACTGACAAATAAAAAATCCCCACACCAGTCTGACTGCCATTGCCGCAAATTCACATCTCGCAAATCATCTTGCGAGAATTTTTCGATACAAGGAATATGTAGATGCCCATTCTGAAAACTCCAGCCATGATATGGACAGGAAATTGGCGCATTGCCATGAAATTCAGAGAAAAATCTTGAGCCACGATGTGGACATAAGTTATCAAAAACAAGTAAATTATCCGCATCATTACAAACGACAATGTCTTGCCCCAGCCAATTCAGGCGTAAGAAATCCCCTTGCTTTGGCAACTCAGAGCGATGACAAATCAAATGCCAGAATTGATCACGTAAATCTAAATCGTTCATGACAAGCTCCTGGCCGGTGGTGTAAAAACCGTTACATTCTCTTTAACGTTTCTGACAACAATAGAGCCTGCCCCAACCTTCGCATAGTCTCCCACCTGAACATGCGGCAAAACAGATGCATGAGAACCTACCAGCACCGCCTTACCAATCTTCACATGGCCAGTAAGATCAACATGCGCACAAATAACGCTTGCCTCTCCGACATAAACGTCATGCCCAGCTCCGGAGTGACAATTGATTACAACAAAATCTTCTAGTTTGGTATTTGCGGAAATTAAAGAAAAGGGATAAATAATTACGCCCTCGCCGATTTGTGCATTGTGTGCAATTACAGCATTAGGATGAATATAATTATAAAATTTTGCGCCCTTTTCCCGTAAATTTTGCGCAATTTTCAGTCTGGACTGCGGCTCTCCTATAGCTAAAATGAGTTCTGTGCCAGAAACGGGTTGATAATCGGCAATACCTCCTAAAACAGGGTAAGGATAATCGACATGAAAACATGCCCGCGGACTAATCGTATCGTCAATAATTCCCTGAATAACAATTTCGCCCTGCTGCTCTAAAGGTTTTAGTAAAGCCATCACCTCTTGCGCCATGCCTCCGGCACCGACAATCACAATATTATGTTTATGTACCATCGCTATCTCACTGTATATCCGCCATCAAGTACCAGGCTCGCTCCAGTCATCCAGCGCCCTGCATCGGACATCATGAACGTAGCAGCATGAGCAATATCTATCGCTTCACCAAAACCTAAAAGATGCTTTCCTTCGTACTCAGCAACAGATTCCGGTGATAATCCCTGAACTAGACGCGCATGCATTTCTGTCTTAACAGCACCAGCAGCTATTGCGTTCACACGTATCCCACGTGGTGCAAACTCAACCGCAAGAGAACGACTTAATCCTTCTATGGCTGCTTTGGCTGAAGAATACAAACTCATTCCAGCTTGTCCTCGAACCGCTGCCACAGACGACATTAGAGTAATCGAGCCACCATTATTCATTACGCCTTTTAATGATGCTGCACGCGCCAATGCAACAGCTGATTTAATACTTGACGTAAAAACCTCATCGAATTGCTTTTCCTTAGAGAGCTTAACGGGACGTACCATACTAATACCAGCAGCGTGCAGAATCCCATCTAAACTTTCAGCATCCCTAACATGGTCTTGAATCAGTTCTACCACATGATCACTACCGTCCAAATCGCAAAGCAACATCTTATGCTCTTTCCCATGCAACGATGATAAGGTGGCCAAAAGTCGCTCCTGATCACGCCCACATATAAGTAATTGTGCTCCACAAGCGGCAAACATTTGCGCACATGCTCGACCAATTCCAGAAGAAGCACCTGTCACGAGAATACGTTTATCTTTCAAAGAATTTTCTTGAAAAATCATACTTCTCCAACCTCAATTAAACGGCACGATAACATTGCATCAAAATTCATTACGGTCGCTGCCCACGAGTAACCGACACCAAATCCAGCCATCACCTGCATACCAGACATAATCTGAGTTTCTCGCAATTCTGAGATTAATAAGGGAATCGATGCACTAGATGTATTACCAAAGCGGCTAATATTGATGGGGACTTTTTCTGTCGGCAATTTCAACTTCTTCGCTATATGGCGAATCATAAAAGTATTAGCCTGATGAAATAGAAATTGATCAACTTGATCGATCTGTATATCTGCAAATGCAAGAACATCACTGATCAAGGAAGGAATACTACGCAAAGTAAAATTAAATACTTCGGCACCATCCATAAACAAAAAATCCGGATTTACATTTTGCATTCGCACGTCGAGCTTCGACTTACTGCGATATAAGCTATTTGGTATTATCAAATTTCGTTCACCTTGACCGTCAGTGCCCAGCACAAAATACGATGCCATTGCATCTGCACTAAACTCCAATGCTGTCGCAGTACCCGCATCACCAAATAGCATAGCAGTAGCACGATCAGTGGGATCTACGGTTTTACTGGTAGTATCGCCGACTAGAAGTAAAACCCGTTTCACTGCGATACCATCAATTAAGCGTGATGCAAGCCATAAACCGTATACATAACCAGAACATCCAAGGTTCACATCCAAGGCTGCACAATGTGTAGCCAACCCCAGACGTGCCTGCAATGCGCAAGCTGTTGCGGGAAGGCGATAATCCGGGGTCTGTGAAATAAATAAAATAGCGTCAACACTGTCACTTTCCCATTGCAAGTCGTGCATCAACTGCCGTGCAGCAGCTTCACATAAATCAGCCGTTGTCTGGTCGGTACCAGCAACCCGGCGTGTTTGAACACCGGTCATTTTGGAAACTTCTGCAATGACTTGCTCATCGAAGACATCCATAAACTCAGAATTTTGTTTAACTCTGGAAGGAACTGCGCTAACAATTCCTCGCAATGCTACCTTCTCTGTGAGTATGCGCATACCTTTCGAGGAGTGATGAGTGGTCATGTCAATCCTTTCTAGCACCTTCTATTAAGGCAACAATGTCCGCAACACTTAAGCATTTAGAAAGAGATTGGCCATCCAACATGACAGAGAAAATATCATCCACCAAAGCCATGGTAGAAACTACTGCCAAAGAGTCCCATGCATAATCTTGCAAGTGTAATTCTGGCGTCACAAGCGCAACATCAATTTCTAAAATTTCTGCCAAACCTTCAAAAAATTCCTGCATTTTATTTCCCTCGTTATTTGTGCATAATCGTTAATTGTTGGTTTAGCCTAAGAATGCATGATCCCCAAGAATAACCCACACCAAAACCTGTCAACATTATCGTCATAGTCCCTGCGACCTTCCCCCTCTCCACCCCAATAGCTAATGCCAGCGGAATTGATGAAGAAACAGTATTACCTACATATTCCATCTCAATCAAAAATCGATCAGCAGGAATCCGTAATTTCTTACGCAGCGCCTCTAACAAGAAGCGATTTGCCTGATGAAACACTATGCAGTCCAACTGATCCCATGATAGCTTGGCTTGCTGTAATATTTGAGTGCAAAGACTAGGTATGCAGGTCAGCGTAAATTTCATAATCTCAGGGCCATCCATGTATAAATGTCTGGCAGAACGCTCTAGCCCTGCATGATCAGTGAACGTTTCTGACGTGTGCGTTCCCATTGCGCGACATGCACTGGATGGCACGATAAGATTGTCTGCGCCTGCTCCGTCTGTGCCTAGAATCACAGGGCCAATCAAGGGGATGTTTGACTCCTGCACTGCAATCCAACTAGCTGTTGCGGCATCACCAAAAAGTGGCCTCACACTTCTATCCTCAGCATGTAACAGCTTACTGTAGGTGTCGCCTGTCAATAGGAGAACACATTTCGCCATACCTGATTCGACAAGAGCTTTTGCCATTGATAAACCGTAGATGTAGCCAGAGCACCCCATATTTAAATCCAAGGCAGCACAGTTCTTCCTTAAACCTAATCGCTGATGAATTAAACAAGCAGAGGTCGGCAAGAGATAATCGGGCGTCTGCGTACAAAATAACAAATAGTCCACATCTTCGCGATTAAATTGGTCATTGATAAAAAGCAGATCAGCAGCTTCCACCGCGAGATCACTCGCAGTTTGTTCAGGATGCGCAATACGTCGCTCACGTATTCCCGTTTTTTCAAAAATCTTTTCCGCAGTCCATTCTGGAAAACATTCTGATAAATCTTGATTGGTCAAGACGGGGTCTGGCAATGAGTAACTTATTGCTTTCAGGCTAGCGACGAGACGTAGACTCATTTCACATTTTCCGAACCAAGTATCAACATATATAAAAGCCAATTTTATTTGGGCTAATTTTCTTATTTTTATAATTTTGAAATACTTCAACGAAAACTAAACGAAATTACGTTTTGACAACTATCGCTGAAACACGAAATAGACTTTATGAAACGACAATCTATTACTCATTTACATTGTACCAACTACGTAATACGAAAATCGTTAATTCAATGAATAAATATCAGATATGGGACGCAAACCCAAGACAGCTTGGACACTTGTCTTATGTCATGTCAAAAACCAAAAATGTCGCAATTGCAACCCATCACTGGTTTTCATTTAATTTTCTTTTCTTGCAATTCTTCTTTATGTAAAACCGACCATTCTCGTTCACGTGCATCAATGACGGATTGCTCGTAATACTGAGCATCCTTTTCACGTCTTGCGATATCCAGTTGTTGCATCGCAGCCCTCCAATTCGCCTGAATTGCATATGCTTCCGCCAAGGCGATATGCTGCAATGCTTGCTTACCTTGGATTTCGTACACTTTCGCCAGCAGATTCTGTAGTTTTGCATCTTGGCGATATAAAACGAGTTGATCCCGCAAATAGCTTTCTGCCTGCCCTACTTTTTGTGCAGCAAGCAAAGCCTCCACATATTGGTACACGAGCCCTCGTGACAAAGGAAGTTGCTCTATCGATTTTTCGGCTTCACGAATCGCGTAATCATATTTTTTTTCGGCTATAGCGATATCAATTGAAAGGCTACTGAATACACTGCTACGAGTCAAAATGGGCTGTAATACTGGATTATTTTCGACCTGTTTTTTAACGTCAGAATATAAACTGTCTGCTTTCAGATAATCTAATTGTTTTAGCGCGACAAAAGCTAAGCCATATTTAGCCGCAATTTTATCCTCAACTCTTTCCGACTTCATTTGCAAATCAAATGCAAGCTTACTATCCAGTAAGCCTTGTACTGTCGGATCCTGCAACACCCGGATCCGTGCTTTCATCAAAAAAAAGTCGAGACTGTCAGAAATTTGCTTATACCGCTGATCTAATACTCTCGTCTGAATATCGGCAATACGTTCGCTAGTTAAAGGATGACTGCGCAGATACGCCGGTGCATTATCATTGTAATTTCGCGTAGAAGCCTGTAACCGGCCAAAAAAGCTGACCATACCGTTTGCATCAAAACCCGAATCACGCAAAATCTGAAAACCTATACGATCAGCCTCTCGTTCTGCCTCTCGACTGAAGTTGAGTTGTTTTTGTATTGCCAGCCCCTGGCCACCTGCCGCCAGTGCAATGGCAGCATCTGGGCTGGAGCGCGAGGCGAGGACTGCTAACGCTAATGCAGCTAAGGGGATGAGCGCATCATACTTTTGACTACTCAGCATTCTTGCTATATGACGTTGAGCGACATGGCCAATTTCATGACCCATGACAGAAGCAAGCTCAGACTCAGACTGTGAAGTCAGTATTAATCCAGAATGAAAACCGATAAATCCACCTGGAAACGCAAATGCATTCAGCACAGGATCTCGTACGGCAAAAAATTCAAAATCATAACGCTGCTCACCGCGCGCGTCAGGGCTGGCATCCAGCAATTTATTGCCAAGCCGGTTCAAGTATTCGGACACAGGACCATCATCAATATAGTCTGGATCCCGCCGAACAACATTCATAATCTGCTCGCCCAACTTACGTTCCGCGAGTGGTGATAATTCTTCGCGTGCAGTATCTCCTAAGGTAGGAAGGTTCTGCGCTACCGCTAGCTCCGAGCATATTGAGGAAGTACAACAAAGTGTAGTCGCCAGCAGAATTTGTATGAAACGTAAACGCAACACATTTTTTTTCGTTGCGATCGCACTATGATGCTGCGCTGCTGGATATACTCCGAACATCTTCAACTGATCTCCTCACGCTATGACGACAGAAACTGCAGCAACTGGCCTAACCCATTTTGATGAAACAGGACAGGCACATATGGTCGATGTTATAGAAAAACAAGATACACATCGCATGGCAATTGCCAGCGGCGCTATTCGCATGCGCCCTGAAACACTTGCCATCATACAATCGGGTAATGCAAAGAAAGGTGATGTGCTCGGAATTTCCCGCATTGCCGCCATCATGGGCGCAAAACGTACCAGCGATCTGATTCCTTTGTGCCATCCTCTGGCTCTGACTAAGGTTGCTGTCGATTTTAACATTATGGAAGAAAAAGCAACGATAAGCTGTACCGCACAAGTTGAAACGTTTGGTAAAACTGGCGTGGAAATGGAAGCATTAACAGCAGTACAAATTGGTCTATTGACAATTTATGATATGTGTAAGGCCGTTGATCGCGGAATGGTGATGAGCGATATACGTGTTATGGAGAAGCATGGGGGCAAATCGGGCGACTGGATCAGTCTGATTGATGATGCTGGGGAAAACTAGTTCAGTATGCGTTTCCCCTGCGTGCTGTTGCGCTACTCATTTGGTCAAAGTCATTTTTACCGATCATGTGAATACCAGTAAAAATGACCGCCCACAGTTTCTTTCTTCTGTAACGGATGAATCCAGAGAACATCTGGTTCTGGTGACATTGGATCAATAGAAAATTTATGGTGAGTTACGTGGCAGCATTTTTTTAAACACATTCATATATCGCGGATCCATTGCTGCTTTAGCGCGCCAGTAGTCAAAATATTCCGGGTAACCATCTGGATGCAAGCGTTGTAATGTGCGCATTACCTGAATAGCTTGATCTTGTCGGCCATTCAGAACACACGCCTCAGCTAGTTTGTTTAAATTATGCATAAAACCAAACCGGTACGTAGCACTCTCTATAAAAGCAATTTCATCATCATGCATCCCTTCTGTGGGAACGATACTCATCAATTTAAAATAATCGTAAAACTGAGGAAATATGGTGATAGCAGGTTGCTGTAACGATTTCTGATTTTTAGCGCCCTCGGATCTTAATACATCAAATGCCTGCACTACTCGACGATAATCCAAGCTCAAAACGACGATAAGCGCCAATGTAATCAATGCTCCACTGATAACCAACACTGAAGGTAACACCACACCGTTTGCCGGCCAGCGATTTTGTTGCAGCATACCCATTAGCATAGCGACAGGTAGCAAAATGTAGGCATACCAGAGCGGAAACTCCACCATGCTATGCACCATGACTGCCAATAAGCAAAAGCTGGCAAAACGCACAGCCAAACTTTGCCCGCTCAAAACGCATGTCTGATATACCCACCAGGATAGAAACGCCAATAGGATAATAGTAAACGGCCAGCCCATTTCTGCTGCAAGATTCAACACCACATTATGACTGTGTTCAGCATAAGTAGATGAGGGGAAATTAGCGGCAATACGCACCTGCTCCTCCCCAAAACCAAACCATCCAATCCCTACCCAAGGGTGATGCGATGCTATATGCCATGCTTGTTGCCACAAAGCAGCGCGCTCTGAACGGACACCACCAATGCGCTCAATCACAGAGCCGCCCTGCCATCCTAATAATCCAACAATATGAGACTCAAAAAATACGAGAAAAAAATAGAGACATACATAGCCCAACAAAATAGCGCCGGGAACAGTCTTAGGATGTTCATCTTTGCGCAACAAGAAGAGAGCATAGGCTGGAATGATAATCCAACCTATGCGTGATTGCGTCATGACCAGACCGAGCAATAACATGATTGCACTGATAACCGTCAGTATGTTGGATAAACGCTGTACTCGATATAAAAAAATTAAACCCGCCAAGCCAAAGCAAAGTATTAATGCAAGCTGATTAGGCTGTGCAATATTGCCGTAAGGACGAGGAAAAATCGTCGTTTTCCCCATGTACATTACGACAGGTGCCAAAGACAGCCCAGAAACCTGAAGAATTTGAATAACCACAGACAACAGGCTGGCGATAAAAAATGCACTCGCCATCATCAGCGCCAAATGATCTCTCTCCGTTCTACTCTGCGAGAGAGACGTACCAATCACTGTGGCCAAAGCAGCAAGAAAAAAATAAGCTACTGGTAATAATAAATCCGCCCAAGATTGATGCTGAAAAAACAAATATTGAATCAGCATCAATAAAGGAAAGCACAGAAACAATTTTGTTATTGCATGTCCATGCCAGGAAAATGCATTTTCCCTCGCTAATATGGCAGCCGCCACAATGAAGGAAACGATGATTGCCACATCATTCACGTAGGAACGAAGTGGATGTAAATGGTAAGGAATCAGAAATGAAATTACCACACCCATAGCCAGTAGCAATATGGGAAAACGATGTTGATGAATCACTTGTCAATTAATTAGGTTGGTCAATAGTTGGAGGCGCTCTTCATCTGTCCTTGCATATGTCACACATCAGCAATATGCAGTGCAGCGATACACCATCTGAATTTATGTTACATCAGCAATAATATCGACAATATTATCCACATCTGACATTGATAAATCTGGGTAAATAGGTAAGCAAAGCACCATTTCGGAAGCATGGTGGGCAATGGGTAGGCCTATTTTATCTGCGGATGCCAGTTTGCTGTACATCTCAAATTCTGAAATCAATGGATAGAAGTAGCGGCGCGGATGAATATTGAAAGACTTCAATTTCAGGTACAGCGCATCCCTGCTCAAGGGAAAATGAGCTTCGATTAATAAAGGAAAATATGAATAGTTAGAGCGTTTTTGCCCATTACGATCCAGACATCTGACGCCATTAATTGAACTTAATTTTTCTCTGTAACGCGCATCAATTTGTCCTCTCTTTACAATTGCTTGATCAACATACTTTAATTGCAGTAGGCCAAGCGCTGCGTTCATCTCGCTCATCTTGCCGTTGATCCCAGTGGCAATAACACTGACTTCATCCTCAAACCCAAAATTTTTCAGATCATCAATCAGATGTTTCATTGCAGGATCAGCTGAAATAATCGCCCCACCTTCAAATGTATTAAACACTTTGGTGGCATGAAAACTCAGAACCGAAAGGTCTCCCTCGTTCAGAATACTGCCATGGTCTCCCACAACACCAAATGCATGGGCCGCGTCGTAAATTACTTTTAATTTATATTTATCGGCAATTTTCTGAATTTTTTCAACATCACATGGATGTCCGTAGCAATGTACAGGCAAGATCGCCGACGTCTTTTCTGTAATCGCTGCCTCAATTTTGTCAGGATCAAGATTTAAAGTAACAGGATCAACATCTATAAAAACAGGCGTGAGGCCATTCCACAGAAGCGCGTGCGAGGTGGCAACAAAAGAATAAGGCGTCGTAATAACCTCACCCTCGATATGAAGCGCCTTAAACGCAGCAAGCAACGCGATCGTCGCATTGGCAAATAAAGAGATATAGGGCACCCCTAAGTATTGACACAAAGCCGTTTCCAACTGCTGGTGAAATGGTCCACAATTAGTCAAAATCCGGCTTCCCCACATCTTCTCCAGGTAAGGAATAAATTCATCCAAAGGAGGCAACTCGGGTCGGGTCACATAAATAGGGGTGACACTATGTTTCGGCATCAGATAAATTCCTTGATATCAAACTGCGTATCTTTTTTGATTACTTCAAATGTCGCAGGTGCTAAATCTGCACACCAACGTTTCCACATATGTCGTAACGCATACTCGAAAGAATCCGCAACCAGTCCCTGCTGACAAAAGGCAGAATCAAGAAAGCGTTGCCGCAATCCCGTACGAATTTCTGATAGCTCTTGGTGTTGCATCGCAATAGCCCTACCCTTGCTGACAAAGTCGTCAGGCCCTTCAGCAACAAATATTGACTGCAAACCAACGTGAGAAAGATTACTCGCTCCTTGTCGACCTGAAATTGTTGCGCCAGTCATCGTTAACGTGGGAACACCCATCCACAATGCATGATTCGTCGTCGTACCACCGGTATAAGGGAAAGTATCAAGACAGACATCAACTTTGTGATGGAGTGCAAGGTAATCTCGCATATTAGTACGCTGATACAACGTCAATCTATCTTCAGAAATTCCTTCCTCCGCCAACCATTTCAGCAACTGTTGGCAACTTTCTCTTGCTGGCAAGCCACCAAAAATCATTCTGGATTCCGGTATTGCTCTCAATAATTGCCCCCAAAGCGCAATCACTTCCCGATTGATCTTATCGATCCGGTTAAAACTACCGAATGTTATGTAACCATTACTTAACGCAGGCAGAGAATTCACATCAGGAGCATCATGCTCTGGCTGGAACGTAATTGAAATTGGAATAATTGCCAGCTTTTCGACAAATTGCTGCGCTACCTTTTCTGGAGGAATAAAGTAACGATCACCGATGTAATAATCCATCGATGTCAGGCCGGTTGTTCCTGGATATCCGATCCAACTCGCTTGTATGGGAGCTGGCTTCCTCGCAAACGTCAGAAGTCTATTCATTGCAGTATGGCCGGAGAGATCGATCAGAATATCAACTTTATCTCCATGGATCATCTCTGCAAGTTTATCGTCCGATAAATTAGCTACTTTCAGCCAAGAACGTACATACGCTTTCATTCGCTGTGTAACGTTATCTTCTACAGGATTGTTGCTATACACATAAATATGTAATTTTGTTTTTTTTGCGAGAGATGCCAGTATTGGCTCAAAAAAAGATGCGACAGCGTGATTAAATAAGTCTCCAGACACAAAACCTATTTTTAAAAATCGTTCTGTGTCAGCAGTGCTATCGTACTCAAACTTCTTATCGCTGAGAGAGGCTTCATATTGAGCTCCAAATCGACAATGTTCATTGAATAATTCATTCGCAGTCACCGATGTCTTATGACTTAAACAAAATAAATAATTACTATATCCGCCATTAAACTCTGGATTTAGCTCCACTGATTTTTTGAAGCTATCAACCGCATTATCAATTTGCCCACTGTCTTTATAATATGCTCCTAAATTGTTGACTGCCATAAAAAATTCAGGATTTATTTTTAATGCCTCTTTTGTAGATTTGATCGCTTTCTCAAGATCACCACGGGCAGCGTGAACATTTCCAATGTTTACAAAATAATCTGGTGTATCACTTGAGTAAAGTACAGCAACCTCAAAGCTTTTTAAAGCATCGTCTAGTTGCAATAAACCGAAGTAAGCTAAGCCCAAGTTATTATGAATATCAGCGATGCTATCGTCACTGGCTAAAGCACGTAAAAGAGATTTTTTTGCGTCGGCATAATCGCCTTGACTATTTAATTCGCGTCCAACCGCATTCAACAACTCGACGCTAACAAGTGGTATTTGTACAATCTGACGAAACGCAGCCTGTGCACTGGCAATATCTCCGCTAGCTAGATAGAGATTTCCTAAGGAAAAAAATGAATTAGCATCATTAGGATTCGACTTAATCGTGTTATTTAATATTTTAATAAACTTGTCATGTTTTCCTAATTTCAGTAAAACGGTCGCAAGATTACTATACACATCAGTCGACCCTGGGTTAAATTTTAGTGCCTGCTCATAGGAATCTATACCCTCTTCGTGCCGATCAACATCAATCAAAACATTTCCTTTGGCTACCAATGCCTGAAAGAAAATAGGATTATATTTCAGTGCAATGTTGTATGCTTCTATAGCGTCGTGCTTACTTCCAAGCTTCGCCAAAGCATTGCCTTTATTGTAATATGCGGCAGCATAAGAATGGTCAAGTTCAATAGCTGTGTTATATGACGATAAAGCATCAGAAAAACGCTCCATTTTCATGAACACGTTACCTTTATTCAGGTGTGCCCGAGCCATTTGAGGATAGATAGTCAACAGATACTCATACGTAGATAATGCCTGATCAAAGCTACCTTGATCTTCAAAATCATTTCCCTCTTTTAAGATTAATTTCGCCCTGTCATCACCTACTGTTGCCGTATTTTTTGGTTCAGAAGGTGCTCCCAAAATACGTTTGATCCGTTGTAAAAAACCTTTTTTTTCCATTGAGGGCTCTGATATTGTCGAATGATTCTCGAGTTCAATTATTTCAAATGATGCATCAACCATTGGGTCAAGTCATCGACATACTGATCTGTATAACCGACCTCCAATAATTGCCACTTAAATACGTTACCTAACTGCGCTTTTTTATACACGTTCAGCTTGTTTTGCAGCTTGAATTCTGCAACTTTTTGTTCCATTTTTAGCAAAAGTTCTTTTTGCCTGCGTTCAAATTCCTTTTTTCCTTTGTTGCCTGATTCTGTTTTCTTCTCGCGTTCAGCGTAAAAATTTGCTAGCGCAATACCAAACTCCTTCGACTTACCCGCATCGAACCAATCAAAAAACATAAAACATTCTTCCTTTCCTCAAAATGTATCTAACCAACACTATTCATATTAAAAAAGTGTTATTTCGTCTCACGAGTTAAAACAGGTAAAAAGATTACAAATTTTTCTAAAAAAATGCGTCTTTGGGAACAAAACCGATCATTTCAGCAGTATCTTTATTCAATAAAACAGTCCAACTATTGCGAGTAGAAACAATTGGGAGAAAAATAACCTGACTCCTATTAATGCCAGACTTTGCTATCTGCTCGTCAATTAAAGCGGTATCGGCCGGATATTGTTTATATAGATCATCAACACTGCTGGCTTCACGCACAACCTGATCTTTTGATAATGCATAGTCTTGCCAAAACGCGGGCATTGCACCTCTTAATTGTCCCGTCACAGATAACACCATCAAATCCATGCGCTCGCTCTCACTTTTAGCGGCACGCATGCTCAACAGGCGAGGACCTGTCAGTGATAATCGACGGAAATCAGGAGTTGCATCAAATAATTTATCTTCGGCAATTTGAACCTGTGTAATAACGTCGAACTGCTTTCCATTAAACACAACGGCTACTGGCCTCGCCAAAAAAACGGTATGCATGCCATATAACAATCCTATTAATTGCAATAGTCCAACAATCGCCAAATCTCTTATCAATTCTCTCTTATTCTTTTTTAAGTCAAACACGACAAATGTCAACAAAGGACCGAGAATTAGATCAACCCCTATTACCAAAAATAATAACGATAAGCCTCCACATAACTGATCATAAGGCGTCGGATACCAGAGTAACGTCACAATTAGCGTCACTACTGCAGCAACACAAAGTGATATCAGCCCGTGAAAAACAAAGGCTCTGAATTTAAGGCAGTAGATATTCATATTGCAAAAAAAATTTAAAAAATATTTCCAAGTATACCTAATTAAACATAAGCAAAATACAATAAAAAAACCCGCCCAAAGGCGGGTTTTTAATAACATCAACCAAATTAACGGCACTCAGCTGGAACAAATTTTGCCTGTGCAGCACTGGAAGTACAGGTCCAACTTATAACGCCACTGCCTGCAGAAGGCTTCAACGTTAAAACAGCAGATTGAGCTTTCGCTGTACCAGTTCCAGTTAAAACACCACTTCCAGTACATGTAACGGAAGCAGTGTTTGTTGTTGCAGTAGTGATATCAGTAATCCCTTTACAAGCTGTTGCTGAATCAATCACGCCGCCATTTGAGGCAATATTCTCAGAAATAGTTGGTTTAAAACCAGTCATCAAACCCAAAACTTCAGTAACACGACCACGCGTTGTGTAGTCTTGATAAGCCGGCAAAGCCACTGCAGCCAGAATACCGATAATGGCAACAACGATCATCAATTCGATCAGTGTAAAACCTTTTTGTACTTGTTTCATAACTTTCATATTACCTCCGGATTAGGAACAAAAAAATGACCACAACTTCATTTAGCAAACGTCGTGCCAATAAACTTAAAGACGTGCGCCTGACGTAAACAATCAATATCAGTGACAAATATTATATTTCAGCCATTTTTCGTCAGATAAACTGACAATTTTTGACACTTACGTAACATGATGTTAAGTGCAGACAAATTTCATCTGCGTACCAGCCAACTCGACAACATCTCCCGAACGCAATGTTTGTTGCTGCCCCTGGATATCCACACCATTGACTTGAGTGGCAATTTTGCCTTCTACATGGCGTATTGCGTAATCATTACCTTGTCTTGTGATCGCAATAACCTGAACGCCTGGGCTACCGATTGTTGTCACTGGCTTTGTCAACGACAATTCTTTACCTGCATTGCTACCATTTAATACTTTCACTTTTGCCAATCTTACTACCTGTGGAGACTCTTTCGCGCCAGAAGAAGCAGAAGGTGCGGACGGATTTTTTTTATCTTCCTGAAATCTGAGTTTGTACTTGCCAATATCAATAATATCGTCCTGCTGTAAAAGATGTTTTTTTACAGGCTGGCTATTAACCATCGTTCCGTTAGTACTTCCCAGATCAAGTACAAAGCATCCATTTGGCGTGGTATCAATCGCGGCATGTTGTCCGCTGACAGTCAGATGATCAATGATCAAATCATTGCTTGGTCTGCGTCCAATCGTAATGCGCTGCTTCGTGATTGCATATTCCTGTTGAACCAAGCCATTAAATGTGACGATAATTTTCGCCATAAATCTCTCATTCACTTAAATTAATCGTATTACCGAAAAAATATTTTTTGCAACAGGGAGGAGCCTTGCAAGGTTTCAGCCTTAAAGAGCACAACGGAAGAATTATCCATTCCGCCGTTTCTGTTTGCGCTATCAATCAGAGATTGACAACATTCGCTTAAATTTGTTGCTTGCAACCTGAGTATGGACTGAATTTCATCATGGCTTAGCATATCGGTCAATCCATCCGAACAGATCATATACAAATCTGACTCCCGCATGGGATGGATACTGACATCAACATCAACGGTAGCTTGCGTGCCCACTGCACGAGTAATCAGGTTACGAATATTAGAGAATCTTGCATCTGCCTCACTGATATGACCAGCATTGATCTGCTCCTGCAATACAGAGTGATCCTGAGTCATTCGTTCCAATACACCGCTTCGATAACGATACACTCGAGAGTCACCAACATGTGCAACAATCAATTTATCGTGCAGGCAACACGCGAGTGCAATAGTCGTTCCCATGCCGACACACGCGGCATTATTTTGCGCCGCCAACATCACTTGACGGTTCGCCAGTGCGATAGCATCAATCACCCAATGCGCAAAATGCGCAGGACGTAATCCCCATACTGGGAACCAAATTCCATCGAGCTTATTACAAAGAAAATCAGCCACAATTTGCGCTGTCATCGCGCTTGCAACTTCTCCTGCATTGTAGCCCCCCATACCATCAGCCAGAATCACACAGCCGTAGTCAGAGCAAACAACAATTGCATCTTCGTTATGCTCTCTGACCAATCCCGTATCAGATAAGGCTGCAAACTCTATAAAACGCTGATAGACCATGGATTAAATTATTTCAATCTTATGCATCCGATTATGTCGAACAAGGGTCAAAAAAATGTCAATTTACAAAATCTCTTAAAAGCGATCACGATAACGTAAAGTTCATCATTTGATTTATACCGCAGATAGCTATGAAGAAGCTTAACATTAAGAAAACCAGTTTGCACTTGATATCCCTACTGGGCAAAATAACCGAAAAAAAAGCCGCGAAAACGCGGCTTTTTCAGCAATATACATCTGTAAATATTACAGCATCGCTTTTAACAAACGCGCCATTTCAGATGGATTCTTAGTTGCTTTGATACCGCATTCTTCCATGATGTCCAATTTCGCTTGCGCAGTATCAGCACCACCGGAGATCAATGCGCCAGCATGACCCATACGTTTGCCTGGAGGTGCAGTCACACCAGCGATGAAGCCAACAACCGGCTTCTTCATGTTGTCACGTACCCAGTAGGAAGCATTCGCTTCATCTGGACCGCCGATTTCACCGATCATGATGACAGCATCTGTATCTGGATCATCATTGAACATCTTCATGACGTCGATATGTTTCAAGCCGTTGATTGGATCGCCACCGATACCAACTGCAGAAGATTGACCTAAGCCAAGCGCTGTCAATTGACCAACCGCTTCATAAGTCAATGTACCAGAGCGGGAAACCACGCCGATACGACCTTTACGGTGGATGTGACCTGGCATAATACCGATCTTAATTTCGTCTGGTGTGATCAGACCTGGGCAGTTAGGGCCGAGCAATTTTGTCTTGCTACCAGCTTTAGCCATGCGGTCTTTCAACATCATCATGTCACGGACAGGGATACCTTCAGTGATACAGATTGCCAGATCGAGGTCCGCTTCAACTGCTTCCCAGATCGCTGCTGCTGCACCTGCTGGTGGAACATAAATAACAGATACTGTTGCACCAGTTGCTGCTTTTGCTTCAGTAACGTTCGCGTAGATTGGAATACCTTCGAAGTCTTCGCCAGCTTTCTTAGGATTGACGCCTGCAACGAAACAGTTTTGACCGTTTGCGTAATCACGGCACATACGGGTATGAAACTGGCCTGTTTTGCCAGTAATACCTTGGGTAATGACTTTAGTGTCTTTATTAATCAGGATGGACATAGTGATTCCTTGCGATAATTAAGCTTGAGCAGCAGCGGCAACAACCTTCTGCGCTGCTTCTTCCATCGTGTCAGCTGCGATGATAGGCAGACCGGATTCAGCAAGCATTTTCTTGCCGATATCTTCGTTTGTGCCTTTCATACGTACAACCAAAGGTACTTGCAATGACACTGCTTTAGACGCAGTAATCACGCCTTCTGCAATCACGTCACAACGCATAATGCCACCGAAAATATTCACCAGGATGGCTTTCAAGCCTGGGTTTTTCAACATGATCTTGAATGCTTCAGTCACTTTTTCTGCTGTTGCACCACCACCTACGTCGAGGAAGTTGGCAGGCTCGCCACCGAACAGTTTGATGGTATCCATGGTTGCCATGGCCAGACCAGCACCGTTGACCAAGCAACCGATATTGCCGTCGAGGGAGATGTAAGCCAAGTCAAATTTGGAGGCTTCGATTTCTGCCGGATCTTCTTCATCCAGATCGCGGTAAGCAACGATTTCTGGTTGACGGAACAAAGAGTTTGCATCGAAATTGAATTTCGCATCCAAAGCGATCACTTTGCCAGAACCAGTCAAGATCAAAGGATTGATTTCGGCTAAAGAGCAATCTGTTTCCATGAATGCTTTGTACAAGCCTTTTAACTGAACGCGTGCGTCTTCGATAGAGCCTTCTGGCACACCGATTTTGCGGGAAATATCGTCCGCTTCTGCATCTTGCAAACCAGCAGTCGGATCAATCGCGATGGAATGAATCAGCTCTGGATGGGATTCAGCCACTTCTTCAATATCCATGCCGCCTTCAGAAGACGCCATCAATACCACGCGTTGGCTAATACGGTCAGTCACCATACTCACGTACAGTTCTTTCTTGATGTCCGCACCTTCTTCGATCAACAGGCGACGTACTTTTTGGCCTTCAGGGCCAGTTTGATGCGTCACCAGTTGCATCCCCATGATCGCATCTGCGTATTCACGCACTTGCTCGATGGACTTAGCAACTTTAACGCCGCCGCCTTTACCACGGCCACCAGCGTGAATCTGCGCTTTTACGACCCAAACTGGTCCGCCCAGAGTTTCAGCCGCTTTGACTGCTTCTTCAACGGACATGCATGGGATACCGCGCGGTACGGTCACTCCGTATTTACGGAGGATTTCTTTACCCTGATACTCATGGATTTTCATACGACTTCCCTTCAGACACTGAGGTATAAATAATTAAATAAACAAACTAGCTGGGTGATTATGCATCAGGCATTTTTTTTGCCCAACGCGGGTAATATTGCACAACCGCTGGCCCATCGAGACGAAGTGCATGGCAACGATCAAGCTGAAACGGTTGTTTGGTTTCTTTGGAATCACTCGCGCCGTCGCGCGTGTCGATCACGTCCCCTGCAAAGGCTTGCATTGCAGCGGTAGGAAGAATTTGTGCCAACTCTGTCAAATGTGTACACCCATGAATACCTGCCATACGCTCCTTAAGCTTTTGGCGAAACTGTTGCATTAAGTTGAGACCAATGAGTTTTCGGTATTCGGGAGAGATCGTTTCGCAGTAACCTGGATAAGGAACCGCATCAGAAACGGCGTTAACATCAACAATATTCAGTTGCAAATCAATAGTAATGCGCAGGGTAAGGTTGTGCAAAGCCTCGCCATTCTGGCGAATGCCTGAAGCCAAATGTATGTCACGAGGCTTGTGATCAGTAATGCGTGCATCAAGATCCCACAATCCATCATCGCGCGAATATGCATCGATGCAGATTGCGCGTGTGTGTCTCAATGTGCGCTTTGTCGGTGAAGATAATGGCATCATGCCTGCTGGCGACTATAGATATAAGTAGCCACAATTGCGTGTCGTTACCGCAGTTTCTACGATAACAGCCGCTCCTGCGGCGCTGCAAAAAACCTCAGGATTTTAGCACAGCTAATTCAGGAACTCACTTACCACGCTTATTTTTTACGCTACGTAAGTCTATATAAGCCGATTTATGACAACGCCTCATCCTCAAGACGCCCTGCACGCAAGGCTTCTTGTATGGCTCGACCTGAAAATCCGCGTTGTTGTAAAAATCTGGATTGCTTTAATTTCTCAGTCTGATCTATCGGGGCAACTGGAAATTTTTTATGCAATACATCAATTGCCCTACTCGCCTCTGTTCCAATTAAGACCTGCCTGACCCGGTTGACATCTTCCTCATGGAGTTGATGACTTTGCAGCTCTGCCAAAATACGATGGTTACCAAATCTGGATGAGCGCCTATGAACCAGAGAATCAGAAAATCGCTCAGAGGAAAGAAATTGTGATTGTTCCAGCCAATTCAGTATTGAATCAATATCATCAG
Organism: Undibacterium sp. SXout7W; assembly: GCF_049339385.1. Lineage (NCBI taxonomy): Bacteria > Pseudomonadati > Pseudomonadota > Betaproteobacteria > Burkholderiales > Oxalobacteraceae > Undibacterium > Undibacterium sp. SXout7W. The sequence goes on along the minus strand of NZ_JBMPPF010000001.1, from coordinate 221,619 downwards.
TTTCTTCAACATAAGATAATAGTTTGCGCCTTAACTCAAGACGACTGTGCTCACGCATAGACAAATATCTGAGCGCTCTGGCTTTCAAACTGATTTTTGGTTTCATGGAGAAAATTAAAAACCGGCATTATTTAATGAAAAATAATGCCGGTTAATATTTATTTGATACTTATTTAATAATTAATGCTACATCCCAAAAACATTGATCAGGCAACACTGCCTTCTATATTGATTGGTGGCAGAATCGGTACACCAAGATGGGCACGTACTTTATTTTCAATTTCATATGCCAATTCAGGATGCTCTTTCAGGTAATTACGCGCGTTGTCTTTACCTTGGCCAATGCGCTCCCCATTGTAGCTATACCAAGCTCCCGCTTTTTCCACAATTTTTGCATCCGCACCTAAATCGAGAATTTCACCTTCACGCGATGTACCTTCGCCATACATGATATCGAAATGCGCTTCTTTGAAAGGAGGTGCAACTTTATTTTTAACCACTTTCACTTTTGTTTCGTTACCAACAACCTCGTCACCTGCCTTGATTGACCCTGTACGGCGAATATCCAAACGAACAGACGCATAGAACTTCAGTGCATTACCACCTGTGGTTGTTTCAGGGCTACCAAACATAACACCGATCTTCATTCGGATTTGATTAATAAAAATCACGAGCGTATTTGTACGCTTGATACTGCCAGTCAATTTACGCAATGCCTGAGACATCAGACGTGCTTGCAAACCCGGCAAGGAATCTCCCATGTCGCCTTCAATTTCGGCACGTGGTGTTAATGCTGCTACCGAGTCAATGACAACAAGATCCACACTGCCGGAACGTACCAAAGCATCAGTAATTTCTAATGCCTGCTCGCCAGTGTCTGGCTGAGAAATCAAAAGATCATTTAAATTGACACCCAGTTTTTGCGCATATCCGACATCCAGGGCATGTTCAGCATCAATAAAGGCGCAAGTGCCACCCAATTTTTGCATTTCAGCAATAGCTTGTAGCGTGAGAGTTGTTTTTCCCGAAGATTCTGGTCCGTAAATTTCGACAACACGTCCTCGTGGCAAACCACCAACGCCCAAAGCGATATCCAAACCTAATGAACCAGTAGAAACAACTTGTATTTCTTCCACTACTGCACCATCGGCCATACGCATCACTGAACCTTTACCGAACTGCTTTTCGATTTGTGCTAGTGCTGCAGCCAGTGCTTTGCTCTTTTCAGAGTTGTTATCCGGTTTCTTATCGTCCATAAATTCTTTCGTTTGATGAGCCGCGTAATAGAGAGATACAGAGAGATTCGAGATAAATACAAGATCGTTTCTGCGTTTTTCAGTACTGTATAAAAAAACAGTACTTTATGCAAGCGACATTTTAAAAATCTCTGCTATCAAGAATCGGTGCATGCATTCAAAACTGAATATTGAGAAGAAAGTGTAATTTTTATGCGGTCTTCGAAGCAAAAATCATTTACAACCAAACTCGTGTTATTTGTCAGCTTACTTCACACACAAACATTAATGCCGCCGATAACTAGTGTCATCTGGCGGCATCTGCTCTCAAAACCACGCTGGCGTTGATTTGAGACGGGGCAACTGCAGTATCAGATTTGGACTCTGGTACCTAATTCAATGACGCAGTTATTTGGCAAACGGAAAAAATCCACCACACTGCCAGAATTGCGCGACATGATGGCGAACAATATTTCTCGCCAGTGAGCCATGCCCGTACCCTTGGTTGGCACGACGATTTCGCGACTCAAAAAGTAGGAGCTTTCGAACAAATTCAACGCCAGCCCGTGCGCCTGGCACAATTCAAGTGCCTTAGGTATGTCAGGCGTGTTTTTAAAACCGTAATTGATTTTAACGCTCCAGAAACTTGGTGCCAATGGCTCAACCTGAACCCGTTCCTCAAAAGGAATCCACGGCACATCATGAAATACCACCGTCAAAATCAGATTTCGTTCATGCAATACCTGATTGTGCTTGAGGTTATGAATTAATGCCTGCGGGACAGTTTCAGGATTCGCTACTGCATAGACTGCTGTGCGTGAAGAGCGTGGAATACTATCGCCAGACAAAGCGGTAATGAAGGGCAACAATTCTGGATCATTATGCCGAATACTGTCGATCAGCAATTCGCGGCCGCGACGCCAGGTTGCCATGACAAGGAAAATCGCTCCTCCCATTGCCAGCGGAAACCAGCCGCCCTGAAAAAATTTCAGAGAACACGATAACACCAGCAAAATATCGAGTGTCAAAAATACTGCTGTCGAACTGATTGCGATTGGCAAGGGTAATTTCCAACCGTGGTGAATCACAAAGAAAGTCAGCATCGTAGTGATTAACATGGTGACGGTCACAGCAATACCATATGCAGCAGCCATTGCCGATGAGTTGCCGAATCCCAGCACCGCCAACAGCACGCCAGCCAGCAAGACCCAGTTAACGCCCGGCATATAGATTTGGCCGATTTCCTTGGCAGAGGTGAAGTTGACTTGCATGCGAGGCAGCAAACCCAGTTGCATCGCCTGCTTCGTCATGGAATATGCGCCAGAAATCACTGCCTGCGATGCGATCACTGTCGCCACGGTTGCCAGCATCACGGCTGGTATCAGTAAACCAGAAGGGAAAAGGCGGAAAAATGGATTTTCAATCGCTGCCGGATCGCGCATTAATAAAGCACCCTGCCCCATGTAATTGATCGCCAGCGAAGGTAATACCAAACCAGCCCAGGCCAGTTGAATCGGACGCTTTCCAAAATGTCCCATATCCGCGTACAAGGCTTCGGCACCAGTGAATGCCAACACAATTGCACCGACAACAACAAAAATATGCCATCCTTGCGATGTCAAAAACCGGATGGCATATAAAGGATTGAGCGCAGCCAGTATGGCAGGTTGCTGAATAATTTCGACAATACCCGTTGCTGCCAGCACACCAAACCAGACAACAATCACAGGACCAAACAATTTACCAACGACAGCCGTACCGTAGCGCTGCACACCAAACAAGCCAATCAGAATAGCAATAGAAATCGGCAAAACGTAGGGTTTAAAGCTGGTTGAAGCGACTTCCATACCTTCGACAGCACTGAGAACAGAAATTGCCGGAGTAATAATGCTATCGCCATAAAATAAGGCAGCACCAAACACACCGGTCAACAATAGCACCACGCGTTGCTGGCCAGTTCCACCTGCGGCCTTTGCTGCGAGCGCTGTCAGTGCCATGATGCCGCCTTCACCACGATTATCTGCCCGTAGTATCAGCAAAACATATTTGAGACTGACAACCATCATCAGGCCCCAGAAAATGACCGACACGGCACCAATCAGATGCACCGAATCCAGAGGTACCCCCGTAGCGGGACTAAATACTTCTTTCATGGTGTACAAGGGACTTGTACCGATATCACCATACACCACTCCCAAAGCGCCCAGAGTGAGTGCTGCAATACTTTCGCGACCAGAATGTTTACTCATAACTATCCTGAAAAATTGATCAGATTGCCACTATCTGCGCATCGGTATTAGGAAAGCATAAGGAAAATCTGAAATGCTCACTCCACCGAAAACCGTTGCGACTACACCACAGCCAGACGATAACCCACGCCTGTATCAGTAAGCAGGTAGCGAGGTTCCGCTGGGTTGATTTCGATCTTGGCTCTTAATTGCGCCATATACAGACGCAAATAATGCGTGTGATCGACATATTCATCCCCCCATACGTCAAGCAGTAATTGCCGGTGCGTAACGACCTTGCCACTACTGCGGACCAGGCGCGCAAGCAGATTGAATTCTGTTTTTGTCAAATGCAAAATTGCCTGTCTGAGAATCACCTGGCGCGTATTCAGATCTATCTGCAAATCATCGAGTTTGTACTCAGTCACCGCTGCAGATAGTGCAGTGCCACGGTGCCGCAGTGCGACGCGTATACGCGCCAGTAATTCACCAATACTGAAAGGCTTGGTCAGATAATCATCAGCACCGACATCCAGCAACTGAATTTTTTGTGCTTCCTGATGCCTGGCCGAGATGACCAGAATAGGAAAACTATGCCGCTGACGAACTTCCCGCACCAAATCTGCACCATCACCATCAGGTAACCCGAGATCGAGCAGCAACACATCTGGCACAGCGTTATTCAACATGGCAGTTGCTTCACTCAAAGACACCGCCGTTTGAACATCGAAGCCTTCGACAGACAAGGATGCCCGCATCAAAGCACGGATTTCTTTATCATCCTCGACAATCAGCACACGCATGCTCACAGCCTATCCTCCGCTGCGACTGGCTGAGCAGCATCCACTGGCAAACTAACAATAAAACTACTCCCCCCCCCGCTACGGCGCCGCAAGACCAAATCGCCCTGATGGGCTTGCGCAATCGCTCTACACACCGCCAAGCCCAATCCAGAGCCACGTTGGGTGGCCCGATCCGCATGGTCTCCACGAGCATAGGGTTCAAAAATATGCTGTTGCTCCTGTTCAGAAATTCCAGCTCCCCGGTCTTTTACAGCAATCAGCATCCATTCTTGTCCAGAATCATCTTTCGACAAACCAACCGTCAGATAAACACTTTGCTCTGTATATTTCAATGCATTGTCGAGTAAGTTTGTAATTAATTGCGCAATCAACACGGGATCAAGTTTAAGCAAGGGCAAACCATCCTGTAAACGGCATACTATGCGTCGCTCAGGGTCATGCTGACGTAAACGTGCCAGAACAGTGCCGATAATTTCTTCCATTGATTCCCAGTCACGTCGCAATGTTTGTGATGAATTCGACAAACTAACCAGTTGCAAGGTATTTTCAGTCAGTGTCGATAAGTGCGCCGCTTCGCTGGCAATACTTGCTAACAGACGTTCTTGCTCATCCGCATGTAATTTATCGTGTTGCAATTGCAAAGCGGATGCGGCTCCGACAATCACCGCAAGTGGCGTGCGCAGATCATGAGAAATTGCTGCCAGAAAAATACCCTGCAATTGCTGCCGCTGGGCTTCACCACGTGCAATCAGCATCGCAGACCGGAGCTGCAAACGCGATAATGCTTGCCCCAGGATAGAACACAAAGCCGATGCGTGCTCCCTGCCACTCTCATCTTCTGCTGACACCTGTTGTATACACACTGCGCCAGCAGGCGCAACACCGCGAGCAGACTCACCAAGCGGTAAATACCACGCATCCAGTTCAGACCAACGGCCGGTACCAGCGCCGATCACTGCCACTTCTTGCATACAACAAGCAAGCCCATCACGGATTATGTCGCTGACTGCCGACGAATTTGATCCTGTCGACGAGGCCATCGTAATAACAGCGGGCTTTCCATTAGTTCCGGCCAACAAAATAACGTGCTCACCAGCAAATGCTTCTGTCAGTGCCTTTTTCCCCAAAGCCACAACATCTGCCGGCTCATTCGCCTCTGCTAATTCAATCGCCAGGCGCTGCAACTGCCGCGCTCGTCGCTCATTCAAACGTGCTGTTTCCGTTTCACGTCTCATCCCTGAAGACAAGCGATTAATCACTAATGCAAGTACCAGCATCGTTGCCAATGCAATCAGATGTTCTGTATGCTCAACCTGAAATGTCCAGCGTGGGGGAACAAAAAAGAAATTCAATGCGGCAACAGCACTCAGCGCGCAAACAATCGCCGCGCCCCATCCCAGATAGTACGAAGCAATCACAACGGCCAGCACATAAAACATGGACTGGCTGACCAATGACACTGCGTGGTCAAGGACGAAACTGATGAATGTTGCTATTGCCAGCAACAGAAGCAGCAAGAAAGTATCGCGCAAAAAACGATACTGCAATCGGAGCAGGGAGGCTAATTTCTTCATATATTCAGGCTACCATAGCCGACAGTAGAATCTCTTAAGGAATGAGAGTAACGACAAAAAAGTGCTGATCACACCTTGAGACGCCGTATAAATCACACCCTGACATGAAAAATGCCCGACATTCATTGTCGGGCATTTTATTTTATTGAACCGTTACGTTATCGGAGTTTTTTTAAGTCTCCCAAAAAGCCAAACGGAATCACCTACATTCTTCACAATGAGTCAGTTCCTGCTGAGTCCATGCTTAGTTCCGGATCTCCAGCGCACGATTCAGGCTTAATGCAGCCAGTGAGCAGGCTGCGCCAGACAAGAGATAAAGGCTGACATATTCCAGACCAAAGTGTGAAGATAAACCAAGTGCAACCAGCGGCGCAAAACCCGCACCGACCAACCAGGCAAGATCAGATGTCAGTGCAGCACCAGTGTAACGGTATTTTGTCGAAAAATTTGCCGTCACAGCACCGGATGCTTGTCCATAAGACAATCCCAGAACAGCAAACCCCATGAGGATGAACACATTCTCACCGATATCACCGGCGCTGAGCAGCGTTGGGACAAAGCCACTCAAAATCGCAATCAATAATGCAATACTGCCCAGTGTACGCCGACGCCCAAAACGATCCGCCACAATTCCAGACACCACCACACCGACAGCCATTAACGCTGCGCCAGCCATTTGTATCATCAAAAAGCCACTCAGAGAGCGCTCGGAATAAATCGTAATCCATGACAGTGGAAATACGGTGACCAAATGAAACAAAGCATAACTAGCCAACGCAGCAAGCGCACCAATCAAGAGATTACGGCCTTGAGAGCGCGTCATTTCGACAATACCGGTTGGTTCCAGCTCCCGTTCATCCAGCAAATGACGGTACTCATTCGTAGAGACCAGTCGCAAACGCGCAAATAAGGCGACAACATTGATCGCAAAAGCAACATAAAACGGATAGCGCCAGCCCCAATCTAAAAAATCTTCAGTAGAAATATTGGATAAAAGATAAGCAAACAAACCTGCTGCGATCATAAAGCCGACTGGCGCCCCAAGCTGCCCTAGCATGGCATACCAGCCTCGCTTATTTTCTGGGGCATTTAATGCAAGTAACGACGGCAAGCCATCCCATGAGCCCCCCAGAGCCAGCCCCTGCCCTATGCGCAACAGGGACAACAGAATCAAGGAAGTCATGCCCAGGTGCGCAAACGTAGGCAAAAAGGCAATCCCTGCCGTTGAGAGCCCGAGTAAGAACAACGCCATGGTCAATTTGGCCTCACGCCCCAGTCGTCGCTGGATTTCCATAAAAATCACGGTACCAAATGGACGTGCCAGAAAAGCGAATGAAAAAATGACAAACGAATACAGCGTTCCTTCAAGTTTTGGCTCAAATGGAAAAAAAACCGAAGGAAATACCAGTACCGATGCAATCGCATAAACAAAGAAATCAAAGTACTCGGAAGCGCGTCCGATGACGACACCAATCGCGAGTTCCCCTGGAGCAATTGATGAGTGGTCTGATCGGGTGTTTCTGGCAGGCTGAGTCGAATTCGCAGAGGAATTTACCTGAAATTGTGTGTGCAGTTCGTTGCTGCTGATGATGGCCATAATTGTCTCTGTATTTTTAGTTAAACAATCGACGAATGCCATCCTTTCCAGGTGCTCAGAAAGGTAGGACAAAACGTCCAATCGCCAAGGTATGCCCGTAAGAGTACATTAGCACAAATTTTTATACGTATTGATATATCTCAACATGACTGCATTATTCGCTCGTCGCGGATTGGCTCTCTTGACTATCGGTTTGTTGGCAGGATGCAACACCGTCGTCATGAACCCTTCTGGCGACATCGCTGCACAGCAAAGCCACCTCATCTGGGTCTCGACACTGTTGATGTTACTGATCATCGTGCCGGTTATCCTGCTGACCATCTTTTTTGCCTGGAAATACAGACAAAGCAATACCAGCGCTCCCTATGAGCCTGACTGGGATCACTCAACGCAGCTTGAACTCGTGATCTGGGGCGCTCCGCTTCTGATCATTATTGCGCTGGGGCTGATTACCTGGATCAGCACCCATACGCTGGACCCTTACCGTAAGTTGTCACGTCTGGATGAAAACCGGCCTGTCACTGCTGAAACGAAGACCTTAAATGTGGAAGTCGTCGCACTTGACTGGAAATGGTTGTTTATTTATCCAGATTTGGGGATTGCGACGGTCAACGAATTGGCAGCGCCAGTCGATATGCCTATTCGCTTCAAAATCACTGCCTCCAGTGTCATGAACTCGTTTTACATTCCAGCACTGGCAGGGCAAATCTATGCAATGCCGGGTATGGAAACAACATTGCACGCGGTGATCAACAAACCTGGTGAATTCGAAGGCTTTTCAGCCAACTATAGCGGCGCTGGTTTCTCTGACATGCACTTCAAGTTTCACGGCTTGAGCAATGAAAAGTTTGATCAATGGGTTGCACTGAACAAAGCCAGCACAACAACACTGAACCGTACAGGTTACCTGGATCTGGAAAAACCAAGCATCCGTGATGCCGTACGTCGCTACGGAAAAGTAGATGCCGATCTGTATCACGCGATCGTCAATCGCTGTGTCGATGGCAATCAGATTTGCATGGACAAAATGATGACCATGAACGCTAGGGCTAACGCCAACTTCAGCAACATGTATGCAAGTAATAGCAAGCAAAACACGATGGCGCGTTTTTCTGCAGAGACAGACGCCGAAGTATGTAGCGCGACCGCTTTTAATATCGGGAAATAAAGATGCAAGACCATATTGATTTAACAAAGCTGATACTTGGCCGTCTCAGCTGGGAGGCGATTCCCCTCCATGAACCTATCCTGTTAGTCACCTTCGCAGCCGTTGCACTGGGTGGCATTGCTTTGCTTTCTGCAATTACCTACTTCCGCCTCTGGGGCGTGCTGTGGCGCGACTGGTTCACCAGTATCGACCACAAGCGTATTGGTATCATGTACATCATATTTGCCATCGTCATGTTGCTGCGCGGCTTTGCCGATGCGCTGATGATGCGCTTACAACAGGCAATCTCTTTTGGTGACTCCACTGGCTTCCTGCCACCGCATCACTATGACCAGATTTTTACGGCACATGGCGTTATCATGATTTTCTTTGTCGCCATGCCTTTGGTGACTGGTCTGATGAACTACGTTGTGCCTTTGCAAATCGGCGCACGTGACGTTGCTTTCCCTTTCCTGAATAACTTCAGTTTCTGGATGACCGCTTTTGGCGGCATGCTGGTGATGGCTTCTCTGTTTGTCGGTGAGTTCGCCCGCACAGGCTGGCTGGCATATCCGCCACTGTCTGGCATTCTGTCTAGCCCTGATGTGGGTGTGGATTACTATATCTGGTCATTGCAGATCGCGGGTGTCGGAACATTGCTGTCGGGTGTCAATCTGATTGTCACGATCATCAAAATGCGTGCGCCTGGCATGAATATGATGAAAATGCCAGTATTCACATGGACTGCATTGTGTACCAACGTGTTGATCGTCGCTGCGTTCCCTGTGCTGACGGCAGTATTGGGGATGTTGTCACTGGATCGTATGTTCGGCACCAATTTTTTCACAAACGACATGGGCGGTAACTCCATGATGTACGTGAATCTGATCTGGATCTGGGGTCATCCTGAGGTGTACATTCTGGTCTTGCCAGCGTTTGGTATTTTCTCTGAAATCGTTTCTACCTTCTGTTCAAAACGTTTGTTCGGTTATACCTCCATGGTGTACGCAACCGTTGTGATCACTATCCTGTCCTATCTGGTATGGCTGCATCACTTCTTCACAATGGGTTCTGGAGCAAGTGTTAACTCGTTCTTTGGTATTACCACGATGATTATCTCGATCCCAACTGGAGCGAAGATTTTCAACTGGTTATTCACCATGTACAAAGGCCGCATCCGTTTTGAATTGCCGATGTTGTGGACGATTGGTTTCATGATTACCTTCGTTATCGGTGGTATGACAGGTGTATTGCTTGCAGTTCCACCAGCAGATTTTGTTCTGCACAACAGTTTGTTCCTGATTGCTCACTTCCATAACGTGATTATCGGTGGCGTATTGTTCGGTATGTTTGCCGGTATCAACTACTGGTTCCCGAAAGCATTTGGCTACAAGCTTGATAATTTCTGGGGCAAATGCTGTTTCTGGTTCTGGACTATCGGTTTCTACTTCGCTTTCATGCCTTTATATGTATTAGGTCTGATGGGCGTTACCCGTCGTCTGAGCCACTTTGAAGATCCTTCTTTGCAAATCTGGTTCCAGGTCGCTGCGTTTGGTGCCGTCCTGATCGCACTGGGCATTGCTTCGTTCATCGTTCAACTGGTTGTCAGCTATATGCGCCGTGACTCCTTGCGTGATTTCACTGGTGATCCATGGGGTGGCCGTACGCTGGAGTGGTCAACATCTTCGCCACCACCAGCATATAACTTTGCTTTCACACCGCGTGTTTACGACAATGATGCGTGGTCAGAAATGAAGAGCAATGGCTATCGCCGCCCAAAAGAAGGTTTTGTATCGATTCATATGCCTAAAAATACAGGTGCGGGCTTCATCATCGCCGCTATCAGCGCAGCTCTGGGCTTTGCTCTGATCTGGCAGATGTGGTTGCCAGCAGTTGCAGCATTTGTCGTCATGATGATCGCCATCATCGTACACACCTTTAATTACCATCGTGATTACTACATTCCTGAAGATGAAGTAATCCGTACAGAAAATGAGCGTACCCGTTTGCTGGATGCCAGTTATGTCTAATACAACACATTTTTCTCACAACGCGGCGAGTGTTCTGCCAGACACTCATTACAACGTCAAACATCATCATCCTGAAAACGGCACCCTGCTGGGATTCTGGATTTATCTGATGAGTGACTGCCTGATTTTCGCCTGTCTTTTTGCAACTTATGCCGTCTTGGGTCGCAGCTATGCCGGCGGCCCGACTGGCGCAGAACTATTTGATCTGCCGCTGGTTGCCATCAATACGTCACTGTTGTTGCTGTCATCGATTACATATGGCTTCGCCATGCTGGAAATGCAGCGCAAACGCAGTCGTGCCACACTCATCTGGCTGGCGGTGACCGGGATTCTCGGTGCCTGCTTTATCGGACTGGAATTGTATGAATTCATGCACCTGATACATGAAGGTGCAGGACCTCAGCGCAGTGGCTTCCTGACCTCGTTCTTCGCATTGGTCGGAACACACGGTCTGCACGTCAGCTTCGGTATTATCTGGCTGATTACGTTGATGTTCCAGATTGGCAAGCACGGTCTGACAGCAGAAAATAACCGTCGCCTGATGTGCCTGTCGATGTTCTGGCACTTTCTGGACGTGGTCTGGATTGGTGTATTTACCTTTGTTTATTTGATGGGAGTGTTGCCATGAGCGCGCATCATGATCACGCGGATTTGGCCTCCGGACACGGTCACCATGGACATGACCATCACGACAGCCACGATGCACATCACATGCATGCCGATCATGGCAGCCTGAAAAGTTATGCTGCTGGTTTCATTCTGTCAGTCATACTGACGGCGATTCCATTCTGGCTGGTGATGGGTAAAGTGTTTGATAAATCCAGCACTACAGGCCTTGTTTTGCTTGGTTTTGCTGCGGTTCAGATTGTGGTACACATGGTGTATTTCCTACACATGAATGGCAAGTCAGAAGGTGGCTGGTCTATGCTGGCGCTGCTGTTTACGGCAATGCTGGTACTGATCATGATGAGTGGATCGCTTTGGGTAATGTATCACCTGAACCACAACATGATGCCAGGCATGATGCACGAAATGGAAACCAAACCGGAATCCATCACAACCACTCCGACTATGCCTGCTCCTGCTGGCGAAATGAAAAACATGCGCACCATGCCATGAACTCGCCGGATCTGAGATCAGACCAGGCTGAACCGACTGACAGTGCAGCGCCCGACATCAGTCGGGCCTCCACGGTCTCCCGCAAACCATTAAGGCTACTGCTGTTGGCCTTAATGGCTTTGTCGTTTATCAGCTTTCTCAGTTTAGGAACCTGGCAGATCCGACGTTTGCAATGGAAGCTTGACCTCATCGAACGCGTAGAGCAGCGCGTACATGCATCCCCTTCTCCTGCTCCTGACTGCAGGCAAACTGTCAACGCACAATCTGATGAATACAGACATGTGATCGTTGCGGGAAAATTTCTGCCACATAAAAATACGCTGGTGCAGGCATCAACCCAATTCGGCAGAGGCTTCTGGGTATTGAGCCCACTGAAAACAGATAACGGCTGCATCGTGCTGATTAATCGTGGCTATATCCCAGAAAAAATGGCATTGCAATATCAACATGAGCAGCATACACAACAGACACAACAGCAACATGACGATATAACGCCACCTTCACAGGTAGTCGGTCTGCTCCGCATCAGTGAGCCGGGGGGCTCATTGTTACAGCGTAATCAGGTATCTGCCAACAAATGGTTTTCACGTGATGTGACCGCAATTGCCAATAGTCTGAGCCTGTCTGATACAGCGCCCTATTTTATCGATGCCGATGCAAGCAGCTTGCTGACATCAGATCTGCAAAAACAGGACAGCAGTTCTCCTGTCGGTGGTTTGACGGTTGTTCAGTTCCATAATAATCATTTGGTTTATGCTGTTGTTTGGTATTCTCTCGCGCTGATGACAGCCGCGGCTTGGCTATACATCGTCAGGCAAGGACGCAGAAGCTAAACCTTCCGCAAAAGAGATAACAGCAGTAGTCGACACAGAAAAATAAGATGACCAAAGGATATGGCGGGAATGATACATAGTTCAGGGCTACCCGATAAAACCCTGGCGGCTGCTCATGCGCAATCAGCCATGGCAATCGAGTACGAAAAATCGGCTGGCCATAAAAATATGTTGCAACTGATCCAGTTACGCTGGATTGCCGTATTCGGTCAATTGTCCACCATATTGATTGTGACGGCGCAGTTCGGCATTCCCCTGCCGCTGGTAAAAATGTTGTATGTGCTGATCTGTCTGATCGGCTTTAACATTGCCAGCCATTTGCGCTGGCATGAGCGGCAATTTGTCACGAATGGTGAGTTATTATTCGCGCTACTGATCGATGTTGCCAGTCTGACTGCGCAATTGTATTTCAGTGGAGGAACGACTAACCCTTTCGCGTTTTTGTACCTCCTGCAAGTCATTCTCAGTGCGGTATTGCTTGCGCCCTGGTCTACCTGGATCATTGTCATATTTTCTAGTCTGGGATTGGCTGGGCTATCCGTGTTTTCTGAGCCATTGCTACTGCCTCACGGCGACGAAGGCAGACTGTCGAACCTGTATGTGGCGGGCTTATTGATCTGCTTTATGCTCAATGCTGCATTGCTGGTATTTTTTATCACCCGCATCGGTCGCAATCTGCATGCACGCGATGCCCAACTGGCAGATTTGAAACAACAATCAATCGAAGAAGATCATATCGTTCGCATGGGATTGCTGGCATCCGGGGCAGCGCATGAACTGGGAACACCGCTGGCAACCCTCTCCGTCATTCTCGGTGATTGGCGACGCATGCCGGAATTCAGTAAAAATCCCGAGCTACTCGAAGAAATCAGCGAAATGCAGACTCAGTTGCAACGCTGTAAAAGTATCGTCAGCGGTATTCTTCTATCAGCAGGCGAAGCACGTGGCGAATCTGCTGTCAAAACCACGATCAAACGTTTTCTGGATGAACTGACAAACGAGTTTATCGCTACACGACCTGTCGTCCATTTTGAGTTCGACAACCAGATTGAAACCGATGTCCCTATCGTATTTGATACCGCGTTCAAGCAAATGATCTGCAATCTGCTGGATAATGCGCTGGAAGCATCGCCTGAATGGCTGAAACTGGAAGTCAGACGTGACAACGACCAGCTAATACTGGAAGTCCGTGATCATGGTCGTGGCTTCTCTGAGGCCATCTTGCCGCGTATCGGCGAACCTTATCAGTCGACAAAAAATCGCCCTGGCAGCGGCCTTGGTTTATTTTTTGTCGTCAACGTCGCACGCAAACTCGGCGGTCAGATGCAGGCACAAAACTGTGCAACTGGGGGTGCCATGGTCAGCCTGACCCTGCCCCTCTCCGCCATCATGCTTTAACACCGGAAAATGACTATGCCAGAAAGTCGCCTCCTGCTCATCATTGAGGACGATACCGCTTTTGCCCGTACGCTGGGGCGTTCATTTGAGCGCCGCGGCTATGCCGTATTGCACGCAACAAGTCTGGAAGATGCTGAAAAAATCCTCGAAACACATACGCCTGCCTATGCTGTCGTTGACTTAAAGCTCAATGGCCACTCATCCGGTCTGGCCTGCGTTCAATTGCTGCGCAAACATCATCAGGACATGCTGATTGTTGTTCTGACAGGCTTTGCCAGCATTGCTACCGCGGTGGAAGCAGTCAAACTGGGAGCCTGTCAGTATCTGGCCAAACCGTCGAATACGGATGATATTGAAGCGGCATTTGGTCATGTTGCCGGCGCGGCTGACATTGAGCTGACTAATCGCTCCACCTCCATCAAAAATCTGGAATGGGAGCGCATTCATGAAGTGTTGGTCGAAACCGATTTTAATATTTCAGAAACTGCCAGACGTTTGGGCATGCATCGCCGCACATTGGCACGCAAACTGGAAAAACAGCGTATCAAATAATATCGATACCGGCATTACAAACGTTATAAAAGCGACAGACCAGATACGGCAACAACACGATCACGACTACGCCATACCAGCAGCGATGGCGCTATCCGGTAAAAACATTCACCGCAAAGCGGAACATGGGTGTTAACATTTCTATGATGAATAAACACCTGCATTATTAATGTTAACGCTATCAAATTTACATATCACAAGATGAATAAGCCCTCCCCCATCAAAGGACGTGCCAGCGGGAAAATCACGCTGGCAGATGTCGCTATCAAAGCAGGTGTTGCCATGATGACGGCTTCGCGTGCACTGAGTCAGCCAGACATGGTTTCTGCTGTTTTGAGGCAACGGGTTGAGCAGGCAGTCTCTGAATTAGGCTATGTGCCAAACCGCGCCGCCCGCGCCCTGGCAACAGCGCAATCGAACGTGATTGTCGTGCTGGTGCCATCACTGTCAAATGCCGTGTTTACTGATGTGCTGGCCGGCATCCAGGATGCATTGGACAAAGATCATTATCAGATACTCATCGGCAATACACGCTATTCCGATGCTGAAGAGGAGAAGTTACTTAGGATTTACCTGCAATCTAATCCGGATGGAATTTTATTATCCGGCATGAGCCATAGTCCACGCGTTCAGCAAATACTCGATGACTCGCAGATTCCTATTGTATCCATGATGGATTTAGCGACGGATAAGGATCAATTTTCTGTTGGCTTCTCGCAATTGCAAGCTGGCTACACGATGACTCGCTATCTGATCGATAAAGGACATACGCAGATAGGATTTATGGGGGCGCAACTGGACGAGCGAACGCTGAAACGCGCTGAAGGCTATCGCAAAGCCATGCAAGAGGCAGGCCTTTTTGACGCCAGACTGGAGCTGATGGTGCCAGACCCATCGACCATCGCGCTCGGCGCAGAATTATTAGGCAGGATGCTGGCAAATACGCCTGGCTGCGATGCGATTTTTTGCTGCAATGACGATCTGGCGCATGGCGCCATTTATCAGTGCCAGCGACGTGGCATTGCCGTACCCGAGCAGATGGCGATTTGTGGATTCAATGACCTACCCGCATCCGCATGGATGAAACCCTCCGTTACCACCATCAGCACCCCGCGCTACCGGATTGGATTTGAAGCTGCAAATCTGCTAAGGGCAATCATTAAAAAAGAACTGCCAGCCAACACCAAAATTGATCTTGGATTCACCTTGATGGCACGCGAAAGCGCTTAATACGCTTGCTGACAAGCCCACCGAATCGATCAATGAGACAACCAATGAGACGGTCAGCGATATAGCAGCCAACTGACCACGAAGATCGTCGCCATCAGCCATGGCGGCACGTCCTCCGTCTAAGTTCAGACATCGACACATTCGTTCTGCAAGCATCCCACCTTTTTGATCGCCAAAATTTCCCTCTGGCGAACGTGAGCTTTGCTGCACAGCAGCATCACTTTTTCTTTACAAATATTGGCGGCTCATTAAAATGATCATCAAATGTTAGCGCTAACAAATAAATTCCTTCAGATGAAAGATAATTGTGGTCGATACGATAAATATTTCAGATACCCCTCTTGCCCGCCAACAGCGCTGGGTCATCATGGGTGTCTGCGGTTGTGGCAAAAGTGAGATCGGGCAACGCCTGGCGCAACAGCTGAATGTGCGCTTTGTTGAAGGCGATGCCTATCACACCACGGCGAATGTCGCAAAAATGGCAGCAGGAATCCCGCTGGATGACAGAGATCGCGCGGAGTGGCTGCAATGTTTAAAGTCTGAGCTTGCCAGCGCCAAGTCCGATAACGCCGGACTGGTGCTTTCTTGCTCGGCACTGAAACGCGCTTATCGTGATCTGTTACGGGAAGCTGATGCTGATTTATTTTTTGTACATCTGCATGGCGACCGACAGCTCATTGCACAGCGCATGCAAGCGCGTGGCAATCACTTCATGCCCACCTCCCTGCTGGATAGCCAGTTGCTGGCATTGCAGTTACTGGATACCGACGAGCAAGGAATCCAGCTGGATATCAATCCTGCCCCCGATGTACTGATTACTCAAATCCTGTCGGCCTGACGCTGATACATATAACAAATCCCCCTCATTCAAGGAGACAAACATGGATGCAGTTCCTACTCAGAAAATTCCACGCCGACGCTGGGGCATAGGCGCCCTGCTGGGTGTTGGCGTATTGATTAACTATATTGATCGCATCGGCTTGTCAGTTGCCGCACCACAAATACAGGAACTTTTTAAACTTAGCCCCGTAGAGCTTGGCTTGCTGTTCAGTGCGTTTGCCTGGTCATATGCCACGCTGCAGATCCCGGTCGGCATGGTACTGGATCGATTTGGCCCCACCCGTGTTGGTCGCTGGGGTGCATTTTTATGGGGTGTAGCATCCACCATCACTGCTTTTTCCAGCGGTTTTGCGGGAATTTTTATTGCTCGTATTCTGTTGGGTGTGGCGGAAGCGCCAGCGTTTCCTGTCAGTTCAAAAGCAACTGGCTACTGGTTTCCGCGCAGCGAACGCGGATTGGCTACGGCGATTTTTGATGCTGCTGCCAAATTTTCGAATGTGATTGGCGTACCGCTGATCGCTGTCACCATTGTAAGTTTTGGCTGGCGCTGGGGTTTTGGTATTACTGCTGTGTTGAGCTTTTCTTACTTCATTCTGTTTTATGTGTTTTACCGCGACCCAAGCCAGGATAAAAATCTCTCCAAAGTAGAATACGATTACATCAAACAAGGTGGCGCAGCACCTGAAGGAAAAGCAGATACCAGTGCGATTGGCATGTTGGGTTATTTATTAACGCAAACAAAAGTCTGGGGTCTGACGATTGGTTTTGCGGCTTACGGCTACTCATTTTATCTGTTCCTGACTTGGTTGCCTGGCTATCTGGTGCAGACCATGCACATGAGCATCTTAAAATCTGCCGGCTATGCAGCAATCCCTTGGGTATTTGCCACGATCACAGACTTATTCGTTGGCGGCTGGCTCATCGATCATCTGGTATCTCGTGGATTTGACGAATCCAAGGTACGAAAAGGTGTACTCATCATCGGCATGCTGTTTGGTCTGGCCGTGTTTGGGGCGACACAAACAGTCGATCCGGTCTGGGCTATTTTCTGGATTTCAATCGCATTGGGTGGGCTGGCATCGGCAGCACCGGTAGGCTGGTCATTACCATCCCTGATCGCCCCTAAGGGCGGCGCGGGAACCATCGGTGGCATCATGAATTTTGTGAATAACCTGATGGGCGCAGCGGCACCGATTGTAACTGGCATGATCGTCGGCGCTACCAATTCTTTCACCAATGCATTTTTTGTAGCCGGTGTCATTCTTTTAATTGGCATCATTTCTTTTGTCTTTGTTCTCGGCAAAATTGAACCTATTCCCGATCCAGTCAGCACCGCATCGACACACTGACCGCGCTCTGATCTGACAGCAGATTTTCTTAGTACATATCTGCTGTCAGATGACTAAGCAACAGCAAGCAAACTCAAGCAGCAGCCTGCATCAGCATTCATATACCTCGGCGGCGATAACAATATCGCTGCACTTTCAAAAAAATAGAAACGAGTCCACAGGGCAGAGGATACCTGCGCTCTTTTCAATCATCCTCAGGAGACATTCATGAAAAAACTGACCTTCGTCATCAGCACCGCCATCAGCGCTGGCATCATCAGCAGTTCAGCATTTGCACAATCAGCCCTCACCATATATGGCGTGATGGACGTTGGTGTCTCGGTTGATCAGGGTGGCGTCAGCGGTACCTCCACCCGATTGACCAGCGGCATGGCAACCCAGAGCCGGTTTGGCTTTCGTGGCAATGAAGACCTGGGTCAGGGACTCTCTGCGCTATTTGTTCTTGAAGGTGGAATCCACGCAGATAATGGCAGCTCGACGCAAGGCGGCACCTTGTTTGGCCGTACCTCGATTGTGGGATTAAGTAATCATCTGGGAACGATCACTCTGGGCTTGCAAGATACTCCTTTCTTCACCACGCTCAATACCGTCGTCGACCCCTTACGCAATGGTATCGCCCGCTCCAATAATCTGATGGCTGCGACCGGATTTCGTGCTGGTAATTCTGTGTTATTCAGAAGCGCCCCTATTCAGGGTTTCAGTGGTGATCTGATGATAGCCGCCGGTGAAGTCGCTGGTGACAATGCGGCTGGTCGCGCAATGGGCGCATCGTTCGGCTACAGCCAAGGACCGCTGACATTCCGTCTTGCTTATCACACAAAAAACAATGACACTGCGGCAATCAAAAATACCAGTTCTGCAAAAAATACCTTGCTGGGCGCCAACTATGATTTTGGTGTCGCCAAATTGTTTTTTGGCTATGGCGTCAACAAAGGAACGAACAGCGCTGCACTGAATAATACTGCCGCCAGTTTTGGCGGCATCGCACCAACAGCGTCAACCGATAGCACTGATCTGATGCTGGGCGTCTCTGCGCCATTTGGAGCAAGCACCGTCGTTGCCACGTATATTCGTAAAGATGATAAAACCGCATTGAATCAGGATGCGCAGCAATATGCCCTGGCGTATATGTATGCCTTGTCGAAGCGCAGCGATTTGTATACCTCTTACGCCGTTATCCGCAATCACAACGGTGCTGCTTATACAGAAGGCAATAGTGAAGAGCCGGGAATCGGCAACAAACAGTTCACCATCGGCCTGCGCCACCGCTTCTGATAACGTCGCCAGTCACCACTTTTGCGTGACTGGTCGGTAACCGTCACGCCTGTATTACCACTTCTGAGTTCATCGTGCCGCTGCTCCGCTAGCGGCCTTTTCTGCTTATTTTTTCAGCACCTTGCAAGTAAACGCGGGTAGCACGTCTGGTGCTTGCCTGTCAATCAGGGTATCTATGATGAAAATATATCCTCGATAGATATTCGCTTAACAAGGTAATCACGCCGTATTTGCGTTAGCATCCCTATTCAAGGGAATGTGCGCACATTACAATCCCGACAGGATGACTGATACACAAAAATCGCAGTGTCTGCTTCACTGAACCGGTAACACCATCAGTATGAAACAAACCCCCTTGTGATCATCGCTATGGCGGTGTCAGCATCAATAACAAGAGACAAATTACATCACTTTCATAGACATCATGCGTATTTTGCTTGCAGAGGACGATAGTGTTCTGGCGGACGGACTGACCCGCTCACTACGACAATCTGGTTATGCTACTGATTGCGTCAGCAATGGACAGGAAGCCGATTCTGCGCTGTCCACACAGGATTTTGACTTACTCATTCTCGATCTCGGTTTGCCCAAGATGAGTGGACTGGAAGTGTTACGTCGCCTGCGTGCACGCAATTCACACTTGCCTGTACTGATACTGACTGCTGCTGACTCTGTTGAGCAGCGAGTCAAAGGGCTGGATCTTGGCGCAGATGACTATATGGCAAAACCCTTTGCACTGTCTGAACTGGAAGCCCGGGTGCGCGCTCTGACCAGACGTGGCGCAGGTGGCGGGCCGACAGTCATCAAACACGGGCCGCTGACATACGATCAGGTTGGGCGTATTGCCTACATCCATGAACAGATGCTGGATTTATCCGCACGCGAACTGGGTCTGCTGGAAGTGTTATTGCAACGCACCGGCAGACTGGTTTCCAAAGAGCAACTTGTTGATCACTTGTGCGAATGGGGCGAGGAAGTCAGTAATAATGCGATCGAAGTGTATGTGCATCGTTTGCGTAAAAAAATTGAAGTTGATGGTGTACGCATTGCCACAGTGCGCGGACTTGGCTATTGCCTGGAAAAATTCTTCGTCCCTCCTGCTGCCACTGTGCCAGTGACAGCACCAGCAATGGTAACGACATTAACACCCACAATGGCGCCGACAACAACAGCGGCTTCAACCGGTTCCGCAACAACCACGACCGACGCCACAAACACTGAACACCCATGACTGAAGGCGCAAAAAAGGCACTGGAAACATCACCGCCTGACAATGCGCTGCTGAGCCAGGCACAGGAAAAAACTCAGCGATCTCTGTTTGGTGAAATTCTGGACTGGATGCTGGCACCACTTCTGCTGCTCTGGCCTATGAGTATTGCCATCACCTATCTGGTGGCTAAATCCATTGCCAATCAACCGTTCGATCGGGCGCTGGAAGACAACGTATTAGTACTATCGCAACAAGTCAGAGAAATCGACGGCAAAATCCAGACCCAGCTCTCAAATCCGGCACGCGACATTTTGCGTGCCGATGATCTCGACAGTATCTATTTTCAGATCAAGGATGTCCGCGGAGATATTGTTGATGGTGACCGGGACTTGCCCTTGCCTGCGGACGATGACAAGCCTTTGGCTGGCACGATACAACTACGCAACGATAATTTGCGGGGAATTGATATCCGTGTTGCCTATGGATATATCGATCTGAACAAAGGCCGCCCTTTCGCAACTGGTAAAGAACAGCAGGAACCGCGGCTGGCGCTGGTACAAGTCGGCGAAACGCTGGAAAAACGCGCCGTCCTGGCGAATGAAATTATCAAAGGCGTGATTCTGCCGCAATTCATTATTTTGCCGATTGCTCTGGCGCTGGTCTGGTTTGCGCTGAGTCGTGGTTTGTCTCCTCTGGCCGAGCTGCAACAACGTATCCGAGCTCGCAGACCTGACGATCTGAGCCCTATTGACTCGCGCCATGTTCCGGAGGAAATCACACCACTGGTGAAATCCCTCAATGAAATGCTGGAACGTCTGGCGCAAACCATCGATATCCAGAAACGCTTTATCGCTGATGCTGCGCACCAGATGAAAACGCCACTGGCCGGCATGCGCATGCAATCAGAATTAGCCCTGCGACAAACGGATCAGGCTGAGATACATCGCTCATTAATACAACTCGCCACCAGTTCCGAAGCGGCAACCCGTCTGGTGAATCAGCTACTCACCTTGGCGCGTGCAGAAAATCAGACCCCCGCCACTAAACCTCTGGAAGCCGTTGATCTGAATGCACTCGCGCTTGGCGTAGTACGCGACTGGATACAGACTTCATTTGCCCAAAAAATTGATCTCGGAATAGAGCAGGCAGAGTTTCCTGTCATCATCTTTGCCAATCCACTGATGCTCAGGGAAATGCTCAGCAATCTGATTGACAATGCCATTCGCTATACCCCGCAAGAACATAGTGTGACGGTCAGAGTCAGTATCAACGAAGAACAGGCATTGGCCATACTGGAGGTCGAAGACAATGGCCCGGGCATCCCAATAGCAGAGCGCGAACATGTGTTTGAGCGTTTTTACCGGATACTGGGTACGAACGTACAAGGAAGTGGTTTAGGCCTGGCGATTGTGCGCGAGATTGCACAGCAACATGATGCGAAAATCGAGATCAATGATAATCCGCATCACGAAGATCCGGCATATCCCGGTTGCGTATTCAGGATATCGTTTCGCCTGAATCCTTATGATGAGTTCATCGATGAGGCAGGCTGACATGGATAAACCGCTCAAAAAAATCAAAAGCCCATATTGGCGACAAACCAGAAGGCTGACCACGTTACTGCTATTTTTCTGGGCAGCACTCAGTTTTGGAGTTTTATTTTTTGCACGGGAATTATCCAGTGTCACTTTTTTTGGCTGGCCATTTTCTTTTTACATGGCGGCTCAAGGTCTGACATTAAGTTATGTATTCATCCTTGGAATCTATTCGCTTTGCATGCACTACATTCGTCACGATGACACTAAAAGGAAAGAATAAAGTTCATGGCACAACGTGGATTTACTCAAAAACTGACGCTGTATTATCTGTGGTACACCCTGCTCTTTTTCGTATTCCTGATCAGCCTGGCAATACTTGAAAAAGAAGGAGTTCCGCGCGCCTGGATAGGCTATCTGTTCATGTTTGCCACGATCGTTTTGTATGCTGGGATCGGCGTTGTCAGCCGCACCTCTGATATCTCCGAATACTATGTCGCCGGACGCCGGGTGCCAGCTGTATTTAATGGCATGGCAACAGCCGCGGACTGGATGTCTGCCGCCAGCTTCCTGAGCCTGGCTGGTGGCCTATATCTGCAGGGTTTTGATGGATTAGCCTACATCATCGGATGGACAGGCGGATTTTGTCTGGTCGCCATGCTGATCGCACCATATATCCGCAAGTTCGGGCAATATACGATTCCGGATTTTCTGGGGACGCGCTTTTCGGGCAATCACGACAGCAACATTGTCCGTATTCTGGCGGTGTTCGCTACGATTTTTATCTCTTTTATTTATGTCGTGGCACAAATTTATGGCGTGGGGCTGATCACTTCGCGTTTTACCGGAGTGGATTTTTCAGTTGGCATTTTTCTGGGATTAGCGAGCATTCTGGTATGTTCTTTTTTGGGTGGAATGCGCGCTGTCACGTGGACGCAAGTAGCGCAGTACATCATCATCATCATCGCCTTCATGATTCCGGTGGCATGGTTATCGGTCAAACATACACATAGCCCATTCCCACAATTATCGTACGGTGCGGTTTTACCGGAATTGGTGAATAAAGAAAAATTATTTGCCAATGATCCCAAGGAACAACAAGTACGCGCCATTTATCGCGAACGCGCCGATGTGTTTCAGCGAAAAATTCAACGCTTACCTCAATCGTGGGAAGAAGGACGGTTTGAGCTACAACATCGCTTGGATGAACTCAAAGCCGGCAATGCCTCGCTGATAGACATTAAAACCGCAGGACGGAATCTGGCCAATTATCCGAAATCCCCACAAGAAGCGCAGCAGCGCTGGATAGATGCGCGGAATACCTACATGAACAAGGCACAACCCGGATTTTCGCAATACACGCCCTATGCGGCAAAAGATAAAAACGAATCCGATATCAAACGGAATAATTTTATGGCGCTGGCCTTATGCCTGATGATGGGCACGGCAGCACTTCCGCACATCCTGACACGTTATTACACCACGCCCTCAGTCAGCCAGAGCCGTGATTCGGTGTTCTGGTCCCTGTTCTTTATCATGCTGTTGTACATCACGATTCCGGCGCTGGCGATTCTGGTTAAATACGATATTTACACCTCACTGGTTGGCAGTGAATTTTCTAAACTCCCCTCCTGGGTTACTTACTGGGCCAGTATTGACCGTGTCAATCCACTGGTTAACATTACCGATATCAATCACGATGGCATAGTGCAACTGGCAGAAATTATTATTGATGGCGACATTGTCGTGCTGGCCACACCGGAAATTGCCGGATTACCCTATGTTGTTTCAGGTCTGGTCGCTGCGGGTGGACTAGCTGCGGCGCTATCGACAGCAGATGGTTTATTACTGACGATTTCGAATTCTTTATCACACGACATCTATTACAAAATCGTCGACCCGGAAGCCTCGACGCAAAAAAGGGTCACGATATCAAAATTACTCTTACTGGTTGTCGCATTGATCGCCGCGTATGTGGCCTCACTCAAACCGGCAGATATCCTGTCATTGGTGGGTGCCGCTTTTTCTGTCGCGGCATCAGCATTATTTCCTGCACTAGTTTTGGGCATTTTCTGGAAACGTGCCAATCAACAAGGCGCTATTACCGGCATTATCCTGGGATTTGTGGTCTGTATTTTTTATATGCTGTACACCCACCCCATGTTTGGCGGGAGTGCCTCGAATCAATGGTGGAATATTGCGCCTATTTCTGCGGGTGTCTTTGGGGTTCCGGCCGGATTTTTCGGCATTCTGGTTGTCAGTCTTCTCACCCCTCGCCCAGATCAAAAAACCACGGAACTCATTGATTACATTCGGGAACCTTGATCCGCCCCATGATCGACATCATGACAGAAAGAAGTTGGGCCATATGCAGATGCGGGAAATCAGTGTATGCAATAACAACAGCAACAAATGAAGCGTATTACCCGAAAAATTGCTCGATATCAGCTCCTCAATACTGCTGGCACACTTCTTGATAGTCACAGATACATCCGCAACAGTGAGATTTGAACATGGCAAAATTCTTTAATGAAATGACTGCTGATGACGCAGGTACGACCGGCTCTACGCGAGAACATTATCGCGAGTTTTCTCACTGGCTCTCCCAGCAATCTGCGGACACCCTGCAGCGCAAACGGGCGGAAGCCGATCTGACGTTTCGTCGCGTGGGCATTACCTTTGCCGTCTACGGTGATGATGCCGGTACCGAGCGCCTGATTCCATTTGACATCATCCCGCGGATTATTCCGTCAGGGGAATGGAGTCAGTTACAAAAAGGACTGGTGCAGCGAGTGCAGGCGCTGAATATGTTCATTCACGATATCTATCATGATCAGAACATTATCAAAGCGGGCATTATTCCTCCTGAACAGATTTATAAAAATGCGCAATATCGCCCCGAAATGCAGGGTATTTCAGTCGCATCAGATATTTACGCACATATCGCTGGTGTTGATATTGTCAGAGCTGGTGCAGGCGAGTTTTATGTACTGGAAGACAACTTGCGTGTTCCCTCCGGCGTGTCTTATATGCTGGAAGACCGCAAGATGATGATGCGCCTGTTCCCGGAATTGTTTGCCCGTAACAAGATTGCGCCTGTCGATCATTATCCGGACATGTTGCTGGATAACCTGCGTTCTGTCGCTCCAATGGGCGTCGATGATCCGACGGTGGTTGTCATGACACCAGGCATGTACAACTCAGCCTATTTTGAACACGCATTTCTGGCACAGCAAATGGGTGTGGAATTGGTAGAAGGACAGGATTTATTCGTCAATGACAACGCTGTCTTTATGCGTACCACACGCGGGCCTAAGCGGGTGGATGTGATTTATCGTCGGGTGGATGATGATTTTCTCGACCCGCTGGCATTCCGCCCTGACTCGTCTTTAGGTGTGCCGGGCTTGTTGTCGGTATATCGCGCCGGACGCGTGACGTTGGCAAATGCAATAGGAACCGGCGTTGCCGACGATAAATCGATCTATCCATTTGTTCCGGACATGATCAAATTCTATCTGAGCGAGCAACCTATCCTCAATAACGTACCGACATACCAGTGCCGCAAACCTGAAGACCTGGCGTACACCCTTGCTCATCTGCCCGAACTGGTAGTCAAGGAAGTACATGGGGCTGGCGGTTATGGAATGCTGGTGGGTCCGGCGTCCAGCAAGCAGCAAATCGAAGATTTCCGTCAGCGTCTGTTGGCAAAACCAGACGGCTATATAGCACAGCCGACATTGGCCTTGTCCTCTTGCCCCACGTTTGTAGAAAACGGCATCGCACCACGTCATATCGATCTGCGGCCATTTGTATTGTCCGGCAAAACCATTTCCATGGTTCCCGGAGGGCTGACGCGGGTGGCATTGCAAGAAGGCTCGCTGGTCGTCAATTCGTCACAAGGTGGCGGTACAAAAGATACCTGGATACTGGAGAACTAATATGCTGAGCCGCACCGCAGATCATTTATTCTGGATGGCACGCTATACCGAACGTGCTGAAAACACTGCCCGTATGCTGGATGTGAATATACAAACTTCCATGCTGCCACAATCAGCGCAAGACGCCGAACAAGGCTGGCGCGCCATGTTGGGTATTTCCGAGTTACAAAGCGCATTCGATCATCAATATGGCATCCTGACCAAAAAAGATGTTCTCGACTTCATGGTCAGAGACACGATGAATCCCTCATCCATTGCCGCCTGCCTCACCGAGGCCAGGGAAAATGCCCGCGCTGTACGCGGTACCTTGACGACGGAAGTATGGGAAACACAGAATGCAACCTGGCTGGATATGCAAAAAAAACTATCCAGCGGTTTGCTCGAATCTGATCCCAGCCAGTTTTTTGAATGGGTGAAATATCGCTCTCATCTGTCTCGCGGCGTCACCATCGGCACCATGCTGAAGGATGAAGCCATTCATTTCATTCGGCTTGGTACATTTATTGAACGTGCAGACAATACGGCCCGGATATTAGACGTGAAGTTTCATGGAGCAAAAAATACAATGCAACAAGGCGCTCCTTTGCAAAAGGATTTTTATTATTGGGCCGCCTTGTTACGTTCAGTCTCCGGTTTTGAAATCTACCGCAAGGTGTATCGTGACGTGATAACGCCGGAACGAGTGGCAGAACTGCTGATGTTGCGCGGCGACATGCCACGCTCCCTGCTGGCCTGCATGGATGAAGTCGTTGAAAATCTGCAACAGGTTCGCAATGACATTTCCGCCGACACAGAGCGCTTTGCCGGAAAACTGCATGCAGAACTGCAATTTGAGCGCATTGAAGACATTCTCGCGGCAGGCTTGCATGACACACTGACGGAATTTTTGGAAAAAATTTTTGAGCTGGGCAACCGTATCAGCCGCGATTTTCTGGTGCCGTTAGTCGCTGCCTGAGCAGAAGCAACGACAACGCATGCAACTCGCTATACGACACCAGACGATTTATCGTTATTCAGCACCGCTGACTTATACGATACAACAACTGCGTCTTACGCCACGCACTGAGCTATTACAACGCGTGCTGTCATGGCAGATCAGGACTGGCGGACATCAACACGCTTATACCGATGCCTACGATAATCCTTCTCATATGCTGACCATCACCGGTCAGCATCATGAGGTCGCCATCATTGCAGAAGGTTTGGTGGATGTTCGCAGGCCTTACCGGGGCAGGATGACGGATTACCAGCCTTTGTCGCCACTGATATTTACGGTGGCAACCAGACTGACAGAACCGGGGCAACAGATCACGGATTTCGCCAGACAGCATCTGCAATCAGGAACCAGCATAGACACTTCGACACTACTGAATCTGGCGGCGCACATTTGCGGTGCAGTTTCTTACCAATCTGGTGCAACCCTGGTGACCACCACCGCCAACGATGCGCTGGCGCTGGGACAGGGTGTTTGCCAGGATCATGCCCATGTATTTTTAGCCTGTTGTCACGCCCGCAACATCCCCGCGCGCTATGTTTCCGGCTACATCGATTCCGGCTCCAGTGGGTATGCAGAAAGCCATGCGTGGGTCGATGTCTGGGCGGAAGAAAGCGATTACTCAGGGTGGATCAGTATTGACGTGACGCATGCCTGCCTGATGAGCGATGCCTATTGCCGTCTGGCCATCGGCAGAGATTACGATTCCGCCGGCCCTGTGCGCGGTGTGCGTCGCGGTGGCGGCAACGAAACATTATCGGTCATGGTCGAGGTGACGCCCACCGCAACGAACGGAGACATGCTAGTCGAATAAGGTAAAATCCCTCCTTTGTTTTAAATTATTCCCATTTCTGATATGACTTATTGTGTTGGCATGCGCCTTAACGCCGGGCTGGTGTTTCTCTCCGATTCTCGAACCAACGCGGGGGTCGATCAGGTGGGTACTTTCCGCAAAATGTCGGTCTTTGAAAACCCGGGTGAGCGCACCATGGTGTTGATGACAGCTGGCAATTTATCCATATCCCAATCGATACGCCAGCTTGTTTCTGAGCATGTTGACGTGAATGGTAACAGCATCTGGAACGCGCCGAATATGTATGAGGCTGCCCGTATTCTGGGTGAAGCGGTGCGCGCGATTCACCAGCGCGACGCCAAAGCACTGGCCGACTTCGGTATTGATTTTAATGTCAGCCTGATTTTTGGTGGACAGATCAAAAATGAACGTTGCCGCTTATTTCAGATTTATGCAGCAGGTAATTTCATCGAATCACACAATGAAAATACTTACTTCCAGATAGGCGAAGCCAAATACGGAAAACCGATCATCGATCGTGTCGTCAACCCATCGACTCCATTAGACGAAGCAGCCAAATGTGCGCTCATTTCGATGGACTCCACATTACGTTCCAATGTCTCGGTAGGCTTGCCTCTGGATTTACTGGTCTATGAAAGTGGACGTCTGGCAGTCACCCGGTTTGTCACAATAGACGAAAAAAATCAGTATTTCAGAATGATCCGGGATTCCTGGGGAGAGCAGTTAAAAAGCGTTTTTGAAGGTATCGATGACCCCGTCTGGGATGCTGCACCAGACACTGATCACAATGTTCTTTCCTACACGAATATGCACAGCAAACCCGTTTTTGTCACGCCACCGGAAAGTCTCAATAGCACACATAGCCCGGCAGCATTGCAATCGTTAGCGGAGCAGGAACAATCCAATAAGCAATTATGATGTTCGGAACGCCTTCACGGAAGGGGACATGATTACGGCACAGATTGCGACACAGATGGCGAATCAATCTGACGGATATTCAGTCCACAGTTAAGGCAACTCATCTGTGCAACTCAGGATCAGCGCCAGTCGCAATCACTGGCATGATCCTGTACCATCCCGATCGCCTGCATGTAGGCATAAATGATGGTGGAGCCAACAAACTTGAAGCCTCGTTTACTCAGATCTTTAGAAATCCTGTCAGACAAATCCGTTTTGATAATGCGTTCGCCATGATTGTGTATTGGCTGACCATTGACATACGCCCACAGGTAGCTGTCGAGGCCGCCACATTCTTCACAAAGCCGCAAGTAAGCATGTGCGTTGGTAATCGTGGCAGCAACCTTAAGGCGATTGCGCACGATTCCGGGGTTGGCCAGTAATTCAGCCACTTTATCGGAACCGTAAGTCGCGATGATATGCGCATCCCATTGATCAAATGCAATGCGGTAATTATCACGTTTATTTAAAATGGTTTCCCAGCTGAGGCCGGCTTGCGCACCTTCAAGGTTGAGCATTTCAAACAAACGACGTTCATCATGACAAGGAACGCCCCATTCCTGATCATGATAAGCAAGGTACAGAGGATTTGCTGGATTAGCCCAGGCGCAGCGTTTAGTTTTCATTCTCGTCATTAAAAATTGAACAGCCGTCTTCACGGTCTGAATCATGAATAAAGACAGCAAGCAATCAGGTTTCTGTTGCCAAAAGATGTCAATTGACTTTCCTGCGACATCTTTTAGAATCAGTCTCTGTCTCTGCCATCTGAAATCAATATGATACGTTGTCGTTCACGCAAATACCTGAGTTTTGTCATTGCAGCAGCGTTACTGTTGTTGTCTGCATGCGGCGGCAGTAACGACGCAGCATATCAAACCAGCCAACCGATGCCAGCGCCAGCGCCCTTGCTCGCAGCTATTTCCACTACGGCGAATATTGCCAGTTTCCCGGGGAAACGGGAAAACTATCTGATCACTAAAATCAGCAATGCTTATATCGTTACAGATATCACTGGCGGTGGTTCCAGCACCACTTACACGGGGATCACAGCAATGCAATTTGCCGATTTCCGGGTCAATCTTGGTATCAGTGATCAGGCCAAAGCGATGAATGTCAATGACGTATCGAGTCTCATAGAACTGTATCTGGCATTCCTGAACCGTGTACCTGATGCCGATGGTTTGTCTTACTGGATGGACAGGTTAGCGGCGGGTGCACCAATAGAGCAGATTGCAGAAAGCTTTTATGCCGCCGCCATTCAGCAACCCGTGCAAACGGGTTATATCGCTGACATGAGCAACGCGGATTTCATCCGCAACGTCTATCTGCGCGTACTCAGCCGCACGGGAACTACTTCGCCGGATAGCAGTGAAATCAATTATTGGTCACAACAACTGGATGCAGGACAATCGAAAGTCTCTGTCGTCAAAACCATCTTGCAGGCAGCGCATGAATATGCGGCAGATCCTCGCTCGGCCTGGGTGAGTCGTATCTTGGATAATAAAATCAACGTCGCCTATCTGTTTGCAGTGCAACAAGGTCTGAATCTGAATTCTGCAGACGAAGCGAATAATCAAGCTACGGCAATTCTGGCCGCCGTGACCAGCGACGATACTTCGCGGGCCATCGGGCTGATCGGCATTCAGGGACTGACGCTGTATTCGGAACTCAGCGGCTCATCTGGCAGCCTGGCCAATCAATGTTCACCTGACGCTCAGAAAAGCTGGGTGCGCTTGCATCTGGATGACGTGTACCTTTGGTACAAAGAAATCATCGATACCTCTCCCGCGCTCTATAGCACTGCGGCAGATTATTTTTCATCGTTGCTGGTTAGATCCAAAGATCGCTTCAGCTTTACGTCTAGCCAGTCGGGAATTGATGATTATTTTCAGAATGGTCAGGATGTCAGCTATGGTTATACGCTGCTGCGACAAGGCAGCCAGTTGCGCGTAGTGTATGTCCAGCCTAATTCTCCTGCGGATCTGGCACAACTAAAACGTGGTGCCACCATCACCGCCATTGATAACACCTCGCTGGCGACGCCTGCGAATGCCACACAATATAACGCCTTGTATCCGACGCAAAGAGAGAGCCATCTTTTTGATATCAAAAATCCTGGTTCTCAACAGACACGCCAAATACGCATGACTGCTGGCACGGTTGTCAGATCACCCGTATTACAAAATACGGTACTTAACAGTGGTGGAAAAAAAATTGGCTATCTGGTGTTCACGGATCACATTGCGACAGCAGAAGCACCACTGGTCGCCGCATTCAAACAATTTCAACAAAATGGGATTGATGAACTGGTGCTGGATTTACGCTATAACGGTGGCGGCTACCTCTACATCGCCAATGAACTCGCGGCAATGATCGGAGGCAAAAAAGTCAGCAATCAGATTTTTGAGCAATTGCAATTCAATGACAAACATCCGGAAAAAACCAACAGCAATGTTGATTATTTTTATGATACAGATTACAACAACGCACCTTTGCCACAACTCAATTTGCCACGCGTGTTTGTACTGACCGGCGCCAACACCTGTTCTGCCAGCGAATCTGTCATCAACAGCTTGTCTCCTTGGATGGAAGTGATTCTGATCGGTGGACAGACTTGTGGTAAACCGTACGGATTTATTCAGCAAAACAATTGTAGTACGGCGTATTTTGCCATTCAGTTTTCGGGCGTCAATGCAGTCGGGAAAGCCGATTACATCAATGGTTTTACGCCGCGCTGTCAGGTAGCGGACGATCTGGAGCATGAATTAGGCAATCAGAGCGAATCCCGACTATCAGCAGCTTTGGCATACGCACGGACAGGAAGCTGTCCGGCTCAAGCGTTAAGCCCTTTACCAATACCAGCGACACCACAATCGACACCCGCCGAAACCCCGGCTGAACATGATCCCTATCCGTGGCGGAATATCCGCCTGATGAAGTCCCCCTCAATGTCATTACCAAACATATCGCGAATATCGCGATAAAGTTTTGAGCACTGTGAGTGCATTGAGTGCATTAGGTGCATTGGGTGCATTGGGTGCATTGGGTGCATTGAGTATCTGGATCGAATAGGCACACTGATCACATTGATGACATCAATCACGCAAGGCACATCAACAGAGGCATCAGGTGTGACCAATATAAAAAAGCGCACTGCCGGAAGACAGTGCGCTTTTTTTCAGAAATCAGCTGAACTTCAGATCAGGCTAACTGAGTCATGAGGTGCAATTCATGTTACGCATGTTCACGTTATGCATGAATGATATCCCATGACCGATGTTTATCCACCGAGACCTATTTACCGCTAATTGTCATGCAGATCAGACAACGATAGTAGGATGCTCATTGCCTTCACGGGCACGAATTTCACCGATGCGGTATACAGACTCACCAGCAGCCGTTAATTGTGCCATCGCGGCATCTGCATTCTCTGCAGAAACAATCACCACCATACCGATACCGCAGTTGAAGACGCGATGCATTTCTGCATCGGCAACGCCGCCGTGTTGTTGCAACCAGGTGAACAATGGTGGCAATGTCCACGCGTCTTTGTGCAGAACTGCCGTCAATTGATCGCCCAGAACACGAGGTACATTTTCTACCAGACCACCGCCCGTAATGTGCGCCATTCCTTTGACTTCGAGGGACTCCATCAGTGCCAGCAGGGGTTTGACGTAGATACGGGTTGGTGCCATCAATGCGTCGCCCAGACTGCGACCATGAAAATCAGCATTCAGATCAGGCTTGGCGACTTCAATAATCTTGCGTACCAGAGAAAAGCCATTGGAATGAATACCTGAAGACGCCAGTCCCAGAATCACATCGCCAGGCTGGATCTTGCTGCCGTCAATGATCTTGGATTTTTCTACTGCACCAACGGCGAATCCTGCCAGATCGTATTCACCGTCAGGGTACATCGAAGGCATTTCGGCGGTTTCGCCACCGATCAACGCGCAACCAGCTTGTTCGCAACCAAAGGCGATACCCTTGATCACATCTGTCGCCGTTGCCACATCCAATTTGCCACAAGCGAAATAATCAAGGAAAAACAGAGGCTCAGCACCCTGTACCAGAATGTCGTTCACACTCATGGCCACCAGATCCACGCCTACGGTATCGTGCTTATTCAGATGAAAAGCGAGTTTCAGCTTGGTACCCACACCATCGGTGCCAGAAACCAAGACTGGTTCCTTGAATTTTTTACTGACTTCAAACATCGCGCCAAAGCCACCGATACCAGCCATGACACCTTCACGCATGGTGCGTTTGGCAAAAGGTTTGATCGCATCGACGAGTGCGTCGCCGGCGACCATATCGACACCAGCGTCGGCATAAGAGAGAGAAACAGGGGTAGAAGTGCTCATGATATTCGGCAGTAGGGGCAGTGAGGCGGTAAAATAGGGAAATTGCCAGAAAACTCCGGCAAAACCGCTATTTTAACAAAATGACCGCGGATTGACCGATTTTTGGACAATGCGTAATAAACTAATCATTTTTTAACCGACAAGCATCCCTGCCAATGCCATTTTCTTTCACCACTGAGCAAAAACAATCCATGCTGTGGCTCGCGGTCGCATGTGCGCTATTGTTACTGTTGTCGCTGCTCGGTCCTGTGCTGATGCCGTTCATCGTTGCAGGCATTCTGGCGTATGTACTCAATCCCTGGGTAGATAAACTGTGCTCGATCCGTTGCGGAAAATTTTCCCTGCCACGTGCGGTGGCATCCACGCTGCTGTTGGTGGTGTTGGTCGCGGCGGTACTGGCGATGCTGCTGATCATGACCCCGATCTTGCAAAAAGAAATTCCTCAGTTGCAGGATCAGATTCCCCGCTTTCTCGATAAGCTCGATGAAATGCTGGTGCCGATGCTGTCAGAATTCGGCATCCATGTCCGCCTTGACAGCGCCGGCATCAAAGCGTTGTTGACAGAGCAAATGTCGAACAGCGGCGATGTCATCGGTAAAGCGGTACTGTCTTCCATCCGTGTTGGGGGAACGGCGCTGCTCGGTATGGTAGCAAATCTGTTGCTGATTCCGATTGTGTTGTTTTATCTGTTAATGGACTGGCACTCTCTGATCACGCGACTGGGTAATTTCATTCCCCGACGCTGGGTGCATGGCACCAGTAATGCGGTAACAGAAGTCGATGACATTCTGGCGCAATATCTGCGCGGACAGATACTGGTGATGATCGTGCTGGCAGCGTATTATTCGATCGCACTCAGTATTGCCCGTTTTGATCTGGCATTACCAGTGGGGATCATTACCGGATTTCTGGTATTTATCCCTTACCTTGGATACGGGCTCGGATTGGTACTGGCAGTGATCGGCGCCATTCTGCAATTCAATGACTTCAGCGGTCTGATCGCTGTTGCCATCATTTATGGCATAGGACAGATGCTGGAATCATTTTTCCTGACCCCGCGCCTGGTCGGTGAACGTATCGGTCTGCACCCACTGACCGTCATTTTTGCGTTAATGGCGTTCGGTCAGTTATTTGGTTTCATTGGCATTCTGGTTGCACTGCCTGCTTCCGCCATTATTTCAGTCGCAGTCAAGCATTTGCGAGCCTCTTACCTTCACAGTACTTTTTATCGTCAGTCATGAGGCAATTACTTCTGGATCTGGATGCGCAGAAACTGCCATCCCTTGATACCTTTGTCGTCGGCCAGAATGCCGAACTGGCGCAATTGCTGGGTCTGTTCTCGCAGCGGATCACGAGCCAGTACGGCGAACGTTCGGTGTATATCTGGGGCGAAGCCGGCGCCGGAAAAACACATTTGCTGCATGCGCTGGCAGATCATCCGGCATCCCGCTACATCGCAGCAGATGCGCCAGAGCAGGCATTTGATTTTAGTGACAATGTCAGCCTGTATTTACTCGACGATTGCGACCGTTTGCCACCACTGAATCAGATTGCTGCATTTAATCTGTTCAATGAAACCCGCGCGCATGGAGGTTTTTTAGTGGCGGCAGGCAATCATCCTCCGATGATTCTGAACGTCCGCGATGATCTGCGTACGCGATTCGGTTGGGGATTAATTTATCAACTGCATGGTTTGACAGACGAAGATAAAATTGATGCGCTGGAACGTGCGTCCCATTCCAGAGGGATTCAGTTATCTGCCGGCGTGTTACCCTATCTGATCACGCACTATCCAAGAGACATGCGCTCCCTGTCCGAAATGCTGGATCAGCTTGATCATTATTCGCTGGAAACCAAACGCCCGATTACCCTGCCGCTGCTGCGTGAACTGCTGTTGCGACAACAAACCTGACCTACTACATCATCAGCATGCGTAATATTGCCTTATTTGATCTTGATCACACCCTGATTCCTATCGATTCTGATTATGAATGGGGCCAGTTTTTGTGTCGTGTCGGCGCGGTGGATGCGGATGCATTTGCCAAACGCAATGCCGATTTTTTTGCGCAATATCAGGCGGGAACCCTCGATCCGGTCGAGTACCTGGAATTCGCGCTCGGTACGCTGGCGCAGTTTCCCCGCCAACGACTCGATGATCTGCACGCACAATTCATGCAGGAAGTAATTCAACCGGCATTGCTGCCCGCCGCCTACGATCTGCTGAAACAACATCAGGATCAAGATGACCTGATTGCCATTATCACGGCCACCAACCGCTTTGTCACAGCACCAATTGCACAAGCATTAGGCGTCCCACACTTGCTGGCGGCCGAACCCGAGCTTGACGCGCAGCAAAACATCACCGGAAAACTGGTCGGCGTACCAACATCGGGGCGCGGCAAAGTGATTCATTTACAGAACTGGCTGACACAACAAGAAAAACAACTCAGTGATTTTGGCAGTAGTCATTTTTATAGCGACTCACATAACGATATCCCTTTACTTGAGGTTGTGACCCACCCGGTCGCTACCAATCCCAATGCCAGACTGAGCGCACATGCGCTGGCGCATGGATGGCCTCAAATCAACCTGTTTGATAAACAATGATCAAGAAATTTATTCGTAAAATACTCGGCGTGAAAAGTAGCTCCGAGGTAACAACGGCAAAAAGCAATCGTCATCCGGTTGCGTTGGGGCCGAAAGAACATGGCATTAATCCGCAACTGGTGTCTGCCAACGCCATCCGTATTACGCAGACGTTGCAGGAAAATGGTTTTAAAGCTTTTGTTGTTGGCGGTGCTGTGCGCGATTTGCTGACCGGCGTCAAACCAAAAGATTTTGATATCGCCACCAATGCCACGCCAGAACAGGTAAAACGCCTGTTTCGCCGCGCCTTTATTATCGGGCGGCGTTTTCAGATCGTGCATGTGATGTTTGGTCAGGATTTGCTGGAAGTCACGACCTTCCGAGGCCCATCGTCGGAAGGTGCGCAAAAAGATGAGCATGGACGTGTATTGCGTGACAACACGTTTGGCGAACAGCATGAAGACGCCGCGCGGCGCGACTTCACGATCAATGCGATGTACTACGATCCCGCCACTCAGACGGTGCTTGATTATCACGGTGGTATCAAGGATATCCGTCAAAAAACCCTGCGCATCATTGGCTTGCCAGAAGCACGGTATCGTGAAGATCCGGTGCGGATGTTGCGCGTCGTTCGCTTTGCCGCCAAATTGCAATTCACCATTGATGAGGCAACACGCGCGCCGATCGCGGTGATGGCGCCGCTGATCAACAATGTTCCGGCGGCCCGTGTCTTTGACGAGATGCTGAAACTGCTGACCAGCGGTCATGCCATGGCGTGTCTGCAACAGTTACGCAAAGAAGGTCTGCATCACGGCCTGATGCCGCTGCTTGACGTGGTACTGGAGCAGCCGATGGGCGAAAAATTCGTCACGCTGGCGTTGTCGAATACCGATGAACGGATACAGCAAGGCAAGCGGGTATCGCCCAGCTTTCTGTTTGCCGCTCTGCTCTGGCATCAGGTGCTGGAAAAATGGGAAGCCTACAAGGCCGCTGGCGAGTTTCCGATTCCGGCATTGCATCTGGCGGCCGACGATGTACTGAACAAACAAACGGATAGTCTGGCGATACAGCGCAAAATCGGTTCTGATATGCGCGATATCTGGGCCATGCAACCGCGCTTTGAAAAACGCATCGGCAAAACGCCTTACAAAATGCTGGAACATCAGCGCTTACGCGCAGGCTATGATTTCTTGCTGTTGCGTTGCGCTTCCGGCGAAATTGATACCGCCATCGGTGAATGGTGGACCGCGTTTATCGAAGGCGACGGAGCCCAGCGGGAACAGCTGATTAATCAGAAATCCAAACCCGCCAGCACAGGCGAAGGTGTATCCGGCAGCGTGATCAAGAAGCGCAAACCACGTCGCCGTGCGCCACGTAAGGCTGCTGCGGCACAAGAATGATGCTGGCGTATATCGGAATCGGCGCCAATCTGGGCGATGCCAGCGCGACGGTACGTTCAGCAATGACCCGGCTTGACAGCATGACGGGGAGCCGTCTGCTGACGGCATCATCTTTGTACAGCAGCACGCCCATCGACTCCAGCGGTGATGACTATATCAATGCCGTCGCCGCCATTGAAACGACGCTGGAAGCGCCTGCGTTGCTGTCTTGCCTGCAAGCGATTGAACAGGATTTTGGTCGTGAACGTCCGTATCGCAACGCTCCGCGCACGCTGGATCTGGATCTGCTGCTCTATGCCGATCATTGCATTCTCAGTGAGACGCTGACTGTCCCTCATCCACGCATGAGCGAACGTGCCTTTGTCCTGTTGCCTTTACTGGAAATTGCACCAGACATCGTGATCAGCGGCCTCGGACCAGCGCAAGCCTTCGTCACTGCGGTGGCAGAGCAAGGCATCTTCAGACTCCCTTAAAATACTCCCCCCAGTATATTTATACCTGCCTTATATTCTGCGGACGTCAGGCCGATTTTAATAGGATACTCCCATGCAAATACCCGTTATCGTACAAACTACCGGATTATTAATCATGTCTAATGTCTTCATGACAATCGCATGGTATGGTCACTTGAAAAACCTGTCCGGCAAAGCTTGGTGGGTAGCTGCACTGATCAGCTGGAGCATCGCCCTGTTTGAGTATCTGCTACAGGTGCCCGCTAATCGTATCGGTTACACTGCGTACAGCCTAGCGCAGCTTAAAATTTTGCAGGAAGCGCTGACGTTGATTGTCTTTGTCCCGTTTGCGATGTTTTACATGGGACAACCGTTCAAGCTCGATTACGTCTGGGCCGGTTTATGTCTGGTCGGTGCTGTATATTTCATTTTCAGAAATTGATTATAAAAACAGGGTGTGGCGGAGACAAAACCTGCTGGCAACAAAAAACACAAGACAGCATCACCTTTGGAGAAAAAAATGGCGGAATATTTGCAAGACCGTAAGGCTGTCAGCATCCCGACTCTGGTCACGATGCGTGAGCAAGGAAACAAAATCAGCATGCTGACCTGCTACGATGCCAGCTTTGCGGCATTGATGGACAGATGTGGCGTCGAAGTGCTGCTAATTGGCGATTCGCTCGGCATGGTATGCCAGGGTCACTCATCGACACTGCCTGTCAGCATTGCTGATATTGCCTACCACACAGCATCTGTGGCACGTGGCAATCAAAAAGCGCTGATCGTTGCCGACATGCCTTTCGGCACTTACGCGACACCGGAAAGCGCATTCAATAATGCTATGCAACTGGTGCAAGCCGGTGCGCAAATGGTCAAACTTGAAGGGGGAACTTGGTTGCTGCCGGTGATTCAATTCCTGACCGAGCGTGCGATCCCCGTCTGTGCTCATCTGGGACTGACACCGCAATCCGTACATCAGTTAGGCGGCTACAAGGTGCAAGGTAAAACCAGTGCTGCTGCCGATTTACTGAAAGCAGAAGCGCTGGCGGTACAAGCTGCGGGTGCCAGTCTGCTGGTACTGGAAGCCATTCCGGCCACATTGGGCAAAGAAGTGACCGATTCGCTGCACATCCCGACCATCGGCATCGGCGCGGGTGTGGACTGTTCTGGTCAGGTATTGGTCATGCATGATTTACTGGGCGTATTCCCGGGTCGCAAAGCGCGCTTCGTCAAGAATTTCATGGACGGACAAACCAGCATTGACGCCGCAGTGCTAGCCTATGTAGCAGCGGTCAAAGATCAGTCTTTCCCAGCACCGGAACACTGTTTCTGATCAGACTACGTGAATATCAGCGCAGCCATCCATGATGCATTTGTACTGCTGTTCAGTGGCGACAGTACACTCTGGAGCATCATCTGGGTCTCTTTCAAAACCTCGATACTCGGGCTGGCAATGGCCACACCGCCAGCCATCCTGACAGGTTACCTGATCGCCAGCCACGCCTTTAGCGGGCGACGTGTTGCCATCTGGCTGGTGCAGGCTGCGCTCTCTCTACCGACGGTGCTGATCGGTTTGTTGTTGTATCTGCTGTTGAGCCGTCAGGGTTTGCTGGGACATTGGCAATGGCTGTTCAGCCAGTCTGGCATTATTTTCGGGCAAGCGATCATCGCATTACCTGTTCTGACCGCATTTACCCTGAGCGCCGTCCAATCTGCCGACCCGCGTCTGGCGGAAACCGCCATTACCCTTGGAGCAGGTCGCCGGCAAGTCATGCTGACCGTCTTGTACGAGGTGCGTTTTGGCGTGATGGCGGCACTTATCAATGGTTTTGGCAGGGTACTGTCAGAAGTCGGTTGTGCGATGATGGTCGGCGGCAATATCGCCGGTGAAACCCGCACCATCACGACCGCCATTGCGCTCGAAACCAGCAAAGGCGAATTCGCCCAGGGCATTGCACTTGGTACCGTTCTGATCGTGCTGGCCTTGCTGATGAATGCGGCATTATTACTGCTGCAAGGGGATACCCGTAATGCGGAGCATTTACAATGAATCCTCTGCTGCAAATAACGGGGCTGCGCAAATCGTTTGGTGCACGTGAGCTGCTCAATATCGACGAACTGACCATTCAGGCAGCGCAGGCCTACGTGCTGACAGGCATGAATGGCAGTGGTAAAAGCACCTTGCTACGGATTCTGGCGGGCTTGGAACAGGCGCACACGAGGCAACTGATGTTTGCCGGAGAAGTCTGCAAACTGATCCCTTATCCACGTCAGTTACGAGAAGCCATTGTCTACGTGCATCAGCATCCGGTCATGTTTTCCGGCACTGTTGCCGATAATATTGCGTATGGTTTGCGCCTCAGAAAATCAGGTCAACTGCGCGAACAAATCGAACTAGTGGCACAAGCAATGCAATGGGCAGGTGTCACCCACTTGCAGCAGCATGCAGCCAGAACCTTATCTGGCGGCGAAAAACAGCGTGTGGCGTTAGCGCGCGCCAAAGTACTGCAACCACGACTATTACTACTCGATGAGCCCACTTCCAATCTTGACGGTGAAGCACGGGAACAAGTCATCGCACTGATACCGTCACTGACTCAGGCCGGCAGCAGCGTGATCATGGTCTGCCATGATCGTGAGCTGATTGCCTTGCCGGACATGCACAGACTCAAGTTACGCGATGGCAAACTGGAAGTTCGCACCACTTGAATCACAAAGCCATACGTCACCAAGGCAACTGCTCATCGCGGTAAGTGTAAAAACCTCCGGACTGTTCCGGCGATTTGCTATTCATCACGCGCAGCATGTCGGTAGCGGCATCCGTGGCCGACCGCGCAGCGCTACCACCTCTGAACGGTTGTGATAATGGCGTATGCACGGTTCCAGGATGCATGGCGAGCAACACAGCATTCGGATTGGTACGCTTTAATTCTATCGCTGCCGTCTTGATCAACATATTCAAAGCCGCTTTTGAAGCGCGATAACTGTACCAGCCACCCAGCCGATTATCTTCGATGCTGCCTACCTTGGCTGACAACATCATCATCATTGCACGCTGCCGATCAAGTAGTGGCGTAAAGTGACGCAAGAGTAATGCGGGGCCGAAAGTATTCGCTTCAAACGTCGCCCGCAACTGAGCGTAATGCAGATCACTGAGTTTTTTTTCTGGCATAAACTCTTGTGTATGCAAAAGACCGGCGGCGTTAATGATCAGATGAAATGGTGCGCTGCCAGCCAGCGCCTTAGCCGCATCGGCAATGCTTGATTCATTACTGAAATCAAGAACAATGGCGGAATGACGGTGTAGTTCGGTCACATCAGCACAATGGCTATCTGAGCGCAATAAGGCAACGAAGGCGGCACCTATTCCTCCCGAAGCCCCAATCACCAGCGCCCGATACTGGTCAGGTAAAGCAGACATAAGCTGAGTCACTTCCAGCCCCTTAGCCATCGACTTTCATCCTGTAATTCTCGCCACGAGATTTCTTGACGAGCCCTGGAGTAGACCGCTTCAATCTCCACGCTCTCTGGCGACGTCAGTTTATCCTCCAGCCCTTCCGGATAAATCAGTCTGGTCACCAGAAAATGCTTTTGTCGAGCGACGATTTCTACTGCAGTCCATTTCGACAATAATAATTTCTTCGGCTGTATGGCAGTCATATGCGCTATCGTAATCGTAATTGAATCGTATTGATGACAGCATTTGTTACCATTCGCATGGCACGCTTTATGTCTGTCGATGCCTTTGACTGTAGGCAAGTATGGGGGATTAAAGGTGATTAAAGATGATTAAGAATGATTCAAACTGATCAAGGCAGAGTACAGGTAGCCTGCAATAGTGAAAATATATACACGAAACCATTGCGTGTACCGGGTTGGAACGCTCATTACATCGTATTAACGCAGCGGTGACACGCCTTGACGCCGACAACGCTCTGAACAGTATTTCACCTCATCCCAGACTTTTTCCCATTTTTTACGCCAGCAAAATGGCAGGCCACATACAACACAGTTTTTTGTTGGCAAATCTGATTTTTTCCGCATTTTCATGCATTTCTCCAACGGCTAACGCATTCATGCACGCATCAAGTGAGCTTACGTAAGTTGTCCCGGAAAGCATGGCGACGAAAGCGACATTGCTATATCGGGCTATATACCAGGGAGCCATCACGCCGCTCGTACCATCTTGCGCCAGTGCTGATCAAGCATCCATATGCACAGGGCATTGCATCCTGTATTCAGATGCAATGCCTCCGCAAAAAATCACTATGGACAGTCGTTGAAAACCATCATTCCTGATAACGCGCCAGACTCGCCTCTACATGGGCCGCCAACATATCAGGAG
This sequence comes from Undibacterium sp. SXout7W, assembly GCF_049339385.1. Taxonomy (NCBI): domain Bacteria; kingdom Pseudomonadati; phylum Pseudomonadota; class Betaproteobacteria; order Burkholderiales; family Oxalobacteraceae; genus Undibacterium; species Undibacterium sp. SXout7W. The sequence goes on along the minus strand of NZ_JBMPPF010000001.1, from coordinate 179,814 downwards.
AACTCACGGTCATGCCCAATTCGTGCAACAAACCATCTTGCAGCCCATATACCCAACCATGTACGGTAATGGATTGACCGCGCTCCCAGGCATCCTGAATCACGGTGGTCTGGCAAAGATTGACTACCTGTTCGATCACGTTAAGTTCGCACAGACGTTCACCGCGCTGTTTCAGATCCAGTGTCTCGCCAAGGTAACGCTCATGTTTCTGATGCACATCCTGCACATGGCGCAACCAGTTATCTGCCAGTCCGACACGGCGTCGTGTCATTGCTGCATGCACACCCGAACAGCCATAGTGGCCACAAATGATAATGTGTTTAACGCCCAGCACATCTACCGCAAATTGCAACACAGACAGGCAATTCAGATCGGTATGAACGACGACATTAGCAATGTTTCTGTGAACAAATAATTCTCCAGGTAACATGCCGAGTAATTCATTCGCAGGAACACGGCTGTCGGAACAACCTATCCATAGATATTCGGGACTTTGTTGTGACGCCAGTTTTTTAAAAAAATCGGCATCTTTGGCGCAAATGGCAGCAGCCCATTTACGATTGTTTTCAAATAATTGATCGGGGGTCAACTCCGTCTTTTTTTCGTCTGTCATCTTCTGGCCCAGAAATTGAAACAGGCGTGATTCTAACCCTTCTGCGAGGAGTGTGCAGAAGCAAAGCGGCACGCCAGACTATGTCAGCGTGCCGCTATGATCAATTTTTGTCAAAACTAACGAGTAGTGTTCAACTGAGCAATACTCTCATTGTATCTACAACATCAGTGCAGATTGCCTCTGTCTTCGTGTTCTGCCAGCATCGCTTTTTTCAGACCACTATCAACTGGCTTATCACCCAGCCATATCCGCAACAAGGCATTATTAAACGCGATGTCGGGGTAAGGCTCGCCCATGCGTTTACCGTTCAGGGACACCACAGTGCCGACACCTGGTATCCAGTCGTTGATCATGACATCGCCTTTTTTCAGCTCGGGTACGGAGGCAAATAATTCACCGAAACGCAGAAATTGTGCAGTCAATTTCACTTTTTCAGCTTTTTCCGTATTTTGTTGTATGCCCGACATAAAACCACGACCAAACTCTTCATTGCTCACATCGCGCAGCATTACAATCGTCACACGTCTCGGCCCTGTCGATGCCAATACCTCCGGCACTGTACTTTTTTTGTCTTTCAGATATAAAGCAGCGACATACACTTTAAAAATAGCCTTATAGCGAATACCGGCACCATTCAACTTCAGATCCACATTCGCTACCTGTAGCGTATCGTCCAACTTGACGCCTGCGACGTCTGTCGCAGCAAAGGCAGAAGTGAACATTCCTGCGGCCATTGCCATCCCCGCAAGCCATTGTTTGTAATGACGCATGATTACCAGTCTCCAGTGTATGTATTATCAAAGCGATGTCGCTTTTTGTTCTGACGCTAGATTACATGAAATGAAATCAACAAGCTGTCGGCTTTTTTAACCGTGTAAGCAGAGGGGCAGATCGTGGAAACCCGCAGTACAACCAACAGCATGTTCAACAAAAAGGGAAGTCTCTCCGTTACATGTTCGGGTTTTAGAGCGAGATCAATATCGCTTTTATCAATAGGTTTTGATAAGCATGTTTTATACATACCTTGTAATGCATGCGTTGCAATACTGCTTCGTCACAGATAAGGAATGCATCGCATGTAGATGCAAAAAACCCCTGCCGTTATGCAGCAGGGGTTTTGGGGACAGTCGCCAATTCAACTAATATTCAACTAACATTCAACGAATGGTCAAAGAGTATTGAACAACTATTCAAAGAATTTTTTAACCTTATCCATCCAGGTTTTGCTCTGAGGATTGTGCTTGGAGCCACCTTCGACTGTCAGTTTTTCAAAGTCCCGCAGTAACTCTTTTTGTTTCTCTGTCAGCTTCACTGGCGTTTCGATCACAACATGGCAAAACAGATCGCCAGCATAGCCAGAACGAACGCCCTTGACACCTTTGCTACGCAAACGGAAGGTTTTGCCTGATTGCGTGCCCTCCGGTACGGTAAACGAGGCCTTGCCACTCAGTGTAGGCACTTCGATATCACCGCCCAATGCCGCTTTGACAAAGGAAATAGGAATTTCGCAATGCAAATCATCGCCTTCGCGCTGGAATACCGGATGCTGCTTGATATGAATTTCTACATACAAGTCGCCCGGAGGCCCGCCATTCACACCTGGCTCACCGTTCCCGGATGAACGGATGCGCATACCATCATCAATACCGGCCGGAATCTTCACTTCCAGCGTCTTGTTGCGCTTAATGCGTCCAACACCTGAACAGGTAGTACAAGGATCTGGAATCATCTTGCCAGTTCCATGACATTTAGGACAAGTCTGCTGAATGCTGAACAAACCTTGTTGCATTCTCACCTGACCATGACCACCACAAGTGGTACAAGTGACAGGGGACGTGCCAGGTTTTGCACCAGAGCCGTGACAAGTGTCGCATTCATCCCAGCTCGGAACACGGATCGTGGTATCAAATCCGTTTGCAGCCTGCTCAAGGGTAATCTCAAGGTTATAGCGTAAATCGGCGCCACGATACACTTGTGGGCCGGCATTACGGCGACCACCGCCAAAAATATCACCAAAAATATCACCGAAAGCATCCGCAAAACCACCTGCGCCGCCACCGCCGCCCCCCCCCATGTTCGGATCAACGCCAGCATGGCCGTAACGGTCATAAGCATCACGCTTCTGACTATCCGATAACATCTCGTAAGCCTCTTTGGCTTCCTTGAATTTTTCTTCCGCAGACTTATTATCCGGATTGCGGTCCGGATGATATTTCATCGCCAGTTTGCGATAAGCCTTTTTAATTTCTTCTTCGGAGGCATTTTTACCAACACCGAGAATTTCGTAAAAATCACGCTTCGCCATCTCTTGTTAACCTTTTTCAATCGCCAGCTTAAGCGCAATACTTAAGCGCAAACGCCGGGCAAGCACCGCTAACGCGAGCCACCCGGCGCGTGATGACGGGAAACTCCCGTCAAACCATGATTACTTGCTGTCTTTCACTTCTTTAAAGTCAGCATCAACAACATCATCGTCCTTAGGTTTGGCATCTGCACCAGCAGCACCCGCGCCGCCAGCAGCACCTGCCGCAGCCTGTTGTGCCTGCATATCAGCATAGACTTTTTCGCCCAGCTTCTGCGATGCAGTAGACAATGCGCCCAGCTTGGTATCAATCTCAGCCTTGTCACCGGATTTCAGTACGTCTTCCAGTTCCTTGATTGCAGCTTCAATTTTCTCTTTTTCGCCAGCATCCAATTTATCGCCATGCTCAGCCAAGGCTTTCTTGGTCGAGTGCACCAAAGCGTCACCCTGATTACGGGACTCAGCCAATTCCTTGACCTTTTTGTCTTCTTCCGCGTTCAGCTCAGCGTCTTTCACCATTTTCTGAATTTCTTCTTCGGTCAAGCCAGAGTTAGCTTTGATGGTGATTTTGTTTTCTTTGCCGGTCGCTTTGTCTTTTGCGCCCACATGCAAAATACCATTGGCATCGATGTCGAAAGTCACTTCGATCTGCGGTGTACCACGTGCGGCTGGTGGAATACCTTCCAGATTGAATTCGCCCAGACCTTTATTACCAGCAGCAATCTCGCGCTCGCCTTGATAGACCTTGATCGTCACTGCTGGTTGGTTGTCATCTGCAGTAGAGAACACCTGACTGAACTTAGTCGGGATCGTCGTGTTTTTCTGAATCATTTTGGTCATCACACCGCCCAGAGTCTCAATCCCCAGAGACAATGGTGTCACGTCCAGCAACAACAAATCTTTACGGTCACCAGACAAGACAGAGCCCTGGATCGCAGCACCGACAGCAACTGCTTCGTCAGGATTCACGTCTTTACGTGGTTCTTTGCCGAAGAATTCTTTGACCAGCTCCTGCACTTTAGGCATACGGGTCATACCACCGACCAGAATGATGTCGTCGATATCAGATACTTTCACACCAGCATCTTTAATTGCCAGACGGCAAGGTTCTATCGTTTTTTGTACCAGCTCTTCTACCAGTGCTTCCAGTTTGGCGCGGGTAATTTTCAGATTCAGATGGACCGGAGCGCCATTTGCCATGGCAATGTACGGTTCATTGATTTCTGTTTGCTGTGCGCTGGACAATTCAATTTTTGCACGTTCAGCAGACGCTTTAATGCGTTGCAAAGCGATAGGGTCTTTGGATAAATCCAGACCATTGATTGTTTTGAACTCTGCAATGATGTAATCGATAATGCGTTGATCGAAATCTTCACCACCGAGGAAAGTATCGCCATTTGTGGACAATACTTCGAACTGCATTTCACCATCAACGTCTGCAATCTCAATGATGGAAACGTCGAACGTACCGCCACCCAGATCGTATACAGCAATCTTGCGATCGCCCTTTTCTTTTTTATCCAGACCAAACGCCAACGCCGCAGCTGTTGGCTCATTGATAATACGCTTGACGTCCAAGCCAGCAATACGGCCTGCATCTTTGGTTGCCTGACGTTGCGCATCATTAAAGTAAGCAGGAACAGTGATCACCGCTTCTGTCACTTCTTCGCCGAGATAATCTTCGGCAGTTTTTTTCATTTTGCGCAGCACTTCCGCAGAAATCTGTGGTGGCGCCAGTTTTTTGTCACGCACAGCAACCCATGCATCGCCGTTATCAGCTTTGGAAATGCTGTATGGCATCAAGCCGATATCTTTTTGTACTTCTTTCTCGTCGAATTTACGACCGATTAAGCGCTTCACTGCGTACAAAGTATTTTTTGGATTAGTAACAGCCTGACGCTTTGCAGACGCACCAACCAGAATCTCACCATCTTCCTGATACGCGATAATGGACGGCGTCGTACGCGCGCCCTCTGCATTTTCGATCACTTTTGGCTGGCCGCCTTCCATGATAGCAACGCAAGAATTGGTTGTACCCAAATCAATACCAATCATTTTTCCCATGATGTTTCCCTTAGAATATATTTTATTTGTCAATGTTGGTGAGTCTGCACAGCTGTCCTGCTCTGGCACTACCAAACAAACTCGTCTGTTTCGGATATAAGGTAAAAAACACGCATTTCAAGCATTTTTTACGTGTTTTTTTACACTTTTCTTACTTTCCTTGCGCTACAGTCACTAACGCCGGGCGCAACAGGCGTTCGGCGATCGTATATCCTTTTTGCAATACCGTGACTACCGTATTCGCATCTTGCTCTGCTGGCACCATAGAAATAGCCTGATGCTTGGTCGGATCCAGCTTTTCACCCTGAACAGGGCTGATTTCCAGCAAACGATTTTTCTCAAACGCAGAATTGAGCTGTTTGAGCGTCATTTCCACGCCTTCTTTCAACGATTCAATAGAGGGAGTGTCGATTTTCAAGGCCATTTCCAGGCTGTCTTTTACTGGAACCATGGCTTCAGCAAAACCTTCGATCGCAAATTTATGCGCTTTGGAAATATCTTCCTGCGCACGGCGGCGGATGTTTTCGCCATCGGCCTTTGCACGCATAAACGCGTCTTGCAACTCGGCGACTTTCGCTTCCAGCTGGGCAATTACCTGCTCCGCTGTGGGCGTAGCGACTGCCTCTGACTGAGGCGCAGCCTGGGCTGCCGCATCAACGACAGGCTCTTGCGCAGGGGCTTCGACTGGCTTGGATTCGGTTTGCTGATTCTCTTGTTCTTGCATTGTTACTCTCCCGTCAAAATACATTGTCAATTTAAGTTGGGTCAGAAACCTATGATTTCAAGGGTTATTCCTGCAGTTTTTTTTGTTTTAGTGCATAGCCAATCGCCGTTCGCAAGAACAAACACATTTCGTCACAAATTCCACACAAACTAATACAGCAATCTGTGTGTTGACGAACTACTATGAAGTTGCATGATTAGGACTTACGCAAAATTGTCCCAGCAAGGCATGGCGACGAAGGCAGTACAGCTTTGCACGACAAGGAGCCATAACGCCGCTGGGGCGGTTTTGCGTAAGTCCTGATGATTTGTTTCCCGAAAGGAGTCGTCATGATCAAACTTTCTATTGCTTCTTTGCTACTGGTTGCATACACCTTGGTAACGGTCGCCTGGATTTGTCTTTCTGACACGAATATTATCTGAACAAGCGACGTCAATGGTGATTGGCGAGTCAGATTCCGCCACTCATCTGACGCCTGTTCGTCGGTCACGACACCTGAGCAGATCACATTAACAGCATCAAACTGAACGAATATCCTCTCATCTCAAGTAAAATCGCTTGTTTTGTAGAAAAAAGCGATTGTAAAGGGGTAGTGCATGATTTTCGTTACTGGAGGTGCTGGTTTTATTGGCGCTAATTTCGTCCTGAACTGGTTAGCGCAGTCTGACGAGCACGTTCTGAACTACGATAAACTGACCTATGCTGGCAACTTGAATAATCTTGTCAGTCTGCGCGATGACGCCAGACATCTGTTTGTTCAGGGCGATATCAACGACACAGATTTGCTCCAGACCTTGTTTGCACAGCATCAGCCGCGCGCTATCGTGCATTTCGCAGCAGAAAGTCATGTTGATCGCTCTATTCATGGCCCGGCGGCGTTCGTGACAACCAATGTCAACGGGACATTCAGTTTACTGGAGGCCGCCCGCAGTTACTGGCAAACGCTGGATGTAGAAAAAAAAGCGGCATTTCGTTTCCTGCACGTATCGACGGATGAAGTCTACGGCAGCTTAGGTGCGGAAGATCCTGCCTTTACCGAAACGACCGCTTACGCTCCCAACAGTCCCTACTCCGCCTCCAAGGCAGCTTCTGATCATCTGGTACGTGCTTATCATCACACCTATGGTCTGCCAGTATTGACGACCAATTGCTCCAATAACTACGGCCCTTATCATTTTCCTGAAAAACTGATTCCGCTGATCATCACCAATGCACGTCAGGGCAAAGACCTTCCAGTGTATGGCGATGGTTTGCAGGTGCGCGACTGGCTGTATGTGACGGATCACTGCACTGCAATCCGCACCGTGCTGGAAAACGGGCGTCCGGGAGAAACGTATAACGTTGGCGGCTGGAACGAACAGACCAATATCAGCGTGGTACATACGCTATGCGATTTGCTGGATGAATTACAACCAAAAGCCAGCGGTAGCTACCGCGATCAGATCAGACATATTACTGACCGCCCGGGACATGATCGGCGCTATGCGATTGACGCCAGAAAAATCGAGCGCGAACTCGGCTGGAAACCGCAGGAAACCTTCTCCTCAGGTTTGCGAAAAACTGTCGCGTGGTATCTGGCTAACGATGCCTGGGTCAGCAATGTGCAGTCAGGCGATTATACAAAATGGATTGACTTGCAATATCAATCAAAAACAACCACATGAACATGGCAATGACAACAACACGCAAGGGTATTATTCTGGCCGGAGGCTCTGGCACACGACTATATCCGGTCACGCAGGCGATTTCCAAGCAATTGCTGCCGGTGTACGACAAACCGATGATTTACTATCCGCTGACATCGCTGATGCTGGCGGGAATACGCGACATCCTGATCATTTCGACGCCACAAGATACCCCGCGCTTTACGGAATTACTCGGCGACGGCTCACAATGGGGCATCCATCTGCGTTACGCCGTGCAACCATCGCCGGACGGTCTGGCGCAGGCCTTCCTGATTGGCCGTGAATTCGTCGGCAACTCCCCCTCTGCGCTGATATTGGGCGACAACATTTATTATGGCAACGATTTCGAAGCGCAATTGCGTCAGGCAGATGCCCGAACCGCAGGCGCCACCGTCTTTGCTTATCATGTGCATGATCCTGAGCGCTATGGTGTCGTTGATTTCAATGAGCACCGCCAGGCAATCAGCATTGAAGAAAAGCCACTGAAGCCAAAATCCAATTACGCCGTCACCGGTCTGTATTTTTATGACCAGCAAGTCTGTGATATCGCTGCCAGCATCCAACCTTCAGCACGCGGTGAGCTGGAAATCACGGATGTCAATAATGCCTACCTGAAGCAAGGTCAGCTGAATGTGGAACTGATGGGGCGCGGTATGGCATGGCTGGATACGGGCACGCATGAATCCTTGCTGGAAGCGGGGCAATTCATCGCCACTATAGAAAAACGACAGGGCCTGAAAGTAGCATGCCCGGAAGAAATCGCCTTCCGTCGTCAGTACATTAATGAAGCGCAGCTTGAGCGTCTGGCGCAACCTCTGAAAAAAAATGAGTATGGTCAATACCTGCTGCAATTACTCAATAGCAAGGCATATTAAATAATGAACGTCATTCCCAGCAGTTTGCCAGAAGTCCTGATTTTAGAACCGAAAGTATTTGGTGATGAGCGCGGCTTTTTCTTTGAAAGTTTTAACGCAAACACCTTTGCCACTCTGACCGGACTGCAAGTCAATTTTGTCCAGGATAATCACTCACTCTCGGCGCAGAATGTCCTGCGCGGCCTGCATTACCAAATCCGGCAGCCACAAGGAAAACTCGTGCGGGTTATCTCAGGTGAGGTGTTTGATGTCGCTGTCGATTTACGCCGTAGTTCACCGCATTTTGGTCAGTGGACAGGCGTTGTCCTGTCTGCAGAAAACAAGCGCCAGCTCTGGATACCACCAGGCTTTGCGCATGGGTTTGTGGTCACGAGTGACAAAGCAGAATTTCTGTACAAAACAACCGATTACTGGGCGCCAGAACATGAGCGTTGCCTGCAATGGAATGATCCGGCAATCGGCATAGAATGGCCATTGACAACGACACCAGCGCTGTCGGCCAAAGATCAGCTCGGAAAATTACTAGCAGACGCTGAGGTTTTTGCATGAAAATTCTGCTCACGGGTGTCACCGGGCAGCTTGGTCATCACTTGCAGCGGCAGCTGGGCCAGCAACACGAGATCATCGCGCCGCAAAGAACAACGCTGGATCTTGCCGACACCGACAACATCAGGGAGTTTGTCCGGGCAACACAACCGCAGCTGATCATTCATCCGGCGGCTTATACTGCCGTCGATAAAGCCGAAACTGACGCAGCACTGGCACATCAGATCAACGCGGTTGCTCCCGGTATCTTGGCAAATGAAGCGAAAAAATTGGGAATTGGCCTGATTCACTACTCCACAGATTATGTGTTTGACGGAACGCTGCGCAATACCGATGGCAGTCTGAGTGCGTATCGTGAATCTGATCGTGTCAACCCATTGAATGTCTATGGCAAGACCAAGCTGGCGGGCGAGCAGGCGATCATAGCCAGTGGCTGTGAGTACCTGATATTCCGTACCAGTTGGGTGTATTCCCTGTTCGGCAAAAATTTTCTGCTGACCATGCTACGACTCGCCAAAGAAAGAGACGCATTACGAGTTGTCAATGATCAATGGGGCGCACCGACATCCGCGGGTTGGCTCAGTGACGCAACCAGTCAGATTGTCAAACAACTGACCAGCAGCACCGATGCCGCGCATTGGTGGAAGCAACATACAGGGATTTATCACATGACAACGGCTGGTCATACCAGTTGGTGTGGTTTTACCGAGGAAATCCTGCGTCTGGCACAGGAACACGGGCTACTGGAACGCATTCCAGGCCTCACGGGCATCCCTTCCAGCGAATATCCGACACCGGCCGCACGTCCGGTCAACTCCCGTCTGGATATAGGTTTGTTGGAGCAACACTTTGGTATATCAACGCCGTCGTGGCAAACAGCCCTCGCGCGCTGCCTCTCTGAACACTGAATGTCACTGAAACATAATACGCTCTGGAACCTGGGGGGCAGCCTATTACCGCTGCTGGCAGCAGCGGCCTTCATTCCTTATTGTCTGCGACAACTGGGGAATGAAGCTTTTGGTGTACTGACACTGATCTGGGGGCTGATTGGCTATTTCAGCCTGTTTGATTTTGGTGTCGGCCGCGCACTGACGTATGGCCTGAGCAAGCTGCGTGCTGAAGGCGATCAGCAAGGTATCGGGCAAATCCTGCAATCTGGCCTGTTACTCACCGCTCTCACTGGTGCGGCTGGCACCGCTCTGATGCTGGGCCTTGCACCATTGCTGGCACATCAATGGCTGAAAATCAGTCTGCCCTGGCAAAACGACGCACAGCTGGCGTTTCAGATTGCTGCGCTGGGTGTGGTTCCCACCGCCATTACCAGCGGCCTGCGTGGAGCAATGGAAGGGCTGGAAAAATTTGCGGCATCGAATCTGAATAAAATTTTTCTCGGATTGTGCATGTTCACGCTGCCTGCCATCTCCATCTACCTGCACGGTAATAGTCTCTGGCATATCGCTCTGTATCTTGCATTGGCGCGCCTGCTGGTGGTATTGATCGGTGCGGCACAATTACGTCAGCATTTGTTCCGCAGCAGTCATACCAGCACCCGATTACTGACACCCATGCGCGGCCTGATGTCGTATGGATTCTGGCTGACAGTGTCCGGCATCATTAGTCCGCTGATGGTCTTCGGCGATCGCTTTTTTATCAGTTCCCTGCTTGGTGCCAGCCAGTTATCTGCCTATACGATTCCACAGGAAGGACTGATGCGGATGCTGATTGTTCCTGCGGCAATCTGCGGTGCATTGATGCCAATGCTGTCCGGCATGCAAGTACAACGCCAGATAGAGCAACTGTATCGTCAGCAATATAAAAAACTGATGCTGATCATGCTGGTTCTGTGTTCGGTAGCGGCCGTGGTTGCCTATCCGGGCCTGCGCTACTGGCTGTCTGCCGATTTTGCGCGGCAGGCATTACCAATTACGCTGATTTTAGTGATCGGCAGCTTTGCCAATGGCGTCGCCCAGTTACCCTACACCATGCTGCAGGCAAGAGGAAAGCCAAAACTGACGGCGCAATTCCATTTGCTGGAACTGGTAGTTTATATCGCAGTACTGATTTTTCTTGCACAGACATTTGGTCTGATCGGCGCTGCGCTGGCGTGGACGTTCCGTGTCACACTCGACTGGCTATTACTGCATATCGCAGCACAGCGCCTGTTACGTCATCCGCTTCAGCCAGAGGTACAGTCTGGCTGATGGATAATTCATAAAAAAGGGCAGACTCCGCTTACAATGATGTCCGGGACGCATTACGCTGCAATCTGATGACTAATGGTTTTCAGTGTTTCGTGATCAAAATACTATTAGCTGAACCAACTTAGTTGAACCACTACAGGAAAAACACGGATGGAGATGTACGCATGATCCATGTAGCCATCGTCAGTCATGGCCATGAAAATCTACTGATATCCAGCCAGCTGGGAGGCTTGCAAGAAAAAGAAGATGATTTTCACATCTGGATCAAAGATAACCAGCCTTCTGCCAGCCTGAAAGCCTATTGCTTGCGGCAAGGGGTGTCCTATACTGATGCGTCTCCGGGTCTGGGGTTTGGTGAAAACAATAATTTCATCTTTGATCTGATCAGCAATAGTGTGGGTTTCCGGAATGGCGATATGTTCATTGTCATGAATCCCGACATTACGATCACGCCGGACACCATTCGCAATATGGTGCGCCAGATGCGTGATGATCGCTGTGCGCTCGCTACCCTCAACCTGTTCCGTGATACTGAATGTCTGCACATCGACGCCAACATCCGTCGTTTTCCTGATGCCTATTCGATGTTACGCATGTTGTTTGAGCGCTCATTGTCGCAACCGTATAACAAAACACAGATGCATGAGCCCTGCTATGTCGACTGGGCATCCGGTGCCTTTCTGGCATTTGACGCCGAGCATTACAAAGCCTTGCAAGGGTTTGACAGTCGCTATTTTATGTATTTTGAAGATGTGGACATTTGCTACCGTTCACGCCAGTTGCTGGGAAAAGGCGTCCGCTATTATCCAGCGCTCAAAGCCACACATACCGCAGCGCATAAAAACCGCAACCTGATCTCGCGCCATGCGCTCTGGTTTTTCCGCAGTTTTGTGAAATTCCTGTCGTTGCGCTACTTTGTGTATGACCGTCGGCGTTCCACTGCCACCTCCAGATAATGGACATGAATCAACGTATTTTATTAACCGGTGCCAGCGGTTTTGTCGGACAGGCATTGGCCAAACACCTATTACAGCAATCGATCAATCTGGTTTGCCCCACTCGCCGACTACTGTCGTGGCAATCAGAGACGATGTTCAATCCAGTGATGGGTGATTTAAATGCGACGACGGATTGGTCAGCCTGGCTGACTGATGTGGATGCGGTGGTTCATTGCGCAGCACGAGTGCATGTCATGCAAGAATCGGCCGCTGATCCACTAAGCCTGTTTCGTCAGATCAATGTCGATGCCAGCCTGCGTCTGGCACAGCAAGCGGCAGCGGCTGGCGTGCGACGATTTATTTTTCTCAGTTCGGTCAAAGTGAATGGCGAAGCGACAGCGCCCGGCCATCCGTTTCGAGAATCCGACATGGCAGCCCCTCAAGACCCGTATGGCATGTCCAAGCTGGAAGCAGAGACTGCCTTGCTGGCGCTGGGACGCAGTACCGGTATGGCAGTCACCATCATCCGGCCACCGCTGATTTACGGTCCGGGTGTAAAGGCGAATTTCCTGAGCATGATGCGATGGGTACAAAAAGGGATTCCTTTGCCGCTGGGCAGCATTCATAATCAACGCAGCTTTGTTTATCTCGATAACCTGCTCAGTCTGATTTCTTGTTGCCTGCAACATCCCGGTGCCGCGCAGGAAGTATTTCTGGTTTCTGATGGACAGGATGTATCGACCACGGAATTGCTGCAACATTGCGCCACCGCATTGCAAGTCCCGTCTCGTTTGTTGCCAGTACCCGCCACACTGCTGAATCTGGCTGCACGCCTGCTGGGACGTCAATCCATTGCCGACCGCTTGTGTGGCTCTTTGCAGGTGGATATCAGCAAGGCTCACAGGCTGCTGGGCTGGACACCACCGTACACTGTTGATCAGGGGCTGCGCGCCACTGCTATTACTCTTTCTTCTTCCTCTCATGTTTAAACGAATTATTGATCTCTGCCTTGCCATCGTTGCAGGTCTGATCCTGTTATTGCCACTCATGATCGTAGCCATTGCCGTCAAGCTGACATCACGTGGCCCTGCTGTGTATTGGTCGGATCGTGTTGGTCGCCAGAATGTCATTTTCAAGATGCCGAAGTTCCGCAGCATGCGTGTGGACACACCGGCAGTGGCTACGCATTTATTAACCAACCCGGATCAATATCTGACACCGATAGGCTCATTTCTCAGAAAATCCAGTCTCGATGAATTGCCACAACTCTGGAGTATTCTGGTGGGTGACATGAGTTTTGTAGGGCCGCGTCCGGCGCTCTATAACCAGCACGATCTGATTGCCCTGCGCACCGAAAAGCAGGTACATACCCTGATGCCTGGGCTGACAGGCTGGGCGCAGATACATGGCCGTGACGAGTTGCCGATTCCTGCCAAGGTGGATCTGGATGCCTACTACCAGCAGCATCAATCCTTGTGGCTGGATATCCGGATTTTGTGGATGACTTTTTTCAAAGTCATCCGCCGTGATGGCATTACCCACTGACAGTGAGCGCAACCATGATGCAATCCCTGCTGACCCTGCCTCGCCTGCATAAACAGGCACTGGCCGCCGTGATGGATGCGGTCTGTTTGCCACTGACATTTATCCTGGCGATATGGCTGCGTTATGACACTTTTAACAGCAGCCTGTTCCAGCACTACTTCTGGCTGATCATCTCGGTGCCGCTGATTTCGGTGCCGGTGTTTATCCGTATCGGACTATACCGGGCGGTTATCCGTTTTATCGATCAGAAAATTATCAGTGTCGTCGCCATCGGCGTGACCAGTTCGGTACTGTTGCTGGCGTTTATCAGCGTCATGCTGCATATCACACCTCTGTCACGCGCTATCTTTGTATTTTTCTGGGCAGGTTCGATTCTGTATGTCGGCGCCAGCCGCTTCCTCGCCAGAGCCTGGCTGTTGCAAGCGGATATGGCGGAAGATGCGACCCGTATCGCCATCTATGGCGCGGGCAAAGCAGGCGCGCAACTGGCAACCGCGCTCCGCTCTGGCGGTGAATCTGTCTGTGTTGCATTTGTCGATGACAATCCACATGTGCAAGGCTCTACCATCGGTGGTATCAAGGTATTTTCTCCCGACCAGTTGGCAGCGCTGACACAGCGGCATGATATTCGTGAAATTTTGCTAGCCATGCCATCGATCAGCAAAACGCGGCAAAAGCAGATACTCGATCAGCTGGAACCCTTCAAGCTGAAAATCAAAGTCACACCATCAATACAAAGTCTGGTGAACGGTGAACTGCGCGTGCAGGACATCCGCGAAGTCGAGATCGAAGATCTGCTGGGACGTGATCAGGTATCTCCTGATGCTCGCCTGCTGTCGGTCTGCATCACGGGCAAACATGTGCTGGTAACGGGTGCAGGTGGCTCCATCGGCTCAGAACTATGCCGCCAGATTCTACGCCAGCGCCCCGCCAAACTGATACTGCTGGAAATGTCGGAATACAATCTGTATGCCATCGAACAAGAGCTATCGGGCCTGCGCGGGCAACTGAATCTGGATATCGAGATTCTGCCATTTCTGGGTTCAGTCCTCGATACCAACAAGCTGAAAAAGATTTTTGCCAGTTGCGCCGTTGATAGTGTTTATCATGCCGCCGCCTATAAACATGTGCCGCTGGTCGAGCATAATCCTATCGAAGGCATCCGTAATAATGTGTTTGGCACCTTGTCCGTGGCCGAAGCCGCCATGGCGGCGCAGGTCAGAAATTTTGTCCTGATCTCTACCGACAAAGCCGTGCGCCCCACCAATGTGATGGGAGCCAGCAAACGGCTGGCAGAACTGATCCTGCAGGCATGCTCGCGGCGTCAGCAACACACGCGTTTTTGCATGGTGCGTTTTGGCAACGTATTAGGCTCTTCCGGTTCGGTGGTTCCTTTGTTTCGCAAGCAGATTATGGCTGGCGGCCCTATCACGCTGACGCACCCTGAAATCACACGCTATTTCATGACCATTCCAGAAGCCGCGCAACTGGTCTTGCAAGCAGGTGCGATGGGCGAAGGGGGCGATGTGTTTGTGCTGGATATGGGCGAACCGGTACGCATCATCGATCTGGCCAAGCGCATGGTGCACCTGAGCGGGCTAGAAATCAAATCCGATGCGACACCGGAGGGAACGATAGAAATTCATCATGTCGGCTTGCGTCCCGGCGAAAAACTCTACGAAGAATTATTGATCGGCGACAACGTGGAAGGCACTACGCACCCGCTGATCATGCGTGCACAGGAGAGCGAACTGCCATGGGAACAATTACAACGCCTGCTACAAGAAATGCAAGCGGCATGCACGGCATTTGATTATGAGCAAATTCGCGCTTTACTCCTGCAAATAGTGGCAGAATACGAGCCACAGTGCGGCATCGAAGATTTAATCTGGCAGGCGCAGGCAAGAGATACCGGCCTTGCTTCTGCGACACGCACGTCCGCCACACCATAGACAACGCATCACCAGCAGAAATGAACTGATCGCCATTCAACAACAGCCTCATAAACCACCGGGCGATACAAGCAATGATGCAGCAACGCTAAAGCAGGCAGGATGGAATGAGGAGAACACCATCAGTACAAAGCACAATATGTGTAAGGCCGGCAATACAGTGATGACAGAAACGATGAAATTAGCGACGAAACAGGCGATGACATAATTACCGATCACAGATTACCGAACCATCATCCATAACCGATTTTTTTATTTACTTCTTTGACTATGTCTCTACTCTCTCCCAGTATTTTTAAAGCTTACGATATCCGCGGCATCATCGGTAAAACGCTGGATGCCGATGTCGCTTACCAGATCGGACAGGCATTCGGCAGCGCCGCGCTGGCCAAGGATGAAAAGACTGTCGTGATTGGCCGTGATGGCAGATTGTCAGGCCCTGAGCTGATCGCCGCGCTGGCGAAAGGTCTGCAATCGACCGGTGTCAATGTGATTGATCTTGGCGTGGTGGTCACACCGATGGTGTATTACGGCACCAACGTACTCGGTGCCGCATCCGGCATCATGGTGACAGGCAGCCATAACCCCCCCGATTACAACGGTTTTAAAATGGTGCTGGCCGGTGAAGCTATCTACGGCGAAGCAATTCAGTCTTTGTATCAACGAATCCTGAATAAAGAATTTCTGACTGGTAACGGCGAGTACCGTACGCACGATATCAAGCAAGACTATTTGCAACGCATTATCGGCGACGTCAAACTGGCTCGTCCGCTGAAAATCGCGGTCGATTGCGGCAATGGTGTGGCGGGGGCATTTGCCGCCGATCTGTACCGCGGTATGGGTTGTGAAGTAACGGAATTATTCTGCGAAGTCGATGGCACTTTCCCTAACCATCACCCCGATCCGGCACATCCGGAAAACCTGCAAGACTTAATTCGTTGCCTGCAAAACGGCGATGCAGAAATCGGTCTGGCATTTGATGGCGATGGTGATCGTCTTGGTGTGGTGACCAAAGATGGTCAGATTATTTATCCCGATCGTCAACTGATGTTATTTGCCGAAGACGTGCTGACACGCAATCCGGGTGCGCAGATTTTGTACGACGTCAAATGCACGCGACATATTTCGGCATGGGTCAAGGCGCGTGGCGGCGTACCGTTGATGTGGAAAACCGGACACTCGCTGGTCAAAGCCAAACTACGCGAAACCGGCTCACCACTCGGTGGCGAAATGAGTGGTCACGTCTTCTTCAAAGACCGCTGGTATGGCTTTGACGATGGCCTGTATGCTGGCGCGCGCTTGCTGGAAATTCTCAGCCGTGTCGCTGATATGACCGCCACACTGAACAATCTGCCGCAATCAGCATCGACACCAGAACTGCAATTGCCACTGGCAGAAGGTGAAAACTTCAAGATCATCGCGGCAATGCAAGCCAATGCCAATTTTCCGGGTGCCGATGAAATCATCACCATCGATGGCCTGCGGGTAGAGTATCCGGATGGCTTCGGACTGGCGCGCTCGTCTAACACCACGCCTGTGATTGTGATGCGCTTTGAGGCAGAAACGCCGGAAGCACTGACACGGATACAGACAGCGCTCGGACAAGCCATTCTGGCAGTCAAACCAGATGCGGTATTACCGTTTTAATAGTGTCGTTTAATAGTGTGTTAATAGTGTGTTAATAGTGTGTTTAATATTGCCGTTTAATATTGTCACTTGAAGCAACGCAGGACTAATGCAACACCGCCTCGGCGGCATGATGGCGACTCGTTATGCAAACCTGACAAGGTTGCCTTCGTCTCCCTGATGTCGTCGGGAATTCAGACAGCATGTTGTCTGCTGACGTAGCGGGTTTTCCTTGCAAGAGAAGTTCCCTGAACACCAGAAGCTATGTTGCTCGCCGGAACAATTTTGCATCAGTCCTGTAATTGCACCATTTAGCACCATTGTTGATGTTTTTTATACTCCCCCTAGTATATTCAGAGCGCCTTATATTCTCTTGATGATAGCGCGATTCATTGAAATTACCGAGGGAGTATGCCCTACAACTGAGTATTGTCCAGCGTGAAAATCCTGCTTGTCCGCGTTTCTTCGATGGGTGATGTGCTGCATAACATGCCCATCGTCAATGATTTATTGCGTCAGTTTCCCGATGCCAGTATCGACTGGGTCGTGGAAGAAGCCTATGTGCATCTGGTGCGCCTGCATCCCGGTGTGCGCCGCATTATCCCGTTCGCCCTGCGGCGTTGGCGCAAAACCCTGCGTACGGCAACGACAAGGCAGGAAATCCGCCATTTTTACCAGCAGTTGCGGCAGGACGAGTACGACCTGATACTTGATACACAAGGCTTGTTAAAAACCGGCATCATCATGGGAATGGCGCGACGTAGCGCGACCGGAAAAAAATGGGGATTAGCCAACGGTACCGAAGGTTCTGGTTACGAAGGAATTTCACGGCTGTTTCATGACGTCAGCCTGCCTGTGGACAAACGTACCCATGCCGTTCTGCGCGGCAGACTGGTTGCAGCAGCAGCGGGGGGCTACAGCATCAACAGCCCCGCCAGCTTTGGCCTGCAAACCCCGACGGGTCAACCAGCGTGGTTACCTTCTCAAGACTATGCCGTGTTTTTTCATGGCACGGCAGGGGCAGCAAAAAAATGGGACCGAGCTCACTGGATTGCAATTGCCAAAACATTAGCAAGCTATGCCTTGCCGATTTTGCTGCCGTGGGGCAATGCAACTGAAAAAGCAGAAGCCGAAGCAATGGCAGCGCAAATTCCAGAGGCGCGGGTCTTGCCTGCCTTGCCCATGCATGAGGCGATTATTCTGGCACAAGCCGCTCGCCTGGCGATTGGCGTGGATACTGGCTTAACGCATATAGCCGCAGCATACGAAACACCAACCATTGAGATTTATTGCGCCTCACCGCGCTGGAAAACAGAAGGTAACTGGTCGGACAACATCATCAATCTCGGCGATAATGGCCAACCGGCCAGTGTGGATGAGGTCAATCAAGCGATCCATACACTGCTTCTTGCAACAAAAAGCCGGCATGCCTGAGGACATCACCATGAATGCTCATGAATACCCATTGATACGGATTGGAACTATATGGCGTGCTGCACACAGTTACCATCATTCCTGATCGTATCAAAAAATGTATCTTGACCCTGTGGCGATGAAGTACAGACCTGACTCACTGACGCCACCATCATCGCCACAACAATTGCACCAACCATCATAACAACCGCATGCCAGCCACGTCCTTTGCTCATTACCCTAAAGTCAGCGTCGTCATCGTCAATTGGAACGGCGGAGACTTACTCACACGTTGCGTTGCCGATTTGTCGTTGCAAACACTGCCACCACACGAAGTCATCATCGTTGATAACGCCAGCAGCGACGGATCTGCTCAGGCAGTTGGCAAACAATTTCCCCATGTCAGAGTGATTGAAGCAGGTAGCAATCTTGGTTTTGCGGCAGGCAATAATCTGGCCGTCAGGATGGCATCACCGGATAGTCGCTGGATCGCCCTGCTGAATCCCGATGCGTTTCCCGAACCGACGTGGCTGCAAGCACTGGTCGAAGCCGCGATACAGCAGCCGGAATTTGCCATCTTTGGCAGTTGTCTGGTCGATGCCAATACCCGCAATCTGCTGGATGGCACCGGTGACGTGTACCACATCAGCGGTCTGGTCTGGCGCGAGGCACATGGCCAGCCGATCACGCCAGAGCATCAGCAACGCAAAGAAATTTTTTCTACCTGTGCCGCCGCCGGACTATACCGGCGCGATGTATTCGATGCGCTGGGCGGCTTCGATGAAGATTATTTTTGCTATGTCGAAGACATTGATCTCGGATTTCGCTATCAGCTGCTCGGACATCGCTGTCTGTATGTGCCGACATCCATCGTTTACCATGTCGGCTCGGCACTGACAGGCAAACGCAGCGATTTCTGCGTCTACTACGGACACCGGAATCTGGTCTGGACGTTTGTCAAAGACATGCCGGGACTGTTGTTCTGGCTGATGCTGCCGCTGCATTTGTTGTTGAATCTGGTGACAATCGCCTATTTCATCAAAGAAGGTCAGGGAAAAGTCATTCTCAAGGCCAAACGAGATGCGCTGCTGGGCTTACCCGGTGCATGGCGTAAACGACAACAGATTCAGTCGCAGCGACGCGCTTCTCTGTCTGATATCTGGCGCCTGCTGAACAAGAATCTTAGCCGCAGCAAGAATTAAGGTATATTCCTGCTTCTTTAAAATTTCACGCCGGCCACCCATGCATAGCAGAAAAAGTCTTGATAGTTTTGCCATTAGCCTGATGATTATTCTCTGCATCTGCTGGGGATTACAGCAGGTGGCAGTCAAGCTGGCGGCTCCGGCCATTCATTCCACCGTGCAGCTAGGGCTGCGTTCCGGATTGGCGGCAATACTGGTTCTGTTATTGATTCTGGTCAGAAAAACCCCGTTCACGCTGCGTGACAAACATTTGCTACCTGGTCTGCTGGCAGGCGTGTTGTTCGCACTGGAATTTTTAGCTATTTCTGCAGCCCTGAATTACACCTCGGCATCGCATGTTTCGGTGTTTCTATATACGGCACCGATTTTCACGGTACTCGGCTTGCACGTACTGATTCCGGCAGAACGCCTGCAACGCAGCCAGTGGACAGGTATTTTATCGGCATTCGTCGGCGTCGCACTGGCATTTTCCGGCGCATTCGCGGCGAATCAACACGACATGGCCGACATGCTGATCGGCGACGCTCTGGCGGTGCTGGCGGCCATATTATGGGCAGCGACGACCATCACCATCCGCAAATCAAACCTTTCCGAAGCAGCCCCTGCCACTACCTTGTTCTACCAGTTGGCGGTTGCCGCCATCATCCTGCTGGCGATTGCTGCCGGGCGCGGTGAGCCATTACTCACTGACTGGACACCTGTGGCCTGGATCAGCATGCTGTTCCAGACTGTCGTTGTCGCATTTGCCAGTTATCTGGCATGGTTCTGGCTTATGCGACGCTATCTGGCATCACGTCTGTCGGTATTTTCGTTTCTGACACCGCTGTTCGGTGTGGCCGCAGGCGTGATTCTGATGCATGATCCTATCAGCCTGCGCTTTGCACTGGGGGCAATGCTGGTGCTGGCGGGTATTGTTCTGGTGAATTTCCGTAAAGCCTAAATTAATGCGTCTTCTTTATTCATTTGTCTGGGGTTTGTCGCTGCCACTGGTACTGCTGCGCTTATGGCTGCGCGGTCGGCAAGAACCCGGTTATCGCCAGCACATTACCGAGCGACTGGGCTTTTATCCCACATACAAGCCCGCACCAACACTGTGGGTACATGCCGTGTCTGCCGGTGAAACCCGTGCCGCAGAACCTTTAATACGCGCCCTGCTGGAATGTTACCCGGATCACCAGCTAGTACTCACTCACATGACAGCCACTGGGCGGGAAACCGGTAGCAAGTTATTTGCCGATATCAGCTCCCGTGTCACACAGGCGTTTCTGCCTTACGACATCAATTGGATGATACGACGCTTCCTGCGCCACTTTTCGCCCAGAATCTGCATTCTGATCGAAACAGAAGTCTGGCCGAATCTGATTGCGCAATGCCAGCAATATGATATTCCTGTCAGTCTCGTGAATGCCCGGCTATCAGAAAAATCCTTAAAAAAAGCACATCAACTCGCAGCGCTGATTTTGCCCGCAGCGCGTGCTATCCGTTGCGTCGCGGCACAATCCACGCCGGATGCCCAGCGCCTGACGCAATTAGGGATCAGCGCACCGGGCATCACCGGCAATATGAAATTTGACGTCACTCCACCACCACTGATGGCCGAACGCGGCGCGGCGCTGCGTCTGGGATTTGGGCAACGTTCCGTCATCTTGTGTGCCAGTACCCGCGATGGCGAAGAAGAGCTGATCCTCAACGCTTGGGAGAAACATGCTCTGCGGCAATCGGAACATGCGCCCTTGCTGGTGATCACACCGCGCCATCCACAGCGCTTTGATCAGGTTGCAGCATTACTGGAAGCCCGCAACATCCGCTATCTGCGCCGATCAAGCTTGCTACAAACGCCAGACCTGGCAACTGATGTACAGGTGTTACTCGGTGACAGTATGGGTGAAATGTACATGTATTATGCGGCAGCGGATGTGGCTTTTGTCGGCGGCAGTCTGGTGCCATTGGGAGGGCACAATCTGATCGAAGCCTGCGCCATGGGGCGTGCTGTTCTGACCGGTACTCATACGTTCAATTTTTCTGAAATCACGGATCAAGCCATTCTGGCGGGTGCAGCACAACGCATAACAGATGCCGATGATCTGATGCAGCAATTCCTGATGCTTCTGAATGACGAAATCCAAAGAAAACGCATGGGGCAACATGCGTATGATTTCTTTCTGCGACATCAGGGGGCAACACTACGCACCATGGCGATGCTGGAGCCACTCCTGAAGTAACTCAGTTGCCAACCAGATACTACTCTTGTAAGAACAACCCTTGCTGTGTCTGCATAGCCAATACACTTCACTTGTCAGTGCGTCATTGTCAGCAGCCCACCATCAGCACAATTCGTCAGCACTGCTCATTCACTGCGCCAGGTAACATGCATGACCGACGTCTCTGATGGACTTCAGTCACAGTCAAAAACAGTAACGCAGCAATAGCGCTACAATCAGTTCCAGGCATGTGCGGGAGTCTTGAGACGGCTCAAGGCAAACTGTCCGCCCATCACTATAATGGCATACCTCCGCAATTTCTCTGCTTGCCCTCTCCTACTTTTACCGAAAAAGCCGATAATGAATGCTCACGACCACCTCCCAGGAATCACCGACATGGCTCCACAGGAAATTTCTCTCGACGTCTTGCTCGAAAAATATGCCAAAGGGGATGAAGCCACCATTCACGATGTTCAGGCGCGTGTCGCCAAGGCCTTGGCCAGCGTAGAAAAAGCGGACAGCCAGGCTTATTACGAAGAAAAATTTTTGTGGGCGCAAAAAAATGGTTTCGTTCCCGCAGGCCGTATCAACTCCGCCGCCGGCATGGATTTGCACGCCACGCTGATTAATTGCTTCGTACAACCAGTAGGAGACTCTGTTTCCAGCGCAACAGATGGCAAACCCGGCATCTATGCAGCGCTGGCAGATGCTGCTGAAACCATGCGTCGCGGTGGTGGTGTCGGCTATGATTTTTCGACGATACGTCCCAAAGATGCGATCGTGCGCGGCACCCGCTCACGCGCCTCTGGTCCGGTATCGTTCATGCAAGTATTCAATGCCTCTTGTTCCACTGTCGAATCTGCCGGTGCCCGGCGCGGCGCGCAGATGGGCGTGTTACGCGGCGATCATCCTGACATTCTGGAATTTATCCGCTCCAAAGATCAGGGCGGGCTCACTAATTTTAATATTTCCATCGGCGTCACCGATGAACTGATGCAGGCAGTGGCAAACGATGGTGATTTTTGCCTGGTGCATAAAGCAGAGCCCAGCGAAGACCGCAAAGCCGCAGGAGCCTATCAGCGCGAAGACGGGCTATGGGTCTACGAGACGATGCGCGCCCGGGATTTGTGGGACGTGGTCATGAAATCGACCTACGACCATGCAGAACCCGGCATTTTATTTCTGTCGCGCATGAATGCAGAAAACAATCTGTATTATTGCGAAAAAATCGAGGCGACGAATCCCTGTGCCGAGCAACCGCTACCCGATTATGGTTGCTGCTGCCTTGGCTCCATCAACCTGACCCGATTTGTCAAAGCGCCTTTCAGTGAACGCTCTAGCTTTGATTTTGAGGCATTTGAAGCTGTTGTGACTGTGGCTACCCGTATGCTGGACAATGTCCTTGACGCAACGGCCTGGCCGCTCGAGCAACAGCAAAAAGAAGCCATGTCAAAACGCCGTGTTGGTCTTGGTTTTCTCGGACTCGGCAGCACCCTCGTCATGCTGGGTATTCGTTACGATTCTGAGGCGGGTCGCACATTTGCGGCCAAAGTGTCAGAGGTCATGCGAGATACGGCCTACCTGGCATCAACCGATCTGGCAAAGGAAAAAGGCGCATTTCCATTATTTGACAGCAAACAATATTTGTCCGGAGTTTTTGCTCAACGTCTGCCTAAACAAGTGCGCAATGCGATCAGCAAGCATGGTCTGCGCAACTCGCATCTGCTGTCGATTGCCCCAACCGGCACTATTACACTGGCATTTGCCGATAATGCATCAAATGGTATCGAACCCGCTTTTTCCTGGGTCTATAACCGTAAAAAACGCATGGCAGCTGGCGATGCCCGCATCTATGAAGTCGCTGATCATGCATGGCGCCTGTATCGCGCCATGGGCAATGATGTATCGGATGACCAGAAGTTGCCCACACAGTTTGTGACAGCGCTGAATATGTCGGCCAACGATCACATGCAAATGCTGGAAGTCGTGCAGCCATTCATTGATTCTGCGATCTCTAAAACCGTGAATGTACCGGCCGACTATCCCTACGAAGATTTCCAGAATCTGTACATGGACGCATGGCGTGCCGGACTCAAGGGGCTTGCTACTTACAGACCTAACAGTATTTTGGGCAGCGTCTTATCGGTAGCAGAAGCTGCACCTGCTGCACCCGCTGCATCTGAGCCACGTCAGATACCAGACGATGATTTACTGCGCAAACAGTTCGATGGCAGACCTTTTGGCGATCTTGAATCCGTCACATCCAAAGTACAGTACATGACCTATGAAGGCAAAAAGACGGTCTATCTGACTGTCAGCTTTATTCATGTACAGGGCATGGTCGGAGGGGAACGCGTCACCATTGAACGTCCATTTGAATTCTTCATGCCCGCAGGCCAGAAAAATGATGGTCAACAATGGATTTCCGCCAGCATGCGTCTGCTGTCGATGGCAGCCCGTTCTGGTGGCTCGATTGCCAAAGCCTTGGCGGATATGCGTGAAGTTGTCTGGGATAAAGGCACGGTACGCTGCGGCATGATTACCAAAGACGACGGGTCGCAGGCACCGCTGTTCCATGAGTCTGAAGTAGCGGCCATCGGTTATTCGTTGCAACGCATACTGATGAAGCGTGGCTATCTCGATGCTTCTGGCAATCAGATTCCGGTACATGTGCTGGCAGAAAAATTTAAATCCCGCATTCAACAGTATGGTCTGGACGATCTGGCCTATGAGCAAGAAACAACGCCGATCAATTACGTTGCGACTGGTAAAAAATGTCCGGATTGCGGAGCCCACGCGCTACAAAAAATAGATGGTTGCAGTCGTTGCGTATCCTGCGGTTATGTCGGTGCCTGCGGTTAAATCAACGTCATGCCATGATTGTGTGATCATTTTTTTGACTGCAAAGGTGCTCACTGAATCGTCTGCGCATGATGTAGCGATTCAGCAATCAAGCACACATTAAGCGAGCACATCATTCATTGATCAGATCAAAAGCGCAGTAGCAATACTGCGCTTTTTTTATGACTGAACTCCTCTTACTACAGGCTTCGTCATACGTGCAATCGACGTTTTATTTATAAAAAATTCGTCGTATCAAATCCTACCAGGCTCAGATTGTTGACGTTCTTCAGTGTGCCAACCAGAGTCACTTCGTCTGCGGTGATGGCGGTGACATCATTCTGGTTGATCACATACCAGATACTCGCATCACCAATAATATCGGCCGTAATCACGACCATCTTGCTGGCGACTGTTGGCGCGGCAAATGGCAACGCTGGGCCAAACAAGGCGGCAATTTTTGTCGCATTCATGGCGTTTCCCTGCACTGTCAACACATCACCATTTGCCCATACTTTGGGAACGATACTGTTGGCATTCACGGCAGCAATTTTTGTTGTTCCGGTTTTATTCAGAAAGGCAGAGAGATTCAGAACATCACCACCTTTACCGATCGTAAAATTATTAATGGTGTCATTGCCATTGTTGTCCGGCGTATTACTGAAGATATAGGTGTCCACACCTGCACCACCAGTCATCGTGTCATTACCTTTTCCGCCTTCAAATACATTCGGATAGGCAGAGCCAGTCAGCACATTGGCAGCATCATCTCCTTTCATACTAGTGGTAATCGTTACCTTGGCGCCACCCGTCGTGGTAGTGGTGGGCAATGGCCCTATGCTGCTGAAATCCACATGATTGACCTGCGACAAACTACCGCTAAGGAGGCTGATACTTTTACCACCAAGCAGGAGTTGATCGGTACTCAGGTCCACTGACATGGCACTGGTCAATGCACCAACACCGCTCAATACCTGATTTAGTTCTTTCATCGGAATATCAAGAAATGCAATTTGCAAATCAGATTTGATCGCATTCGTAACATTGGCGGCTTTGCCGCTGGTGAACACCGTGTTATCCAGCGTCACTGTAAGATTACTGATGTTGTTGATACTCGCGTTTGCAGTCGCCGCGCCAATAAGAGAGAGTGTTGCCGTGGTATCCGACGTTTTGGTCAGCGACGCGGTCAGACCGGTCGGAACATTGGTGATTTTGCCCAGACTGGCGCCCACGATACCTTTGTAGGTGTCACCAGTCAGGGTCAACACCACAGTATTGGCAATACTGCCATCGTTGATCTGACTCTCACTGAACTGGGTCGCTGAATACGCAATATTTGCCACGACCGGAGCCACATCCGCCGCGGCAGCCGCTTTGACAATCAGTTGCTCCATCCCTGTCGGTGCCGCAGCAACTTCCGCTGTCGTGGGCATGCGACCAACCAAGGTGGAATAAATCAGGCTAGCGTTGACTTTGGTCGCCGCTGACACGGTAAATTCCGGTAATTGAGCAAACTGATTAAGAACTTCTCCTCTGGACATACCGTTATTCATTTGTTGCACCCAATAATCTCGACCAGCTGCATCTGGCGTACGGTTCAACACATTTTGATAAACTAAATCCAGATATTGAGCATTGCTGGTACTACTTCCATATTTTTTGACGAATTCATCAGACTGAGAAAATATCTGAGCAATTTGTGTAGTAGAAACACCATTTCTCTGGACACCAAGCCAGAACAAAAAACCATCAATATCGGAAATCCGGTTAAATGCAGCAAAATACAGTCGAAGTATTTGCTCTGCCGATTTATCATACTCAGGCGCCGTCAAAAAAGTGTATTCCATCCCAGCGCGCGTGAGCAAACCCGAATCCAGTCTTGCTGCATAGGTATCAATCGTCGTCTGGTCGGGCTGACGGGACCAAAGCACCTGATATAAGCCCGTGATAAATTCTTTGTTTGTTTTTGCCATGAATTCCCCCTAAGGGAGTCAAACTAAATCGTTATAAAAAAAGATGCAAGGATACACATTCGCTGCGTTCCATTCGCTAAATACATTAACGGCAAGCAAGAATATAAATGAAGTCCCACAGAAATTGAACGATACAATTGAGCGAGACATTTCAGCGGCGCAAGCACGGTATATCAGCATGATCGCATAGCAGTATCGCTGAAAACACACGTGATGTATCGCCACATTAACACTGGAAACACCCGTCAATTTGACGTCTGCCCATGAGCAAGGCATGATGTCAAAAGAACATACTGACGTTCATGCTGGCGACTTCTGCTAATCTGCCTGCCAATGTCTGATCTATCGCCGCAAATGTCAGTCACTTGTATTCCCTGCTGCAAGGAGACGTTGACACCCACTCGAAACGTTTCGTCATTTACTTTTTTAACTTCATACCTGGCCATGACTATCTTTGTTTTATTCCCCACCCAAACCGAAGCCAGCCTGTTTCAGCGTGAAGATGTGCAGACATTGGTATCCGGCGTTGGACTGACTGCAACGGCAGCAGCGACACTCCGCGTTATTTATCAGCATCGGCCTTCTATAATGATTCTGGCGGGAATTGCCGGTGTGTATCCTGATACCCCGTTTTCGATTGGCGATGTCATGATGGTGGAAAGTGAAGTCGAGGGAGACTTGGGATTTTTTACGCCGACCGGATTTATTCACCTGGCCCATCTACCTCTGGAGATGGAGTTTGAACGTCGCCACACGCTGGTCTGCCCACATATTCCGGAGAAGCTACCGCTCGCACGTGGTCGCAGTATGTCGCTCAATGCGGCAATGGCACCTTTTGTCGACACCTCCAGCGTTGATATAGAAAATATGGAAGGTGCGGCGTTTTTCCATGTATGCCAGCAAGAGCAACAGGCATTTCTGGAATTACGCGCTATCTCGAATATCGTCAGACCAGGCAATGATGAATGGGATATGCAAACATCGGTGCAAGCCATGACAGAGGGGCTTCATATATTAATCGACCATCTGCAGGCAACCAGTTCAACATGACATACCTTGGTCATCTGAGCGAAAAATATCCGGCAAAATATTCTGCGAAATATTCTGCATAAGTCATCAGGCCAGACATGCTCACCTACGTCATTCCACCTCTGCCACACCTGTCTGATCTGATTATGCATCTGCTGGTCGTTGATCTTGACGATGGCGTATCGTTACTGCCAGCAAGCCTATGTCCGTCGCTGATGTTATTCGTCCGTGGCTCTGCACAAATTGTCAATGACGATGGCAGCCGGACTGAAAGTCATCGCTTCTTTCTGCGCGGGCCATTTTTATCACCAACCCGAGTGACGTATGAGCCAGGAACGATCTCGCTTTCTGTCTGTCTGAAGCCGGGCATGCTGCAACAGACGCTAGGTATTTCTGCTGCTTCAGTCACTGGCTCCTCTATCCGTATGGACGAACTCATCAGTAATGAAAAAACCGATGCGCTGCTCCACGCGATTGAGGAGGTAAACGCACGATATGATGGCCGTATTTCTGCCACCCATGCGCATGAACTCAGTACATTATTCCAACGTTTTTTACTGAACAATCTTCACCATAAAAAAAATAATCATCTTGGTGCTGCATTTCTGGCAGCACGCCAGAAACTATTTTTCCCTTTGGCAGATTTATCGGATTATTTTGGAATCGGACAACGACAACTGGAGCGACGTGTCAGAGAAACGTTCGGCGTTACCTTGCGAGACGTCAGACGCATAGCACGTTTCGGACTTTGCCTGCCACTGATCGTCGATCAATCCCTTTCCTGGGGAGACCTGACGCGCGTCGCGCATGAGTCAGGCTATTACGATCAGGCACATATGCACAGAGAATTTGTTGAGCTTGTGGGAATACCGCCGATGCAACTGCTGCAAAAAATTGCCAGCAGCGATCCTGCTTACTGGATTTTCCGTTTGAGTAATACAGAATTCCGGCAACTTTTTATTCCTGTCGAATGACGTGTCTGTACAAATTTGACGTATCAATACAATGTTATATCGTGCAGGATCATTACACTCAGTCACATTCCGAATAACAGGAGCTGAGATGAATCACACCACGACCAATAACATGTCCACCGAAAAACAACGACCAGCGCTGACTATCCGCCACCTGAATGTCGATCTGTCGCAAGGTTTCCCGCGTCACTGGATGGGTGAAAACGCATTTGTGTCACATTTATTCAATGCCCAATCGATGAGCTTTCCGATTGGGGAACAATACTTCATCGATAGCGTACGCGCCGCACTGCCTTTGATTACCAATAAAGACTTGCAATCACAGATCAAGGGGTTTATTGGACAGGAAGCAACGCACCGGCAAATTCATCAGCAATATAACGCCGAACTCGAAAAGCAAGGTCTGCACTACTGGATAGAACCTTACGTCGCTTGGCGAATCAAAACAGCAAAAAATCTGGGAGTGAAGAATAATCTGGCCGTCACTATGGCCTATGAACATTTCACTGCCATTTTTTCCGATGGTGTACTCAGTGAGACGCAATGGATCGCGGATGCGGCTGAACCATTGAAAACACTGTGGACATGGCACTCTATTGAAGAGACAGAACATAAATCGGTCGCCTTCGATGCGTATCATGCTATCGGCGGCGGCTATCTGAGACGTATCGCCTGGTTTCTCTATGTCAGTCTGCTATTTTCGATTGACACTTTATTACAAACGACACATTGCCTGTACCGCGACGGAGAACTGTTTAAAACAAAAACCTGGGGACAAGCAATCAAATTCTGCGTTGGTCGTGGTGGCCTGTTGCGCTTTTCTTTCCCGCATTATTTGCGTTATTTCAAACCCCGTTTTCAACCGTGGCAAAGAAATAATTTGTCACTGACTGAGGATTGGCTCAAAAACAGGCAGTCAAGTTATCGCCAGATTTCTGGTAACAATTGACGCTCTTTTCAAAACACGTTAACGGCGTACATCAATGAAATATTTCCTGTAAGTATTTGATTTCTTTGAGGAAATTAATTTCCTCAAATCACTATTCACATTAAAACTCAACAAAAATCTGGTTACTTGTTCATCCCTTTTCATTTCATTTTTTGCGAAATTTATTATTTTTAATGAAATAAAATCGCATTCTGTGTTTGAGAAATGTCAAACAGTATGACAGTAACCTCCATCTCCTCTTCTTTCCTTTTGACAGCGTCACAAGCGGGCTTTTATAGTCGCCGCTTGCTGCGTTGGTTTCTTTTCAATGCCTATAAAAAGTCCGCTTAAAACGTCTGCTTAAAACGTCCGCTTAAAGCATCTGTTTATGCAGGCTCAGAATCTGGTACGGACTTTCGGAGCAACAGTATCTCTGTGCCTTGAATATCGAATCATTTTGTCCCAAACCAAGACAAACATCGTTCTTAAAATACCTCCTCGATCTGAGAAAAATTATGCGCAATAACTTACCGGTGACAAATCAGGAATATGTATTAAACGATACAGAAACCATCGTTTCAAAAACAGATTTAAAAGGCAATATCACTTACGTGAATCAGGACTTCATCCGTATCAGTGGATTTTCAGAACAGGAATTATTGGGCGCACCGCAGAATCTTGTTCGTCATCCAGATATGCCAGCAGAAGCTTTTGCCGATTTATGGGCAACGATAAAAAAAGGAAAACCATGGACAGGGCTGGTAAAAAATCGTTCGAAGAACGGTGATTTTTACTGGGTAGAAGCAA
Source organism: Undibacterium sp. SXout7W (assembly GCF_049339385.1). Lineage (NCBI taxonomy): Bacteria > Pseudomonadati > Pseudomonadota > Betaproteobacteria > Burkholderiales > Oxalobacteraceae > Undibacterium > Undibacterium sp. SXout7W. The sequence goes on along the minus strand of NZ_JBMPPF010000001.1, from coordinate 149,375 downwards.
ATGCAGCACCGTTGATACGCGATCACCAGATTGTTGGATATACGTCTATCCGCATCAAACCTGCACGAGAAAAAATCATTGCTGCAGATGCCGCTTATCGCGCCATCAAACAAGGTGATACGTCACTGGAAATTGTCGAAGGTGTGGCACGTCAACGCAACACATTCAGCTGGTTTAAGTTGTTGCCTGAGTTGACACTGGCAGCCAGAATGAGCTCCTTTATCATGACTGTCGTCATGTTGTTCGCTTGTATCGCATTGTCTGCATTCCTGATGCCGACGACTCCTGCAAGCGCCTCTTACATGCAGACGATGCTTGGATTTTCGGTGTTTGGCATATTATTTGCCAGTTACTGCGGCTGGCACCTGTATAACAATACGATTCCTCCGCTGAACAACATCATGCACGACATCAGAGAAATGAGCGAAGGCAATCTGGCAGAACATATTCACACCCATGGCAATGATGAGATCGGTCAGACCATGCAGGCACTACGAGTTTTACAAACCAATCTGAAGCTCCTGATCGGACAAATTAAAGAATCCACTGGACAGGTCCATCTGGGCGCAAATGAGATCGCTGCGGGTAATGCAGATTTATCTGAGCGAACAGAATCGCAGGCAAGTTCGCTGGAAGAAACTGCCACCTCCATGGAAGAACTGACTTCTGCAGTCCGTCAGAATTCCGATAACAGTCAGGAAGCCAATCAACTGGTGATGTCCACCAGCCAGTTCGCAGAAAAAGGAGGAGAGGCGGTTGCGAAAGTCGTACACACCATGAACTCGATCAGCGAAAGCTCGCAACGAATTTCTGACATTGTCGGTGTCATCGATGGCATTGCATTCCAAACCAATATTCTGGCGCTGAATGCGGCGGTGGAAGCTGCCCGTGCAGGCGAGCAGGGTCGCGGCTTTGCCGTCGTCGCCAGCGAAGTGCGCAATCTGGCGCAGCGCAGTGCAACGGCAGCCAAAGAAATCAAGCATCTGATCGACAACTCTACCGATATCGTCACTGCCGGTAGCAGTCTGGTAAATGAAGCGGGCCATGTGATTCATGAAGTGGTGGAAGGTATCCGGCAAGCGGCGGCCATCATGCACGATATTACGCAAGCCAGTCTGGAACAAAGCACAGGCATAGAACAAGTCAATCAGGCAATCATACAGATGGATCAGATGACGCAACAAAACTCTGTCATGGTGGAGGAGGCTGCATCATCGTCAGACAGTTTGCGGCATCAGGCAGAAACATTGCGTGGCCTGGTCGAAAGCTTCAAACTGGTCAACGGTGGCAGTCATGCACCAACAAGCATCCAACAGATGCACTTGGTGAAACCGGCAAAACCGGTACGTCAGGCAAATTTGATCGATATTCGTACTCAAAAGCAGAAAGCGACATCAGCCCGTCTGCGCTAAGTAAGAAATATCAACAAGGAATGGCAACAAGCAATAGCAACGACCTCGCCCGCTGGAATGATCACCTGGACGGGTCATCGAAAAAGTTTTAGTACAAAATCCGGCGTGTGCGCATCGCCGGATTCAAACGATGCGACCGTCGACCAATTCTATGGTTCGGTCGCAACGTTTTGCCAGCTCCATATTGTGAGTGACCATCAGGAACGTCGTTCCATGTTCCTGATTGACCTGGCGCATCAGTTCAAAAATAGCATCAGTTGATTTGGTATCCAGATTACCGGTCGGTTCGTCAGCCAGAATCAGCGGCGCATTCAATGCCAACGCTCTCGCAATCGCTACCCGCTGCTGCTGCCCTCCCGACATGTTCCCGACCAGATGATCCTGCCATTGACGCAGATTCACTTTGTCCAGCAGCGCTCTCGCTTTGTCGCGCATGGACTTGTCCGGACGACCTTGCTGCATCAGCATTGGCATCATGACGTTTTCAGTGGCAGTAAAAGCCGTGAGCAAATAATGCGACTGAAATACAAACCCAATCGCCTGACCTCGCAACCGGGTCAGATTATCCTCATCAAGGGTGCTGGTCTCTTGTCCTGTCATAAACAACTTGCCGCTACTGGGGCGGTCAAGCAAACCGATGATATTGAGCAAAGTACTCTTGCCAGAACCTGATGGGCCGATCAGGGCGGCGAACTCTCCCTTCTGTATCGTCAGGTCAATATCAAACAGCACCTGACTTTCGGCAGGCGTACCGATTGCATACGATTTGCATACGCGCTCCAGCTGTAAAACAGTATCAGCCACGGATAGCCACCACAGGGTCAAGACGAGCCGCACGTATTGCAGGTGTAGCTGCAGCCAACAATCCAGCCAGCATTGCCAACAAGGCGCTCCATAAAAAGAAACTCATGTCCATATCAATCACAAACATCGGTGTTCCGTCAGGATTTTTGGCAACCCACTTCCATGCGGATAACAATCCCATCGCCAGTGCAGACCCGACAATGGAACCAAGCAGACCGACAAGTGCGCCCTGAATCAGAAAAATTCTCATGATCTGCCCACGACTTCCCCCCATGGCGCGCAGAATACCCACTTCCTTTTGTCGCTGTACCACCGATACCACCAGCACGCTGGCAATCCCAGCCGCAACTGAGAATCCGACAAAAATACGTATCAGCAGGCTCGAATACGTCTGCGCCCGCATTGCCAGGAAAAACTGACTGTTATTGGCAATCCAGCTCAATGCATTCAGACCGGTAGAATTAGCGATGGACTGTGCAATATCTTCGGCAGCATAAGGGTCTTGCACAGTCAGATCAATGCTGGCGACGCCCCCTACCATGTCCAGCAGGTTTTGTGCAGTAGATAGCAATACATAGACATTGCGCTGGTTCGCGCCACGACTCCCCAAATCAAAAATACCGACGATATTCAGTGTCAGATTGGCACCGGCAGCAGATGCCACGCGCAGCTTATCTCCAACACCCACTCCCATGTCTTCTGCCAGTTGCGTTCCAATCATCATATCGGTGTTTGTCATACGAAAATTTCCGCTCGTCATTTTGTCTGCGAGAGGAATGATTTTATTGTACTGCTCAGGCTCTATGCCGATCAGTGAAATGGATTGCGTTGCACTCCCCCGTACGACCAGTGCAGGACCGGTTGCCGTTGGCGATACCGCGACGATGTCACTGCGTTGCTGCATCTGATCACGCACCTTTTGCCATTGGTCGATGGTATTCATCCGTTGCGATGGTTTTTGTCCGGTAGACGCAATCACTTGTCCCGGCGTAGCACGCATAACCAGCTTCGCCTGCTCTTTGGGACGCTCTAATGTGATGTGGGGCTGAGAACTCAGAACACGGCGAAATAAATTCCCCTGCATACCGACTAACAGTGCAGACATAAACACAATCACCCCCACACCAATAGCAACACCGATGATGATGAACAAGGATTGCAAACGCCCTTCCCGCAGAAAACGGGTGGCAACGATCCATTCAAATGGCAACAGGCTATTCATGCGATTGGGTATCAATGTGAACGCGCTGTCCGTCCGTCAGTGCCAGTCCCGTTGCTGGCAAGACCAGATCGGCTGCGGTGAGGCCTGACAGTATTTCTATATTTTTGTCACCGCGTACGCCAAGCTGTACCTGACGTTTTCTGGCTTTGCCATTGTCCAGCATCATGACCCAGGGTGCGCTTCCCAAAGCGTCATGTATCGCCTCGACGCTGAGCGACAATGCATCCTTGCGCCTCGCCACTTCAATCTCTACAGAGACGGTCATATCCTGTTTCAGAAAGGCAGGTGGTTCAGGTACATTGAGCTTGATGTCTACCGATCCGCGCAGGGCATTCACGCCGGGATTGATGTAGACCAGTTTTGCGGGAAATCGTTGTCCTGGATAAGCGTCGGCCATCGCCTGCGCGGCTTGCCCCAGTTGCAGATAGCGCAGATTTTTTTCATCAATCTGTATCAATAACTGCGTCAGACCGACGGGGGACAACACCATGAGTACTTTACCTGGCTGTACGATATCACCACGCTCGACGTCGCGGGAGATCAGCACACCATCAGCCACGGCAACTATACGTGTGTGATCCAGTTTGGCTTGTGCAGCATGGGCACTGGCGATCGCCTGTTCCAACGCAGCACTGGCAAGCTGATAATCACTGCCAGCGGGCTTACTCGACTGCGCCTGCAAACGCGCGCTATCGTATTGGCTGCGTGCCACATCGAGATTACGCTGTGCATCGTCGAGTTGTGCTTGTCCGACAAATCCTTTCGCCACCAGTTCTTTGCTGCGATCAAATTGTTTCTGGACATTCGACAACGTGACTTCTGCCTGTACCCGCGCCTGCTCTGCCACTGGCTGCGTCAGATCATGAAATTGCCGGAGCTTGACTTCCGCCTGATGAACAGCGGCGTTGGCTTGTTCCAGCGCGGCAATTTCATCGGTCGCATCCAGTTGTATCAGTACATCGCCTGCTTTGACCGTCTGCCCTTCTTTGACAGGCACTGCAGCTACTCTGCCGGTGATCTGCGTTCCGATATCAACCCTTGCTGGCGTTTCTATGCGTCCGCTGGCTACGACCGTCTGAATCAGTTCACCGCGCTGCAAATGAAATACCCGAATCTTGCCTCGCCCCCATTGTGCCCAGGCTGCGTAGGCAAGCACCACGATGCCAAGGGTAATCAATAATCCCGATAGCAGGCGGCGCTGATGCAACAGGGCGATCAATCGCTTCATTTGTGTTCTTTCCTCATAAAATGGCGGTATCTGATCAATATAGTACTGCATTGTTGTAACACATTGATATTACACAACCAGTACCATTATCCGCTCACATCAACCCACATCAGCCCACAAATAAAAAAACCTGCCGCAACTTACGACAGGTTTTCAGATACTGACAAACACTCCAGACTAAAACGAAAAATAAGCGAACGCGTGATCAGCGCTGCAACAGCAAATTAACTTCTTCCAAATCCTGTTCTTTCAACGTGCCCGCCGCAGATTTCAGCTTCAAGCCATTCATGATGGTGTCATAACGTGCTTTCGCCAACGTCTGACGTGTCGTGTACAACTGTTGCTGCGCATTCAGCACATCAATGTTGATGCGAACGCCCACCTGATAACCGAGCTTGTTCGACTCCAGCGCAGATTGGCTGGAAATTTCCGCTGCTTCATACGCCTTCACCTGTGCCAGTCCGCTGGTCACGCCAAAAAAGGCCTGACGTGCTCCCTGGGCAGCAGCGCGGCGTGCCGTTTCAAAATCACTTCTGGCTTTGTCTTCGAGTGCTATGGATTCTTTCACCTTACTATCGACAGCAAAGCCTGAAAAAATCGGTACACTCCATTGCACTCCAATCGTCGTCGGTTTGATGACGCCGCTGCCGCTGGTGGACGCAGCACCGGTGCTGGAATTGCGACCAGTGGTGGCGACCAGATCGACGGTCGGATAATGACCAGCGCGATTTCTTTCAATATCACGTTTGGCAATTTCTACAGCAACCTGTGACGCCACCACACTGAAATTCTGATTTTCAGCGGAAGTGACCCAGCCTTCCATTTTTTCTGGTTGGGGAGGCGTGAGTTTAATGCCGGCTTTCAACGTAGCAAGCTCACCGGCCTGTTTACCTATGATCTGCTGCAAAGCTGCACGTTTAACTTCCAGATCACTCTGACCGGCATATTCCTGCGCAATAATCAGATCGTAACGTGCCTGTGCTTCGTGTGTGTCAGTAATAGTGGCAGTGCCGACTTCGAAATTGCGTTTGGCTGATGCCAATTGCTCAGACGTAGCAATTTTTTGCGCTTGTAATGTGGCCAGAGTATCCTGCGCTGCCAACACATCGAAATAGGCCTGTCCAACGCGAACGATCAGATCCTGCTTCGCTTGCGCAAACTGAGCCTCACTGACCAGCACCGACAACTTACCCTGCTCATACTGCTGCCAGTTCGCCCAACGGAATAATGGCTGCGATAGCGCCAGTGTCCAGGTGTTGCTGTAACCGTTCAGAGTACGTTCACCACTTACGGCATCGAGCTGCGTTTCTGTACGGGATTTTGTATCGCTGCCACTAAGGCTAATGCCTGGCAACAAACCTGCGCGACCCTGAACTGATTTTTCCTGACCAGCAGTCAGTGCAGCACGGGCACTAGCGTACTGTGCATCATTTGCCAGTGCATCTTTGTATATTTGCAGCAAATCAGTGGCATTTGCATTCAGTGAGAAAAAAGCACCGGCAAGCAAAGCTGCCATTACAGGGTTACGCATGAAACGCTCCGAATCGATAAAAATAAGTTAATAGGTTGGCATTTCCGGATCGACTTGCTGTGCCCAGGCATGCACACCACCGGTCAGATTAATTGTCTGGGTAAAACCCTGACGCTCCAGAAAAGACGCCACTTGCATACTGCGACCGCCGTGATGGCAAATGCAGACAATAACCGCATCTGGATCCAGCTCATTAAAACGGGCGGGAACTGTCTGCATAGGCATCAGCTGAACGCCGCTGATATGACAGGTTTCATATTCCCAAGGTTCCCTGACATCAAGTAACAGCGGAGGATTTTTAGTCGTATCCGCCAGCCATTGAGCCAATTCAGTTGCAGTAATATTTTGCATAATCAGATATCGTAGAGAGCGAACCGGTGATGATCAGAAGACAAAGCGGGAAGCGATTTCCGCACCTGGCAATGCAGGCAACACTGTGTCAAACAGAATACGGGTTTCAAATGCGCTCTCTGATGTACGTGTCACCAGCTGCGCCGTCATCATCGGTAACTGTCCGACAATCACGAGCAAACGACCACCAACATTCAGTTGTTTTTTCAGTGTTTCCGGAATGACATCCAGAGCACCCGCCACCACGATCGCATCATACGTGCCTGTGTGTTTGCCGGTCAGGCCGTTACTCTGAATCAGATCCACATTGCGTACGCCATCTTTGTTCAGATTGCCGGCGGCCAGGTCTTTGAGTTCTGCAGACGATTCCAGCACCGTCACATGACGTGCCAAATGCGCCATCAATGCCGCCACGTAACCTGTAGATGCACCAATCAGCAATGCAGAATCCTGTTTTTTCAGACCAAGTTCCTGAACAATACGGGCTTCCAGCTTAGGCGTCATTGCATGGGTATTGCCTGGCAAAGGCAATTCCGTGTCGAAGAACGCCAGACTTTTCTGGGCTTCTGGGAAGTAATTTTCACGCTTAACGACGATCAACATGTCCAGCACTGCCTTGTCCAAGACATTCCAAGGGCGGATTTGTTGTTCTATCATGTTGAAACGGGCTTGTTCGATATTCATCTTTTCACTCGGTTGCGTAATTAATCGGGAAACCGCATTTTATCAAAGCGCTCGCCGTCATTGCGGACTCATTGCGGATTACCTCGCCATTTTCGTGTGAACCACTGCCCCAGATCATCCAGATAGGTATAAATGACGGGTACAACGACCAGCGTCAGCAATGAAGAAGTAATAATCCCGCCAATCACCGCCTGCCCCATCGGCGCGCGCTGCTCTGAACCTTCGGTCAGGGCAAACGCCAGTGGTACCATCCCGAACACCATCGCCAAAGTTGTCATCAGGATAGGGCGCAAACGCACATGCGCAGCCTCCAACAGCGCTTCAACCCGCTCTTTGCCTTCTTTTCTTGCCTGATTGGCAAAATCGACCAGCAAAATGGCATTTTTGGTGACTAATCCCATCAACATAATGAAGCCGATGATAGAAAACATGTTCAGCGTGGAACGGAAGAACATCAGAGCCAGAAACACACCGATCAATGTCATCGGCAGAGCAGACATAATCGCTACCGGTTGCAGGAAACTCGCAAACTGCGACGCCAGGATCATGTAAATGAAAATCACCGCCAGTAACAGCGCCGATAAAGCGTAGCCAAACGACTCATTCATGTTTTTAGTGGCGCCGCCCATTTTGAAGCGGTAACCCGGCTTCCATTGAATACTTTCCAGTGCTTTTTTCACATCAACGCCAGCTTGCCCTGCGGAACGACCTACCACGTTGGCAGAAATCTCGACCTCCCGGTTCAGATCACGACGGTTAATCTGATTCGCGCCGGTAGACATACGGATATCTGCCACCTGACGTAAGGGCACCATTTTGGGGGAGCCATCTGCATTGGTCTGTGAACTCAACAACATCAGACGTGACAAGTCATCAGGATTATTTCTGTCATCCGGTGACAAGCGTACGGATACATCGTAGTTTTCGTCATCCGGGGCGCGCCAGGTGGTCGCTGCTTCACCCGCCAGCAAAGGACGCAAGGCATTCCCTATCTGGGCAACCCCCACACCAAGATCAGCGCCAAGGTCACGTTTAGGTGTGACAGAAATAGTCGGTTTTTCTGCTTTCAGACTGGAATCGATGTCCACGATGCCAGGAATCGCCTTTAATTTATTCTGCACTTCGACGGACAAACGCCCCAGCTCTTTCAAATCCGTTCCCTGTAAACTGAATCGCATTTGCTTGCTGTCGCCTCCTACGCCATCCAACGCACCGATATGCGTGACCGTAATTCCTGCTACTTGCGCTAAACGATTACGCAAAGGGATCGACATCTGCGATGTCGTACGGCTGCGATCCTTGCGTGGCACCAGCCGGATAAACGTAGTCACATAGTTTTTGCCTTGTGCCGAACCAGTATTGACGGTGCTGTAGGTGTCTACGACTTCCGGAAACTCTTTCAGCACGGCTTCCACCTGATGCACTTTGGTTTCTGTCAATTCAATCGAAGAACCCACGGGAGTATAAAAAGTGATGCCGGTTTCAGAATAATCTGCCTGCGGCACAAACTCACTACCGATCAATCCTGTTCCAGGAATCGCAAGGCCGACAAAGAACGTCATCGACGCGATCAGCAGTGTCTTGACCCGGTGCTTCAGCGACCAGCGCAACATTTGCTGATACAGCGCAGAAAACCATTGCACACCACGTTCAAACTGTTCCAGTACGCGTCCTATGGTGTTGGCATAAATACCCTTGCGTTTTCCCCGATGTTCATGCCCATGCACATCGGGGTCAGGCCAGATCGATGACAACATCGGATCCAGCGTGAACGACACGAACATAGAAATCAGCACTGCCGCCGTGACAGTAATACCAAACTGATGGAAGAAGCGCCCAATAATGCCCCCCATGAAACCGACTGGCAAAAAAACAGCAACAATCGAGAACGTCGTCGCCAGCACAGCCAGACCAATCTCTGCCGTACCTTCCAGCGCTGCCGTATGGTGATCCTTGAACTTGCCATTCACCTTCATACCGGCATGACGGACGATATTTTCACGCACCACAATCGCATCGTCGATCAGCAATCCCACGCACAGGGACAGCGCCATCAGCGTAATCATGTTGATGGTAAAACCAAACATATCCATGAACAGGAAAGTACCGATCAAAGCAACAGGCAATGTCAGTCCGGTAATGACGGTGGAACGCCAGGAATTCAGGAAAAGAAACACGATCATGATCGTCAGCACAGCGCCTTCGATCAGTGTACGGCGGACATTTTCTACGCCAACACGTATCTGACGTGAACCATCTTTAATGACCTGCACCTTCACACCAGGATATAAAGTCTTCAGCTCAGGCTCCATGGTTTTTAATGCTTCGAGCAAGCCGTTTGCCACCTCAATTGTGTTTTGTCCCTGCGCTTTCAGAATATCGAGTGCGACAGTGCGCTGACCATTAAACAGCGCCAGTGTTTCCTGCTCTTCCTGACCATCAATAATACTGGCGACCTGCGACAGGAAAACAGATTGTCCACCACGCCGTGCAACAATGATTTTGCTGAAGTCCTGCGGGTTCTTCAGTCGCCCCTGAATCTGTACTACTTTCTCATTGTCCAGAGAACGGATGGCGCCGGTAGGAAGTTCCTGATTTTCATTGCGGATTGCGGTAATAACCTGATCAACACCCAGCCCCAGCGCTTCGAGTTCATTGGGTTTCAGGTAAATTTTGATTTCACGCTTGACACCACCCACCAGAGTGACAGAGCCGACACCACGAACGTTTTCCAGACGTTTTTTAACCAGCTGATCACCGATCGTTGACAGCTCTCTGAAATCACGTTTTTTAATTTTGTCATCATTCGTCACCGATACCGAAAAGATAGGCCGGTCAGCCGGATCATATCGGGTCACACGAGGTTCTTTGACTTCTTTACGGAAAGCAGATTTGACCAGCGCCACTTTTTCGCGCACGTCTTGCGCAGCCTGAGCAGGATCGATCGTCAGGTCAAATTCCATGATAACGACCGACGATCCCTCATACGACCGTGATGTCAGCGCGCTGATGCCATTAATGGTATTGACCGCTTCTTCCACTTTTCGGGTGATATCCGATTCCACTGTTTCCGGCGCTGCACCCGGATAATCCGTTTGTATCACCACCACAGGAAACGTAATATCGGGGAACTGATCGACCCGCATACGTTGATAAGAAAACAGACCCAGTACCACAAAGGCCAGCATCATCATGGTGGCAAGAACCGGATTACCGATACTGATACGTGTGAACCACATGGCTTACACCTTACCCGTAACAGGCGCAACTCTGGCAGGCAAACCGCTGCGCAGACTGCCCAGATTGGTTTTGATCACTTTGCTGTCTTTGGCCAGACCAGATAACACCTCGACAACCGGAACACCATTGCTGTCGCCCTTCAACCCCAGTTGCACCGTCTTTTGCTGGATCAGATTATTTTCAATGACGTACACACTGGATTGCGTCGTATCTTGCTGTATTGCCGTCTGCGGGATCAGCAGGACGCCGCTCTTTTTATCAACGACCAATTGCATCTCGCCGAACATACCCGCACGCAATATGCCTTCAGGATTAGCGATCTGAATATATGCCATGATAGATCGCGAACCAGCTGCGGTTGCCGGATTAATCCGCGTCACTTTTCCATTGACTTTATCGGCGACACCTTCGATCACCAGTTGCACCTGCTGACCGATTTTAATGTTGGCAATATCTTGCGTCGGCACCGGCGCTTCCATTTCCATGGTGCGCAGATCAACGACATCCAGCAAGCGAATATCGACTGCGACTTTTTCACCCGGCTGCACCGTGCGACTGCTGATCAGTCCGGTGATCGGCGCATGTATGGAGGTATCCGCCAACGCTTTTTGCGCAACGGACACCGCACCTTTTGCACTATCAACATTGGCGAGCGCAATCTCGTACTGATTGTTACCGTTGTCAAAAGCGTTTTTTGAAATGAAATTTTTATCCAGCAAAGCCTTGTTGTTATCGCGTGCCAGACGGGCAATTTCCAACTGTCCCTGAGCAGCTGCCAACGCACCTCGTGCCTGCGCCAGACGGGCTTCAAAATCGCCGGTATCCATCCGGACCACAACCTGCCCTTGCTGAACTGCTTCGCCTTCACGCACCAGCACCTCACGCACATCGCCAGCGACTTTTGCTTTGACGGTAGCCTGATTAAATGCCCGCAATGCACCAGATAAAGAAAGCAGTTTGCTGACATCGCCTTGTTGAGCAACAGCGATGTCACTCGGCAAAAATTCTAGCATTTGAGGCGCTGTGGTGACTGGCACTTTAGCCGCTGTCTGGGCAGTGTCAGACGATTTTTTCTTACCGAGTATCACGCCACCAGCAATCACCAACACCAGCACAACTATCCATATTCCACGACGCTTAAGCATGTTCGTTTGTCTCCAAGATTTTTTATTTGAATTGGGGCGTTGATACTAGCATCCGCGCTCACATCAGCGCAGAGAAAACATAGAATATTGCTGCTAAACAGACAGACGCGCTGAAGACAATGCAGATCATGATGCTGATTACAATTACAAATGTACTGATGCGACATCAGTACAGCGGGTTCAGCGGACTCAGCAGCTTCGGCACTCAGATCACAATGCTGCGCAAGGCCATCTGTATGTAATTTTCCAGATACATACCCAGCTCTTGTGGCTGAATCTGACATGCGCCGGGTGAATGCTTCCAGATCATCATCATGACGACAGGCGAAGTCAGCAAACGTGCATTCACTTCCAGATCGATCCCCGACATTGCCCGGAATTCACCACGGGCAATGCCTCGTCGTAAAATTTCCATCATCAGTGCATCTGCCCGATTTAATACTTCATCCTGATAAAATTTCGCCAGATCAGGAAAATTGCAAGCTTCGGCCATCATCAACTTCGGCAGGCCGGATAATTTCGTCAGCCCCATTTTTTCCCACCAGTTGCTGACCATGAGGCGGAATAAATCGCCGCTATTGCCATCAAACTGGCTCAGAGTATCTTCTGCCTCACCAATAATAGGGACAATGCTTTCCCTGACCACGGCCTTAAATAATTCTTCCTTGCTGCAAAAATACAGGTATAACGTACCCTTGGAGACACCGGCAGCGCGCGCGACATCATCCAGACGAGTGGCAGCAAAACCCCGCTCTACAAACAAATCCAGCGCCGCAGCTAATAATTCTTGCGGACGCGCATCTTTGCGACGCTCCCAGCGGGGCTTAAATGGGCATGAAATCATAACAACTCAATTAACTTACTTTTGAGTCAGTAATATAATCCTCCCGCAAAATAGCGTCAAGCAAACATTCCTGATTGCCTGTAAAGGTAAAATGGCACCTGCTACCAATTCCGCCGCCGACTTGCACGACTACTTGCACGACTATCGAGCCACATCACATCGTCTGCTCGTCTGCAGCCCATATGTAGTATGTACACAGCACGCGTGTTCAAGGGCTTGTCAGTCAGTGGAAAGCATCTTGAGGTAACAGAATGACAAACGCCAGTCGGATGCGACGAGCTGTCAGATTCGGGGAATAAACCTGCCAAACCATGTCGCCAAATGTCAGAATCAACGGATGCCAGTACAATGCGCCGCCTGCTGCATCATTGTGTTCATTACGTTCATTGCCGGACAGCAGCCCGAGCATCGACGTGTTGAATACCATACCAACTAAAAAGTAATCGCCCTATGAACTGTAGACCTGACTGTGGAGCCTGTTGCATTGCTCCCTCCATATCCAGCTCCATTCCTGGCATGAGTGCCGGGAAACCTGCGGGTAAGCCGTGCATACAACTATCGGGCGATTTTCGTTGCAATATTTTTGGGCAAGCTGAGAGGCCTGCTTGTTGCTCCGGCCTGCAACCCTCTGCGGAGATGTGTGGCGAAACCAGAGAACATGCCTTGATCTGGCTGGCGAACCTGGAAACATTAACAGCCGTCCGCTAGTGGCAAGGCAGTAGAACAGTTGTAATGAGCGCCAACGCTGTTTGACGATATATCACCACGATTCTGCCCTCATTCCACCTTCATTTCAGTTTTATCGCGCCCGCAATAGCACGCAAATGCGCCTACCCCTGATGTGCACAGCGCGATAACTGCACATGGAGCGCCATTGCCCTCTGTTATTGCCTGGCTGGCTGTTTTGCCTGCGCTTCGACGATGGTTGGCAGGTTATGTTCAATCCAGTCAGTCAGCGCTTCCACATGGCGACCGATGCCGTCGCCCAAAGGAGTCAGCGAATACTCTACATGCGGAGGCACTACCGGATACGACACGCGCAGGATGAATCCGTCCTGCTCCAGTTGTTGCAGCGTCTGGGCCAGCATTTTTTCACTTACACCGCCTATTTTGCGACGTAGTTCGCTGAAACGATGCGTTCCCTCCATGAGCGCCATCAGCACCAGTATTCCCCACTGGCTAGTCACATGCATGAGGATTTTGCGCGAAGGACATTGCGCAGCAAGTACATCTCCGCGACGCATAACCCCTGCCAGTTTGCCGGTTTCTATTTCAGCCATATCACTTACCTTTTGGTGCGTACTTACGAATAGTAAGTATAACTGATATTCTTCATTCACCGTACCTCAATAAGTTATCACCACGACATCACCATGAAAGAAAAGGCAGACACCATGATCGCTATCACAGGCGCCACCGGCCAACTAGGCCGTCTCGTTATCACCTCATTAATCAAGAAAATTCCTGCCACCAACATTATCGCTATTGTGCGCAATACAGAAAAAGCGAAGGATATTGCCGCACTCGGTGTCAGCGTTCGTCAGGCGGACTACAACCAACCAGCCAGTTGGGATGCAGCACTGCAAGGCGTCGACAAAGTCTTGCTCATTTCATCCAGCGACATCGGACAGCGCACCCAGCAGCACCGTAACGTGATCAATGCAGCACAACGCGTGGGCGTACAACTGCTCGCGTATACCAGCGTCTTGCACGCCGACACATCCATACTTGGGCTGGCCGGGGAACACCGGGAAACAGAGGCTGCGATCACAGCGTCCGGAGTGCCATTCACCCTGCTGCGTAACGGCTGGTATACCGAAAATTATGCGATGGGCATTGGTGCGGCGCTGTCACTGGGTGCGCTATATGGCTGCGCCAGCGAAGGGCGAATCTCGTCCGCCAGCCGCGTAGATTACGCTGAAGCTGCTGCCGTTGTACTGACCAGCCATCATCAGGCAGGAAAGGTGTATGAACTCGCAGGCGATAGCTCCTACGCCCTCAGTGAGTTTGCGGCGGAGATATCCGGGCAAAGTGGCAAGTCTATTCCCTATATCAACCTGGCCGAAGCAGATTATAAAAAAGCACTCATCGGCGCTGGCTTGCCTGAAACGCTTGCCGAACTTCTGGCGGATTCTGATACCGGTGCATCCAAGGGTGCGTTATTTGACGATGAACAACAACTCAGCAAGCTCATCGGCAAACCGACTTCCGCATGGCAAGCAGTCATCGCAGAATCCTTGCAGAGTCACTAAAGAGGCGCAAAAGAAGCACTAACGCTCATACCGGCAAGACTGATGTTCATGCCGGGAATGAAATAGTGCAGCATTGAAAGCGCAGCGATTCTCCGATGAACGATTACCGTTGCAGCATTGTCGACTTGCCTGCGCAACCGGCATGCTGCTCCGGCGTGCAAACATCTGCCCATGCGGGCAATGATTGCATTGAGGCACGTCTCTGGCTGCGACGCCCGCAAAGGCCACGGCATCAGCCCGCCATCGCCAGACCCTGCACCATAGCCATACGCGGACACCACACAAGTGGCGAAAGGCAGCCGCCAGCCCCAACAGGCAATAAATATACTCAGAGGGAGTATCTATAGCACACCTTTAAATATATGGACGAGCGAATGATTTTGATAAAAATGAGGGGGAGTATGCCGACGGGAGGCCATATTGAGCGGCATTTCTACTGACAAAAACCGATTTTGAGCGAAATAATTTTCCGGCAGACAGACCAGCTGCCATGTTAAGCTTCGTGCCGATCAAAACTCCCTTTTTTTCAGCACATTATGGACTTATTGCTTGCCGCCAAAATCCTCATCATGGGTATTGTTGAGGGTCTGACAGAATTTTTGCCTATTTCCTCCACTGGCCACCTGATCCTGACAGGCAGCCTGCTCAACTTTACGGGCGAAACGGTGAAGGTGTTCGAAATCGTCATTCAGGCTGGTGCGATTTTTGCCGTCTGCTGGGAATATCGCAAAAAAATCGCCAGCGTCTTATCGGGACTGACGAACGATGCGAAAGCCCGTAAATTTGCGCTGAACCTGATGGTCGCCTTCCTGCCGGCGGCGGTTCTGGGTGTCCTGTTTTCCAAAAAAATCAAAGCCGTACTGTTTTCACCTGTTCCGGTTGCGCTGGCATTCATCATCGGTGGTCTGATTATTTTATGGATGGAGCGCAAACAATCCGAAGCTGCCAGCAAACATATTCCGGCGCGGATTAACGAAGTCGATGATATGAGCATCATGGATGCCTTAAAAATCGGACTGGCGCAGTCTCTGGCGCTCATCCCGGGCACCAGCCGCTCCGGCGCCACAATCATCGGTGCCATGTTTTTTGGTTTATCACGCAAAGCAGCGACTGAATTTTCTTTCTTTCTGGCGATTCCGACATTGCTGGGCGCAACCGTGTATTCGCTCTACAAAGCACGTGAAGACCTGTCGATGGCCGATCTGCCGATGTTCAGTCTCGGCACCGTGGCAGCATTTATTTCTGCCTTCTTTTGCGTGCGCTGGCTGCTGCGTTACATCAGCTCGCACAACTTCAATGTCTTTGCCTGGTACCGGATTGCCTTCGGCATCATGATTCTGATTACCGCCTACACAGGTACGATTGTCTGGGCTGATTAAGTAGTGAATAACAGCAGCGACAACAATTACAGCAGTAACAGCAGTTCTACCAGCGAACAGGCATTACACCTGCTGCAAACGATCTTCGGCTACCCAGCCTTTCGTTCGCAGCAAGGGCAGATTGTCGAGCATGTGGTACACGGCGGCGATGCGCTGGTACTGATGCCGACCGGGGGCGGCAAATCCCTGTGCTATCAGATACCAGCACTCATCCGCAATGGCGTGGGAATCGTGGTGTCGCCATTGATTGCATTGATGCAGGATCAAGTCGATGCCTTGGCCGAAGTGGGCGTCAGAGCAGCATTTTTAAATTCGACCCAGACCTTTGATGAGATTCTGGCAGTCGAAAAAAAAATGCGGGAAGGCGATCTTGATCTCGTCTATATCGCGCCAGAACGTCTGCTGACCCAACGTTGTCTGGAATTGCTGGAAATCGTTAACATCGCCCTGTTTGCGATTGATGAGGCCCATTGCGTATCGCAATGGGGGCATGATTTCCGCCCTGAATATATCCGCCTTTCCACTCTGCATGAACGTTTCCCGCATGTGCCGAGAATTGCGCTGACCGCGACTGCCGATCAGCAAACCCGCGACGAAATCATTCACCGTCTGCAACTCGAAAACGCGCTGCAGTTTGTTGCCTCATTTGACCGTCCGAATATCCGCTACCAGATCGTAGAAAAAGCGAATGGCCGCAAGCAGTTACTCGACTTCATTCAGGCACAACACAATGGCGATGCAGGTATCGTGTATTGCCTGTCACGAAAAAAAGTCGAAGAAACCGCAGAATTTTTATGCGAACACGGCATTACTGCCCTGCCCTATCACGCAGGTATGGAGATGAGCGAACGCAGTAAAAATCAGGCGCGCTTTCTGCGGGAAGACAGCATTGTTATGTGCGCCACGATCGCATTTGGCATGGGAATCGACAAACCCGATGTACGCTTTGTCGCGCATCTGGATTTGCCCAAAAGCATAGAAGGCTATTATCAGGAAACCGGGCGCGCCGGACGCGATGGCGGCAGTGCCAATGCGTGGATGGCCTATGGCTTGCAGGACGTGGTGCAACAACGACGCATGATCGATGAGTCCGAGGCCAACGAAACCTATAAGCGTGTGCAAAGCGTCAAGCTCGAAGCCATGCTGTCACTATGCGAAACCCTGAATTGCCGTCGTGTTCATATTCTCGATTATTTCGGTCAGGCATCAGAACCCTGCGGCAACTGTGATACCTGCCTGAGTCCGCCCACCTCGTTTGACGGAACGATTGCTGCACAAAAAATTCTCTCTACCGTCTACCGTGTCGATCAGCGATTTGCTGCCGGTCATGTGATTGATATTTTGCGTGGCATTGATACCGAACGGGTACAGCAATGGCGACATGAGCAACTCTCCACCTTTGGTATCGGATCAGATAAAAGTGAAGCAGAATGGCGTGCTTTGCTACGACAATTAATTGCACTCGGTCTGGTTGCCGTGGATTACGATAATTACAGCGCACTGAAACTGACCGAAGAATCCAGAGCTGTCTTGCGTGGCGAAGTCCGTATCGCTTTACGTCAGTATAAAAAAGCAGAAAAAGCGGTGAAGCATAAACGGCAATCGGCGAAGGATTATGAAGAAACACAACTCAGCACCGAGGAACAAACGCTGTTTGATCAGTTGCGCTGGTGGCGGGTAGAAACCGCGCGCACGCATAATGTTCCGGCGTATGTGATTTTCCCGGATGCCACCCTGCGTGAAATCGCGCGCGTTGCGCCGCACACACTGACAGCATTGCGCGCCATTTCCGGTGTGGGCGACAAAAAACTGGACAGTTACGGCAAAGATATTCTGACCCTGATCGAAGGAACGGCTGCGCACTAATAGCGCAATGGTGCGCATTTAAAGCACATCAACAACCACAACAGTCGCACAACACAATGGCTGCAAACAACGATTGAACCCAGAGCGGGAAACACTCCCGACATCGGAAGGAGACGCTGATGACAAGGACAGAACGCCTGCTGCAACTGATGCAAATTCTTCGTCGTCACCGCTACCCCCTCACTGGTGCAGAGCTGGCACGCGAACTAGGTATCAGCCTGCGCAGCATCTACCGGGATATCGCTACCTTGCAACAACAGGGCGCGCGCATTGAGGGCGAAGCGGGACTGGGCTATGTTTTACAACCGGGTTTTACACTACCGCCATTGATGTTTTCTGTGGAAGAAATAGAAGCGATCACGCTGGGTTCGCGTTGGGTAGCAGAACGTGCTGATCATCAACTGGCAATGGCGGCGCGGGATGCGCTGGCAAAAATTGCAGCGGTTCTTCCGGCAGCAAGCAGACATGAGTTAGACAGCAGCGGTCTCATGATTGGCCCGACTACACAGCAACTCAGCGATAACGGACAATTGAAACAGATACGACAGGCAATACGTCAACAACAAAAGATCCACATTGAATATCACGATGAGCGAGGGCAAATCAGCCAACGTTTAATCTGGCCTTGCGCTCTGGCTTTTTTTGATCATGTACGGGTCATTGTTGCGTGGTGTGAGCTGCGCGAAGATTTCCGGCATTTCCGTACCGATCGCATTCAGGCGATACAGATGACGAACCAGAGCTATCCTGAATCACGGCTGGGTCTATTGAAACAATGGCGACAGCAAGAAGGCATTCCTGCTCCTTGACGACTTGCGTTTGAAATCATAGCTCGCCGTGACGGCTGCGATGAATCTGCTGACGCAAACAACGGGAACGGTCGCGGATTTTGGTGGCAATAACAAATACGCTTCTGCATGCAGCGCAAACAACCGACAAAGCCATAGGTGGCAAGTCAGGTGAAGCAAAGCAAGAGCAGCGGCACATTCCAGGACAGCGCAAGACAACGGAACCCAAGTACAATCCGTGATTTTTACCGTTTAATTTTTACCGTTTAATTTTTACCGTTTAATTCTTATCGTTTAATTTCAGGATGCGATATGAGCAATTCCAAGACAATTCTTTCCTGTGAAGCGATACAGGAGGCAGCACGCATACTCAGCTTACGCCGCCTTCAGGACACGCAAGGTCCACGTTTACCAGAGAGCTGTCGACCTGGCGATCTTGCTTCGGCACTGGCGATACAACAACAGATTTCTTCTGCTCCCGGAATCAGCATAGCTGGCTGGAAATGCGGACTACCTTCCGCCGATCGCATCGTCATCGCCGCGCTGCATGGCAACACCTTATATCGACAATCCGACAGCACCCATTGCATCGTGCACACCAGACAGCAATCAGTACGTATAGAACCGGAAATCGCCTTTGTTGTCGGACAGGATCTGCCATCGCGAGCACAACCCTACAGCATGGCAGAAATTCGTCAGGCGATCAGCAGCGCGCATCTAGCACTGGAACTGATCGCCACACGGTATGAGCATGCGGATACCGTCAGTTTTACGGAACACCTGGCTGATAGCCTGTTTAATGCTGGCGTCTATCTTGGGCCGCGCATCCCGCTGGATGCCGCATTCGCCGCGCAGGAGCTCGACATACAAATCCATGCAGGACAAGACATCCTGCTGCATCAACATGGCAAACATCCTGCTGGCGACCCGCTGGCACCACTAATATGGTTACAGGAGTTTCTACGAGGTCGCGGCCAGGGACTCGCCGCAGGTCAAGTTATCATCACCGGTTCCTACGCTGGTAGCCCGGATGTACCTTTCAATACGCCGATGAATATGGCGTTTGGCACGCTCGGTCATTTGCAGGTGTGTTTTGAACGCCAATGAATTGCAGGGACATTTTCGTCCCCGCATGAGCTTACAGACCCTGCATCGTGGCGATGGTTTGCTGGGCATGCGCCCCAGCGGCGATTTTGGTCCACGCGGCGGTCAGGTCACAGTCGTACAGATAGACTGGCTTTATCAGGCTGGTGAGCAGTTACACTGGGAAGTACCGGCACCGACAACATTACTGAACCGGCGTCCACACGCCACTCACACGCTATTCGATGCGCAACATCAGCCTTACACCATCTTGCGTGATCTCGATGCTGAAGCCGATGCACTCGACCTGGTCTGGGAGGCAGGCCTGCATCCGCTCCCTGCCGATACATTGCAATGGCGTTCAGAGCAGATGCCTGACAGCATCGCGCATGGCCCACTGTGGAGTTTATTACAGGAAGATTTTTTTTCTGATTTCTGGGCAGATCAGTGCCCACGATTGCAGGAACAAGGCTGGCTGATACAGGTACGTCCCGGCTTTGCGCATGAGAGTGTCACTGTCGATGCCTGGCATCTGATTCTTGATCCCGTGAGTGGCGACATTGCCGGAAAAACCGTTGCGGCAACCATGCGCTCCCGCTCACCGGGCATCACGGCACTGGGTTTACCAGCGCGTGAAGGGTCATGGATGCTCAGTCTGGGAGTTGAGATTGAAGGCGAAACACTGGATCTCGTTCCCATGCTGGCACATTTACTCAAACATGATCGCCGCTGGCTGGATGCCAAAAAGCTGATGCAGATTGATGATGCAGCCACGATACGGCTACGGGCGCCCGGTGGCCGCCGTATCGACGCACCTGCGGCACCGCTGAAAGCGATTGTCTCGCATTTACTCGATATGCTCACCGATAGTCGCCAACCAACGGGACCGCTGCCACTCGCTGGCTGGGATCAGGAAAGACTGGAATCTCTGCGCATGAGCCTGTCGCAGTCAGAATCAGAGTCGCAGGCTAGCCGAGCCGGTGCGCATGGTGCATGGCAATTACAAGGGCAAGCCGGTCTACAGGCATTATCCACGCGTCTGCAACAGAGTGGCGGCGTGCAAGCTATTCCCTCACCGGAAGGTCTGGGCATCACGCTCAGACCATATCAATTGCACGGTGTGGCATGGCTGCAATATCTACGCGAGCAACATCTGGCTGGCATTCTGGCTGACGACATGGGTCTGGGGAAAACCGCGCAGGTGCTGGCACACATCCTGACCGAAAAACTGGCAGGACGACTGCAACAGCCCGCTCTCATTATCGTGCCAAGTTCACTGCTGTTTAACTGGCAGGCAGAAGCACAGCGCATGACGCCGCAATTGCGCGTGCTGAGTCTGCAAGGCCCGGAACGCTCCACCTTATTTGCAACGATTCCTCATGTCGATATAGTGATGACCAGCTATCCGCTGCTCTGGCGTGATCTGGATATATTACGTCGCCAGTCATTTCATTTGCTGGTGCTGGACGAAGCGCAGACAGTCAAAAATGCCACCAGCCGCAGTGCCGGAGCAGTACGCCGGATACAGGCCAGACACCGGCTTTGTGTGACCGGCACACCACTAGAAAATAATCTGGCGGAACTCTGGACGCAGTTTGATTTTCTGATGCCCGGCTTCCTCGGCGACTCACGCAGCTTTCAACGACAATGGCGCAAACCCATCGAAGTCAATGGTGAAACATCGCGTGCAGACTTGCTGGCAAAGCGGGTACGCCCCTTTATTTTGAGACGACGCAAGGACGAAGTGGCGAGCGAATTACCACTGAAAACCGTCGCCATTAAAAAAATAACGCTACAAGGAAAACAGCGCGATCTGTATGAAAGCGTCAGGGTCGCAGCTGATGAACAAATCAGACGCCTGATCCGCCAAAAAGGTTTTGCCGGATCACACATCAGCATTCTTGATGCCTTGCTGAAATTACGGCAAGTATGTTGCGATCCGCGTTTGCTTCACAGCATTAACAATGGCAAGGTCAATGACATCGAATGTGCAAAAATGGAATTGCTTATCGGGATGCTCCCTTCACTGATCGCAGAAGGTCGGAGGATTCTGATTTTCTCCCAATTCACCACGATGCTGGAACTGATTGCCAGCGAACTTGAAACTCTCGATTTGCCTTATCTGACGCTGACTGGCAACACGCCCGTGCATCAACGTTCAGAAGTAGTGGAACGGTTTCAGAATAAAGAAAAAGCGATCATGCTGATCAGCCTCAAAGCAGGCGGTGTCGGTTTGAATTTAACTGCAGCAGACACCGTGATCCATATGGATCCGTGGTGGAATCCAGCGGTCGAAGAACAGGCGAATGCACGCGCGCATCGCATAGGACAGTTAAAGCCGGTTTTTATTTACCACCTGATTGTTCAGGGCAGCATAGAAGAAAAAATCCTCGAACTACAATCGCGCAAAGCCCGCCTGGCGGAAGGTATTCTTGGCAGCGACACGGCATTCGCTGAAAAATTCAACCAGCAAGACCTGCAAGACTTGCTTTCGCCATTACAAACAAATACCGGTAGCGAGATCGGCTCATCTGAATAGATCTGGACTAACGTCAACCGCCTCAACAGCGTGGTAGCGATTCTTTGTGAAACCGGTATCCGCCTGAAACTACACAAGCGCAGTCGAAGCGAAGTTCAAGCGTTGTACCGTGATTATTTTTTACGGAAAACCAAATCCCATACACCGTGTCCTAAACGCAATCCACGATTCTCGAATTTGGTAACAGGGCGATAATCAGGGCGAGGTGCATACCCTTCTGCCGTATTTTCCAGAGCAGGTTCAGCGGATAACACCTCCAACATCTGTACTGCGTATTCTTCCCAATCAGTCGCACAATGCAGATAACCGCCAGACGCCAGCTTTGAAGCCAGCAAAGTCACCAGCGGCCCCTGTATCAGGCGGCGCTTATTGTGACGCGCCTTGTGCCACGGATCAGGAAAAAACACGTGCACACCATGCAAAGACTCAGGCGCAATCATGTTCGTCAGCACTTCAAAGGCGTCATGCTGAATAATGCGTTGATTTTGCAAGCCCATTTCATCGCTTAACTTGAGCAAGCTACCCACACCCGGCGTATGCACTTCTACACCGATAAAGTTTTTTTCCGGCATACCTGCCGAAATTTTCGCACTGGTTTCTCCCATGCCAAAGCCGATTTCAAATACCGTCGGGGCATGGCGACCAAAAGCCGCATCGATATCCAGCAATGCCTTCTGATATGGGATGCAGTAGCGCGGCCCCAAGGTTTCGATGGCTCTTGCCTGCGCGTCAGACAAGCGTCCGGCACGAGTGACAAAGCTACGTATACGGCGCTCAGTTGGGTCATAAAACAGCGGCTTGACGCTGTCAGCAGGTTTGGAATCAGACATACAGGAGTTCAATCTTGAGGAAGTTCTGGAGCGGCAGGAGCCTGATATTGTTCAGGTGATGTTGCATATTCAATACATAACGAAGCCAGCCGTAAACGTCACATTTTACGCGCTATCCATCCTCCTTGGCAAACTCACAGAGTGAGCCGATGACGACAGATGATGAAAACACATCGGTCATATCCAACAAATAATGATGCTCACGGTACAATACTGGCTGCAATTATCAGGATGAAAGCAAGACCATGGCAAGAATGCAGCTCCGTTTCCCAGAAGACCAATACTATTACTCCACTCAACTGACCGTTCGCGTGACGGATATCAATGGTGCAAATCATCTTGGTAATGATTCCATGATATCGATGATTTCTGAAGCAAGAGCACGTTTTTTATATGAGTTTGGCATACGGGAAACTGCCGGAAACGGCACGGGTATTATCGTGACTGATCTGGCAACGACCTACAAAGCAGAGGCCCACGCACGCGACCAGTTACTATTTGAAGTCGGTGTGATGGATTTTAATAAATACGGCGGTGACATTACTTTCCGCATCACTCGTCCGGCAGACAACGCCATGGTGGCAATGGCAAAATCTGGTTTTGTTTTTTTTGATTATCGTCAGGGAAAGGTCGTTTCTATGCCCGATGATTTTCGCGCCAAGTTCACGCGGGTCAACTGGCTGGATTGATTTCCCTTCTACCCTGTGTCAACACGTGCAGTCCCATCTCAGCACAATCAACAACGACTTTACCTACTTTTGAAAGTATATCCATGTCAATGATCGCCAGCCTGTTAGTCGCACTGATTGCTGTATTGCATGTCTATTTTTTGATACTGGAAATGTTTTTATGGGACAAACCAGCAGGCATGAAAGCCTTTCGCCAGACCAAAGAATCTGCTGCCGCAACCAAAGTGCTGGCGGCGAATCAAGGGCTATACAATGGTTTCCTTGCAGCAGGTCTGTTCTGGGCATTAAGTATGGGAACACAGGGGCGAGACGTGCAGGTTTTTTTTCTGCTTTGCGTACTGATTGCCGGTATCTTTGGTGCGGTTACCGCCAGTCGTAAAATTCTGTTCATTCAAGCCTTGCCTGCCGCGCTGGCATTAGTATTCACCTTCCTGTCCTGAGTCTCTCTGAGCTCACTGAATTTCATTTCGATGTTTGACCACAGGATCACTACCACATTGTTGTTGCTGACAACATTACTACCTGCGCTACAGGCACAGGCTGAAGTCACAGAAACACTGACCATGACCAACTATCGTGTTGGTACGGTCAGCCGTGGTGAGTTACGCTCAGCAATGAATGCAGCATCGCCGATACGCGAAAATGGCGAAATTTTTCATGGCTACACCAAATGGCATATCAACTGGAGTTTCCGCTGGAAAACCAGCCCCGGCGGTGCATGTCGTATCAGTTCAGTCAGAACTGACCTCAGCGGCAATATCACCTTACCCAGTCTCAGCAATGCCGATACGGCAACGATGACGCAATTTAATCAATATCTGACCGCATTAAGCAGCCATGAAATGGGGCACTTTGCGAACGGAAAAGAAACTGCCAGGGCGATCGACAATGCCATTGCCTCCCTACCTGAAATGCCCAACTGTCAGGTATTGGAGGCCAGCGCAAATGACCTTGCCCAGCAATTAATCCGCACGGGGAATATGCAGGACAAACAATACGATGCCACGACCCAGCATGGAAAAACACAGGGCGCGTGGCTGGCAAAATGATCAAACTCCGTTTGCCAGCTTAGTTGCCTGAAGTTACCTAAAAGTACCTGAGGTTACCTGAACCAACGACTGCGTTCAGTTACAAATAAAGCATACGCTGACGTTCTTCTTCCGATGGCTCAATTTCACGGGCTTCGTAAAACGCAAAAATTGCATCCACAATATTCGCAGGCTCATCAATCAACTGCACCAGATTCAGATCACTCTCTGCGATCATGCCATTGCCTGCCATCTGCACTTTAATCCATTCCAGCAGACCACTCCAGAAACTGGTGCCCACCAGAATCACTGGAATATGTCTGGTTTTCCCAGTCTGTATCAGCGTTAATACCTCACTGACCTCATCCATCGTTCCAAACCCGCCCGGGAACACCACATACGCATCAGCATATTTAACGAATGCGACTTTGCGGGCAAAGAAATGGCGAAAACTGAGGCTGATGTTCTGCCACGGATTACTACGCTGTTCGTGCGGCAACTCAATATTCAATCCCACGGACGGCGACATTCCATCATATGCCCCCTTATTCGCTGCCTCCATAATGCCGGGACCACCGCCGGAAATAACGGCAAATCCCTCATCCGATAATCGCCGCGACAAATCGACACAACGCTGATAATAAGGGTCTTCGGGGCGCGTTCTGGCAGAACCGAAGATAGTCACTGCTGGACGTATCGTCGAAAGCCTCTCGGTGGACTCGATAAACTCTGCCATAATCGTGAACATATGCCACGATTCGCGTGCTTTTAAGGCGGTCGCCTTATCTCTGTCGATAATCTGGCGCAACCTGGTTACATTTTTTCTGTTCTCGCTCATATGCAAAATACCCTGTTGTTAGTTGATGGCTCCAGCTATCTGTACCGCGCTTTCCATGCCATGCCTGATCTGCGGAATCCTCAAGGCGAACCAACTGGCGCCATCTACGGCATGATCAATATGTTACGCCGTTTGCGCAACGATTATCCGGCAGCATACATGGCCTGTGTATTCGACGCAAAAGGCAAAACCTTCCGTGATGATCTGTATCCCGACTACAAAGCTCAACGTGCCCCAATGCCAGACGATCTGCGCTTGCAGATAGAACCGATTCATCAGGCCGTCGCCGCGATGGGCTGGCCAATTCTGATGGTGGAAGGTGTGGAAGCCGATGACGTGATCGGTACGCTCGCTGTCGAGGCAACAGCACGCGGCCTGAACACCATCGTCTCCACTGGCGATAAAGATCTGGCACAACTGGTCAATTCACACGTTTCGCTGATCAACACCATGACCAACGAAAAACTGGATGAACCGGGCGTGCTCGATAAATTTGGCGTCCCGCCAAACCGTATCATCGATTACCTGACACTGATTGGCGATACTGTCGACAACGTTCCCGGCGTCACGAAGTGCGGTCCTAAAACGGCACTCAAATGGCTGGGCGAATACGATAGTCTCGATGGCGTGATCGCCAATGCAGACAAAATCAAAGGTGTGGTCGGCGATAATCTGCGTGCTGCTTTAGAGTGGCTGCCGCAGGGTCGCGTGCTGATCACCGTTAAAACAGATTGCGATTTATCTGCACATCATATTTCTATTGATGAATCACTGGTTGCGAAAGAAGAAAGCAAAGAAGCAATGCTGGAATTCTTTAAACGCTATGGTTTTAAAACCTGGCTGCGGGAGTTATCCGGCGATGCGACAGCAGGTGCTACGCCATTAAGTTCAACAGCAAAAAATTCTGCCACCCCTACTGCTTCAGGCAATACACCAGCACAGGCTGGCTTATTCAATGATGACGATGCTGCACATGCTGATGTTACTGCCACTGTCGTCAGCAACTACGAAACCGTGTTAACCGAAGCCCAGCTTGATGCCTGGATCGCGCGCATCAACGCTGCCAGTCTGACCGCTGTTGATACCGAAACCACCTCGCTTGAACCGATGACAGCGCAACTGGTCGGGATTTCTCTGTGCTGCGAAGCAGGTCATGCCTGCTACATTCCTGTTGCACATCAATATGCCGATGCACCGGCACAATTGTCACGTGCATCGGTACTGGAAAAACTCAGGCCGTGGCTGGAAGATGACAGCAAAGCCAAGGTCGGACAAAACCTGAAATACGATACACACATTTTTGCAAATCATGGCGTGGCGCTTCGTGGCATCGTCCATGACACCCTGCTCGAATCTTACGTCTTTGAGTCGCATAAATCGCATAACATGGACAGCCTTGCGCTACGCCATCTCGGCAAAAAAACCATCAGCTTTGAAGATGTCTGTGGCAAAGGTGCGGCGCAAATCTGTTTCGATCAGGTGGAGCTGCAACGGGCAACAGACTATGCCGCAGAAGATGCTGATATCACGCTGCAATTGCATCTGGCGATGTGGCCAGAAATAGAAACAGACGCCAGCTTGCAACGCGTTTATCACGACATAGAATTACCCACTTCGGTCGTCCTGCAAAAGATAGAACGCAACGGCGTGCTGATCAATAAAGACTTACTCGCCACCCAGTCAAATGAAATCGGCAAGCGCTTGCTGGAGTTAGAACAAAATGCCTACGAACTCGCGGAGCAACCGTTCAACCTGAATTCGCCCAAACAGCTTGGTGAGATTTTCTTTGGCAAACTCGGTTTACCTGTCGTCAAAAAAACACCGTCCGGCGCACCATCGACAGATGAAGAAGTTTTACAAAAACTTGCGGAAGATTACCCGCTGCCCAAAGTATTGCTCGAATACCGTGGACTGGCAAAACTCAAATCCACTTACACCGACAAGCTGCCGAAAATGGTGAATGCGCAGACGGGTCGCGTGCATACCAACTATGCGCAGGCCGTTGCGGTGACCGGGCGACTCGCCTCGAACGATCCGAATCTGCAAAACATTCCGGTACGCACGGCAGAAGGCCGACGTATCCGCGAAGCCTTTATCGCGGCACCCGGCAATGTGATTATTTCCGCCGACTATTCGCAAATCGAATTACGCATCATGGCGCATATTTCCGGTGACGCCAGCTTGCTGAAAGCCTTTGCCGATGGCGAAGACGTGCATAAAGCCACTGCCGCTGAAATTTTTGGTGTTGCCCTGGATGATGTCACGAGTGAGCAACGACGCTACGCAAAAGTCATTAATTTCGGTCTGATCTACGGCATGAGTGCGTTTGGCCTCGCCGGCAATCTCGGCATAGAACGTGCGGCGGCACAAAGCTATATCGACAAATATTTTCAGCGCTACCCTGGCGTTGCCCAGTACATGGCCGATACCCGCACCAAAGCCAAGGCTCATGGCTATGTCGAAACAGTGTTCGGACGGCGACTGTGGCTGGCAGAAATCAACAGCCCGAATGGCCCGCGCCGTCAGGGCGCTGAACGTGCAGCGATTAATGCGCCTATGCAGGGCACTGCTGCCGACTTGATCAAACTGGCGATGATCGCGGTACAAAACTGGCTTGAGACAGATCAGTTGGCATCGAAAATGATCATGCAAGTACACGATGAACTGGTGCTGGAAGTACCGGAATCTGAACTCGAACTGGTACGCAAAAAATTGCCAGAACTGATGGCGAATGTGGCGCAGCTGCACGTGCCTTTGCTGGCGGAAGTCGGTATAGGGAAAAACTGGGAAGAGGCGCATTAATAGAAATTAACTGACATCAATACATCAAATACAATGCCATGTGCATCAGTGTGATCCTTAGTTAAAAACACCGTGGTATCAAACTTAATATACATGGCATTGAGATGTGTCACCCCGCTCAGGCAATCAAACAATCACCGAGTTATCCAGTGATTGCCCACATCAATACGCATAAAATAAATTGTATTGAAGATTTTATCGTGCCATGACATACCGCTTTGCACGCTCCCGGTTTCTTCGTTTTACAACACCCTTCCTGCTTATTCTACGTTTTACGATCACGGTGATTGCCAGTGTTCTGATTTCGCTTTACTCTTAGATAATAAAAATAAAACGATCGTTCTAATTTTAAAATCTATATATCCAGCCAACGGAGAGACTATGAATTTTGCTACCCGCTTTACTAAATCTATCTTTTTTTCCCTACTCAGCGCACTGTTAATCGCAACACACAGCAATGCGGCAGAAATAGGCGGTGTCAAGATCGATGACACTGCACAAGTAGCAAATCAAACCTTAAAATTAAACGGTGCAGGTATCCGCTATAAAGTGTTTTTTAAGGTATATGTTGCTGCACTGTATCTGGCTGAACAAAAAAACAGCGCGCCGGAAATATTAGCCTTACCCGGTGCAAAACGAGTCAGCCTGGTGATATTGAGAGATTTGCGTAGTGAAGAATTAGGCCAGCGTTTTATGGATGGCATCAAAAAAAATGCTGATCTCAACGAACGCACCAAACTGGTCGATTCCATGTTGGCCTTTGGTCAGAATTTTGCATTATTGCCTGACATGAAGAAAGGCGACATCATCAATATGGACTGGATACCAGGCTCTGGCGCAACCGCTTTTTATAATGGCAAAAAGTTTGGCTCACCAATACAAGACCCTTTGTTTTACAGTGCCCTGTTAAAAATCTGGATAGGTCACAGCCCAGTGGACGACAAACTGAAACAAGCCTGGCTCAGCGGCAAAATTGACGAAGGTACGCATTAATTCCCCTATCTCGTCCAGATGCAAAAACAGCCGATCTGTCTATAGCAACAACGGGTACAAGAGAGAGACGGCTGAGGTGTTTTCATTGAACAGAATTGGTGTAATCCAATAAAATATCAGCAACGTTATTTTGAAGAAAACTCAACTGAACAGGACTTCCGCAGAATTACCAAAGCAAGGCGTGGCAACGAAATTCTGTATCTGTTCTGGACTTTTTTGAACGCTTACCCGACCTGTTTCGAGTTTGTAACGTGCTTGTACGAAGGGGCCATCACGCCGCTGGCGCGGCGCGGCGTTGCGTTGCGTTGCGTCAATCCTGCTGAACAACATGTTTCTGATCTGTTGAGAGTACTGCTACTACTCTGAAAAATTGAGTTCAATACCGTTTCCTGCCGGGTCGCGAAAAAACACCTGATATTGTCTGGAGAAACCTTGGCCAGCAGGCACTTCTGCTTGCCGGTATGGGATGCCGTCCTGCTTTAATCTGGTCAGCATCGCTGGTATATCGGTGCAGGTGAAGGCAACGTGATCGAAGCTGGTTTGAAGTGCAGATTGCCGGACTTCTCCGGTGCGGGTTTCTGAAAGATGCAAGACAGCCTGATCGCGGGCATAGAGCCAGTAACCAAAACTACCTAATGAGGGACGTGGGCCAATTGCCAGTCCCAGATAATCGCAATAAAAATTGCACAAGACCTGCATCATCTCGCGACTGGAGCGCAGGTTGTAATGATTCAATCCCAGCGCCGCCATGTTATTTCAACCACCCACGATGACGGAAATACCAGAAAGGTGTAATGGCGGAGGCGACCATCAGCAATAAGGCGAATGGGTAGCCGAGTTCCCACTCCAGCTCCGGAAACCAGCCTTTGAAATTCATTCCATAAATACTGGCAATCAAGGTTGGCGGCAGAAAAGCGACGCTGGCAACTGAGAAAATTTTAATAATTTTATTTTGATTGATGTTGATGAAACCCACGGTGGCATCCATCAAGAAGTTAATTTTATCGAACAGGAATGACGTGTGACCATCAAGCGATTCAATATCACGCAGAATCTGGCGCGCTTCTTCAAACTGATCCGCATTCAATAAACGACCGCGCATCAGAAAGCTGACTGCGCGGCGGGTATCCATCATATTGCGGCGGATACGTCCGTTCAAATCTTCTTCTTGCGCAATCGAATTCAGAGCGGCGGCGGCATCCTGATCGCTGAAATTTTTCTGCAATACGGAACGGCTGACATCTTCCAGATTCTGATAAATGCCCTCCAGAGCATCCGCAGAATATTCTGCATCTGTCGCGTACAAATCCAGCAAAACATCTTTGTAATCGGCGATAGAACCGGGCCTGGAACGGGCGCGCATACGTACTAAACGGAACACGGGCAAATCAATAGTATGGACCGAAAACAAAATGTCACGCGCCAGAATAAATGCCACTGTCACTGTTTGCGCCGGTTGTTCATCGCCA
This sequence comes from Undibacterium sp. SXout7W, assembly GCF_049339385.1. Classification (NCBI taxonomy): domain Bacteria; kingdom Pseudomonadati; phylum Pseudomonadota; class Betaproteobacteria; order Burkholderiales; family Oxalobacteraceae; genus Undibacterium; species Undibacterium sp. SXout7W. The sequence continues at coordinate 118,358 of NZ_JBMPPF010000001.1, read as the reverse complement.
TCTTCATCAATCAGAAAATCGGTGCGTAAATGAAGATCGCCATTATCTGCTTCGTAATAACGGGCAGAGGCTTCGATATCCTTTACTTCATCTTCACCAGGCAAGGTAACGCCGTAAATGCTCTTGACCCACTCGCGTTCTTCTTCATTGGGATCGGTCAGATCGACCCAGATCGGCAAGGTATTTTCAAGATCCGCACGGTTTTCTACATTAATCTGGCTCAAGCGACCATTGTGCAAAACAAAAACATTAATCATGGAACGACTCCGGAAAAAGCGTGGCAAACAAGTTGGCTGGATTGTAAACCTGTTTGTTGACGGAGAAACATTCAAGCAACTATTAATCAATCACTTGATCAGCAACTTGAACAGACTCAAATAATAAGACTTACGCAACATTGTCCCAGCAAGGCATGGCGACGAGGGCATGATGTGCTTATACGATAAGTGCTTGTACAACAAGGAACAATAACGCCGCCGGGGCAGTTTTGCGTAAGTTCTAAAAGAATTATCTGGCAGACTGATTGATTGCCTTGTCCAGCATTTTAAGGCGCATCTCCTGCTCAGAAGTACTGTCGCTACCAGCTTGTTCCTGTGCCGGCTTTGTCTGCACAAAACCCTGAGTGTCGTGCAGCTTCAATTCGCGTGTCGTCGGATTATGGTCGGTACATTCGATATCCGAGTAAACCGTTTTACCGTTAATCGTGCAACGTTTTACACCGGAACTGACGGTTGCAGCATTGCGCATACCTGATCCGGATGCATTGGCGTTGGCATTATTAGCGTTGGTATTATTTCCGGCATTGTTGTCGGTGATGCCACTGACATTTTTCAATTCTTTGCCGATCACATCTGCAGATTTCCCCCATTTATTCAAGGTATCCTGCATCGGCAAATGGCCATAGCGCATCGTATATAACGCCCCCATAGAGATAAGTCCGATCAGCATGAAAATAACCGATACTGCGATCAGGCTGATGCCACGTTGAGAGTGTAGTGTCATGGCAACTCCGCGCTATTCATCCGTTTTAAAATCAGCTCAGTACGTCTTTGTAAATACGACGAACCTGTATGTTTGTCAAAAAATCGTGGCTTGGGCAACATCACCGCCAGTCTGGCTGCCTGCGCCGGGCCAAGCGCCGCAGCGCTGATACCATAGTAATGCTGGGATGCAGCCTCAGCGCCGAAAACGCCAACGCCCCATTCAACGACATTCAGGTAAATTTCCAGTATCCGCTCTTTGTCCATGCACCACTCCAGCATATACGTGATGATCAGCTCCTGACCTTTACGCAGATAACTTCTTTCTCCGGACAAGAACAGATTTTTTGCCAGTTGCTGGGTGATTGTCGAACCACCGGAGACTACTTTGCCTTTCTTCTGATTTTTTTCATACGCTTTTTGCATGGCTTCCCAGTCGACCCCTTCGTGATCGACAAAGCTGTCATCTTCAGAAGCAATTACCGCACGTTTCAGATGAGTGGATATACGGTTATAGGGAACCCATTTATGCTGCAATCTGGCATCCGGATTTTTTTCCTGCAAGACATCCAGCTGGTGACGCATAAAACTCGTCGATGAAGGATTGTGATCTGTCCACCAGACTATCTGCACCAGAAAATAGGTTTGCAATAACAAAAACAATAGCAGCGGCAATACGACAATCCAGAACAGAATACGACGCAAGAATTTCATCAGGCCACCGCACTGGCTTGCAGTTCGGCACGCAAAGTCATCAGCACTTGCGCGGTTTCCGGACGCACGCCGCGCCACAGGGAAAAAGCTTCGGCCGCCTGTTCGACCAGCATCCCCAAACCATCGCGACACTGTGCTGCATGTTCAGCGGCAAAGCGCAAAAACGCGGTAGGCTGGGCGCCGTACATCATGTCGTAAGCCAGTGTCGCTGAAGAGAACAAGGTCGCAGATAAAGGCGGCAACTCATCATTCAAGCTGGCAGAAGTTGCATTAATGATGACATCAAAATGTCCATCCAGATCATGAAAGCTACTCGCGTGTACAACCGCTTCCGGCAGATACTGAGTAGCCATCGCAGCCAGCTCCTGTGCCTTGGCAACAGTACGATTGGCAATAACCAGCTCAGCAGGCTGTTGCTCCAGCAACGGCAATAATGCTCCCCGGCTGGCGCCACCAGCGCCTAATAGCAATACCCGTTTGGAACGCAAGGCAAACCCAGCATTGCGTACGATGTCCATGACGATACCAATTCCATCGGTGTTTTCACCGAGTATTTTTTCGCCATCGAATTTCAGGGTATTGACCGCTCCGGCTGCCTGCGCGCGCGGCGTGAGTTCGGTTGCCAACGCAAATGCTTCGAGCTTGAAAGGTACGGTCACATTCGCACCTTTGCCGCCAGCAGCAATAAAAGTATGGACGGTCGCAGCAAACTGATCGAGTGGTGCGAGCAAGCGTTGATAGTCCATCTGCTGCGCTGTCTGCGCTGCAAAGTGAGCATGAATGGCGGGAGATTTACTATGTGCAATCGGGTTGCCAATCACAACGTAGGCATCTGTACTGGCTGGGGTGGGAGAACTCATTCTTTTTTTCCACGTAATTCAGTTTCTAATTGTTGGTCACGAGTAAATTTAAAACGCGTGATCACAACCCATAAATCGTCTTTGTCATTCGAGCGCATATTCTGTGGAAACTGCCCAAACGGCGCAGCTTTGCGGATGATGCGTAAAGCCGCATTGTCCAGCGCCTTGCTGCCTGAGGATTTTTCAATTCTTGGCCCGCCGTCTTTTTCATAAATACTGCCATCCTGAAAAATCGGAATATAAACAATCAGCTCGCCATACAGCTTTTTTCCTTCTTTTTGCGGGAAATTCAGGGTACCGAAATCTTCGATTTTCTTTTGCAGGGCTTTGTAGTAAATCGCATAGCCTACTTTTTGTGTGCTCGGTGTGATGAAGGTTTTACGTGGGCGTTTATTCTGGTCTTCGATCGTCTGTGCAATCTCAGCCGCCATGCGTGCCAGGGCCTGTGCTGTGTCCTGGTCGTCACGACCGGTATTGGGCTGGCGACTGTTATCCAGACGTTTTTTTTCTTGCTGCGGCAGCCTGAATAACTCCTTGCGTTTGGCCTGATCCAATAGTTGCTGCTGTTGCTGTTCCAGATCAGCGATCCTGCGGGTGGCATTCGCTACGCTGTCACCGTTTTCAGTTTTACGCATATCCGGCAACGGGGACTTGCTACGCCCGCTGTCATGTGCGCCACCACCATCAAGATCTGCTTGCGCCAATGCATCGGCGTTCAGCGGCTTTTTATCGTGCTTGGCATTGACTAAAATGACTTCCAGCCCCGGATCGGCCGCTTTGGTTTCTGCGGGTTTAGGCGCAGTAAAATGCAGCAGCAACAAGGCGGCATGCAGTACCAATGAGATCATCACGGCAACCGTCAATATCAGATTGTCGAACAGGGATTTCATGGGCGGGTTCGCGGCTTTTTCCGTCGGCTTTTTCATTACTCTGTTGGCACTGGTTCGGTTGGTTCTGATTGGTCGCTGAGTGTGTCACTGAGAGCGTCGCCGGCACTGCCATCACTGGTATCAGTGGTATCCGCAACGTTTCCGGATAGCGGGGTTTCGGCAGCGGACATATCTTCGATGACATCGGTGACTGCTTCATCATCGAGCTTGTCTGCAATGTTTTCAGAGGTGCCTTCCTGATCACCTTGCTGCTCATGCCCTGACGCATCTGGTTCTTCGTCATCGCCCAGTTCAGTGACGGTATTGAGCACTTCCAGCAAGCGTGCTTCCACGGTTAGATCCACTTCGTCCCAGCCCAAAATATCGAGCCTGACCTGCGCACCGCGTGCAGTCTGCGGCATACCAGGCAGTCGGATGATGAGCGGAATATCCACCAGACGCAATACTTCGTCCTTGAGCACCACGGCATCGACCTGACGCATCTGCTCCTGAGCCAGCCAGCGCAGACACCAGTAGCGCTCCATGTTGTTCTGGAAATCACCGTAGGCAGAATACGCAGCATCAAATGCCGAGACAATCGCAAACAAATCAGCGTCTTTGGGTTTGAATGTCGCGACCAAAGGCGCTGTAATACCATGCTGGACACATGAGATGATCTGCCATTGGTTGACCAGATCGGTATACCGACGCAATGGTGAGGTGCTCCATGCATACTGATCAACACCTAAGCCCTGATGAGGCGCGGCGTGCGTCAACATGCGCACCTGCATGCGCGCAGTCCAGCCACCCGGACCACGGCCACCAGCCACGCCCTGAGCACGATAAATACCGGGAATGCCATGATCGGCCATAAGCTTGCCCCAGGTACTGTTGGCAAAAATCATCAATTCCGCCACCATCTTGTCCAACGGCGCGCCACGCTTGCGACGGACGATGCTGACCACATCGTCTTCAACATAGAAATTGAAATCCACACGGTTAGTCTGCTCCGGTTTCATGCCGAAACTTTCGCGTTTAGCCATGCGGCCTTTTTCCAGTTCCAGCGCCCATTTCCAGATGTGGGCAATCTCTGCTTTGTGTGGATACTCTCCGGCATCGTTGGCCAGATTTTCTTCTGTCACCAAGGCATCAAGATCGTTGTGTCGCAGATTCGATGCCATAGGGATGGCCTCAACGCGGGTCTCGGTGCTGATCACGGACCAGTCATCTCTATTCAGCGTGGCGTACAGCGACAAAGCAGGTCGCGTCTGTCCGGCACCGAGTGTATAAGCGTCCACCAAGGCATCCGGCAGCATGGTGATTTTGTCGCCCGGCATATAGACTGTGGACATGCGTGAACGGGCAATCTGATCGATCGCATCACCGCGCTGTATACCCAGCGCCGGCGCGGCGATATGAATACCGATTCTTAGCTGTCCATTATCCAGTTCTGTCACCGAGAAGGCATCGTCGATTTCGGTTGTGGTGACATCATCAATCGAAAATGCCTGTACATCTGCCACTGGTAAATCCGTCGGTAATGCCGGAACGGTAATCGCCGGAAAGCCCACGCCTTTCGGGAAATTTTCAAAATGAAACTTCGCCAGATGCAAATGTTTCGGGCTGCTGATGCCACCGGTTGCCAGCATCAGGCTTTGTGCTGATGTCTGCATCACATCGCAGGCTTCAGCCAGCGCTTTGTATTCGATGCTGTTTTTATCGGGCTTAAACAAGAGTTGCAAGGCCAGCGATTTGAGTGCGTCTGGCAGTTGGTGGTTGCGCAGTTGCTCAACATACGATGCCTGCACCAGCAATTGCTGCTTTTTCTTTTCTATACCTGCCAGGGCTGCTTTTAGTGAGGCCTCTGGGGCAGCTTTATAACGACCACGCCCTTTTTTGTAGAAATACACAGGGGCGTTATGCAGGGCAAAAATCAATCCCGCTGCTTCGACTGGCTGTGGCGCATGTCCAAAATACTCGGCACCAAGCTCGTTGAAACCAAATTCTTCCTGACCAGCAACTTCCCATAAAAATTCAAGATCAATCTCGGCAGCAGCAGCTCGCGCTTGCTCTATCAGCGACTGCGGATCAGGGCTGGTGAATTGCAATAAGACGTCCTTTGCCTTGATTTTGCTGCGTTTGCCGCTGGCCAGTTCGACCTGATAGGCTTCTCCGGCCTGGGACAACACGGAGCCTGCTTTGAAATCACCAGATTCTTCAAAAAATAAATTCATTCAAGACTTCTTAAAAAAAACATCGAATTAATGAATACCGTGGAACATCATTCCAGAAGCTTTTTTTTGCCATTTTTTTGCTATTTTTTGAGCATTTAAGGGGAGTATCTGTAAAAACCAGCCTGTTCTCACCATAAAATAAAGCAGCAATAAAAATACTCCCTACCAGTATCCTGCAATATCACTTCTCTTTCGGTGTCAGCGAACCGATCGCTGGCAAAAATACTTCTGTCACCAGCAGACAGGCTCCCTGCCGCCAGAATAACGAACGTCGCGCTGGCAACGTCGCGCTGGCTTGCATGTCAGGCAAGATACGGCGCAGCCTTTGCATCAGCGGATGACTGGCATGCAAGCGGGCATATGACAGCGCACCTCGACGCACCTGGTGATCGTTAAATAGAGTAGTCCCCAACGAACGCTCTCCGAGTGTCTGAAACAAGGGCCACTGGCTGGCGTTTGCCTGCAAGGGAACGATGGTATGGCCATAAATCATGGCTTCGCCATCGCAACGCAATAACACTTCACGCTCCACCACTTTACTGCGGCGCGCCAAGCCCACCTCAGCATACTCATCCTGCAAACACACGGCTTTGTGCTGCGACAAGCGCTGCACGCGAAAATGTCCGCAACATGCTACCAGCCGCGCCGTCAGCGAATCGCGGTTACTCAGCCAATCCTGCATCTGCGGTCGACATTCGACTGCCTGCACATGATCAAACCATTGCGCAATGCTGGTATGCCGCACTGGCCTGTGCAGTTGTCGTCGATCAAGATCACGCATCATCACAAAATGCCATGACTTGATCAAGATAGTCAGCAAATTCTGCTATGCCGTGATCGCTCCCCTCAATGACCAATTGCTTCGCCTGCGGATAATGCCCCACCATTTCGCGCCAGTCCAATACTTCGTCGCCTGTAGCGGCAATCAGAAAATAGCGCTGTGGGTGCGTAATGCTGGCGACGGCCAATGCCCGCAGTTCAGCCACATACTCAGATTTGAACTCGAATATCTGATCGCTGTGGTAATACGTGGTCACACCGACATAGGATTCCAGATCGCGTGGCGGCTTGACTGCCGGATTTAGCAGCAGGGCTTTGCAGCCGTATTTTTCCGCCAGCCAGGTGGCGTAATAGCCGCCCAACGACGAGCCGATGATCGTCACCCGTGCCAGATCGTTCTGGTCTGTGATTGTTGCCAGTATTGCTTCCGCCTGCGCAATTGCCAAAGCCGGTGATGGCGACAAGTCAGGGCAAAAAAATTCGTCGGCACGCCCTAGCGATTGCATATGCTCTGCCATAACACGCGCTTTATACGATTGCGGCGAAGAACGAAAACCGTGCAGATATAAAATCATCCTGCCACAACCTCATCCCGCAACGTCGCGCCGATGGCATCCAGAATTTTCTGGTGCACACCACCAAAACCGCCGTTACTCATGACCAGCACATAATCCCCCGGCCTGGCCTGTGCAACAATCGCGTCCACCAGCGCCGGTAACGCGCTATGCGCACTTGCCTTTTGGCCCAGCGGCGATAATGCCTGCGCCAGATCCCAGCCCAGTGCATCTTTTCCTTCCAGAGCACCAAAACCGAATACCAGATCAGCTTGTACCAAACTACCGGGCAGCGCCTGCTTCATCGTTCCCAGCTTCATGGTATTCGAACGCGGTTCCAGTACCGCCAGAATGCGGGCGTTACCGACTTTACGTCGCAAACCTTCAATCGTCGTTGCTACTGCCGTCGGATGATGCGCAAAATCATCAATCACCGTGATGGCATTGGCAACGCCGCGCACCTCCATGCGCCGTTTGACGTTTCTGAATTCGGCTAATGCGGCAATCGCAATGGCGGGGCTGACGCCGACATGCCGCGCTGCCGCAATCGCTGCCAGCGCGTTCTGGCGATTGTGCGCGCCATTCAGTTGCCACGCCACTCTGCCCTGCCATTCTTGCCGGAAATAGACATCAAAGTCTTCTCCGTCTTGCATCTGCAAATGCCAGTCCTGATCTTTGCCAAAATATTCTTTTTCACTCCAGCAACCGCGCTGCATCACACGTTTCAGCGATGCCTCATCGCCGTTCACGACCAGACGACCAATACCGGGCACCGTGCGCACCAGATGATGGAATTGCGTTTCGATGGCGGTGATATCAGGGAAAATATCTGCATGATCGAATTCAAGATTGTTCAGAATCGCGGTCTTGGCATGGTAGTGAACAAATTTACTGCGTTTGTCAAAGAAAGCCGTATCGTATTCATCTGCCTCAATGACAAAAAAATCGGATGCCTGCGCGCCCTGCAAACGAGCTGAAATGCCAAAATTCAGCGGCACGCCGCCAATCAGGAAACCCGGAGCATAACCGGCGTATTCCAGTATCCATGCCAGCATGGAAGAGGTCGTGGTTTTGCCATGCGTACCGGCAACGGCCAGCACCCATTTATTACGCAAAATATGCTCGCCCATCCACTGCGGGCCAGACACATAAGGCAAACCGCGATTCAGAATTTCTTCCATCAAGGGATTACCACGGGAAACCACATTGCCAATCACATACAAATCCGGCTCCAGTGCAACCTGTTCTGCACCAAAACCCGGTGTCAGGGTAATGCCCTGCGCTTCGAGCTGCGTGCTCATCGGAGGATAAACGTTGGCATCGCAACCGGTGACGGTATGTCCGGCTTCCTTGGCGAGCACTGCCAACCCGCCCATAAAGGTGCCGCAAATACCTAAAATATGAATATGCATAATTGGACTCAAATTCAGAATCCCGCAATTCTACCTGAGTGCTGCCCGGTTTCCCTAGGCGACACGCAGTCTGTCGTCATCAGAATATAGCGATATTCAAGTATCAGCCAGGCGTCTGTCGGGCATCTGGCAGGCAATGAGCGCTTGGGTTATCATGCCCGCATGATGATTCACACACCCAATGAAGCCGAAAACCTGCGTGCAGAAATTGCTGCGCTGGCAGCGCGCATGATTGCAGAAGACGGTGCCGACTACGCTTCCGCCAAGAAAAAAGCCGCCCGGCAATTGCTGGGGAACCAGAAGATGAAAGGCGATGTTCTGCCGGACAATGCCCAGATAGAACACGAAGTGCGCGAATACAATGAATTATTTTTCGGTGATACACAGCCGCAGAGATTATTGCATTTACGCCAATTAGCCATTGAGCTGATGGAAGAACTGGAACGCTTTAATCCGTATCTGGTGGGCTCCGTACTCAATGGTACGGCTGGCAACCACTCTGATATTTATCTGCATTTATATACTGACAACACCAAAGATGTTGCCATCTATTTATTGAATAAAGATATCCAGTTTGAAGTATCAGAAAGTTTCAATCATCGCAACGAAAGCATAGAAACCCTGAGTTTCATGCACAAAAATGACGGAGTACATCTGATTTTGCATGAGCAGGATGCCATCCGTAGCGGTCACGGTAAAAGTACAGAACGCGCGAATCTGGCGGCCGTCAAAGCGTTACTCGAGGCTGCACCTGACACGCCAGGCGACTGACGCACATCACATGATGAGCGTCATGAACATCAACTGCACCATCAACATCATCCATAGCAAAGGTTCTGAAACATCATGAATAAACGACTTATCGGTCTTTCTGCTTTGGTGGGAGCGCTGTTTGCCGGTCTGGGTATGTACACGGCCAGTAGTCAGGCCACACCAGACTCACCGCAAGCCAACGCTGTCAAACAACTGATGAGCAAGACTTTGCCTGACAGCGGCGGCAAACAACAGGCATTAACGCAATGGAAAAACAAATTACTGGTCGTTAATTTTTGGGCAACCTGGTGCGCACCTTGCGTACAGGAAATGCCGGAACTATCTGCCTTGCAACAGGAAATGGCAGGCAAATCCGTACAAATTCTGGGACTAGGTATCGACAGCCCCAGCAATATTGCCGAGTTTTCAAAAAAATATCAGATTCACTATCCATTATTCGTCACCGGCATGGATGGCAGCGAATTATCCAGACAAATGGGGAATCAGGCAGGCGGGCTGCCTTTTACTGTACTGATTACCGCCGATGGCAGGGTCGCCAAGAGCTATCTGGGCAGGCTGAAGATGGACGAGTTACGAGCGGACATCGCCAAATTTTCTGCGGAAAAACCAAAGTAAGTCGATTTTTCCTTGCCAATCTGTAGTCATTAGCGGCAAAATGCGGCCATCTTCGTCAATTTGAATGCGACTATGGCAAGCAAACTGCTGCTGCTGAATGGCCCTAATTTAAACTTACTAGGTACCCGCGAACCCGCGACCTACGGCGCTACCACACTGGCCGAGGTAGAACAGGCAGCGCAGGATCAGGCAAAGGCTGCTGGTGCCAGCCTTGCTGTATTTCAAAGCAATCATGAAGGCGCTTTGATCGATCGCATCCACGCCGCACGCCTGGAACACATTGATGCCATCATTATTAACCCGGGCGGACTGACACATACCAGTGTCGCCTTACGCGATGCACTGGCTGGCGTTGCCATCCCCTTCATTGAAGTTCATATCTCCAATGTTCATCAAAGAGAAAGCTTCAGACATCATTCATTTTTGTCTGCGATAGCCAAAGGCGTGATTTGCGGGCTGGGTACCGATGGATATCGTCTGGCAATTGATTTCTCCCTGAAAAATATTTAAAGCATTTAAAATATTTAACACATTTAAATTCTCGCTTCTTCTGGCAATTTTCATGAATTGTCGTTTTATATCGTATATAATCCAAAAATTGGCAACACAAGACAGCATTTTTTCAGACTGATCTTCTGTACGCCTCCGTTAATTCAGAACTACTTTTTTAAGGGGATTCCACATGGATTTAAGAAAACTCAAGACCCTGATCGACCTCGTCGCAGAATCGGACATCGCCGAACTCGAAGTAACCGAAGGTGAAGGTAAAGTCCGCATCGTTAAATCTTCTGCGATGCCCCAAAATCAAGTTGTCATGATGCAGCAGCCACAACAGATGATGCAGCCCAGCGCACCGATGGCAGCTGCCGCACCGGTTGCCGCCGCAGCACCTGCTGTACCTGATGGACACATCGTGAAATCCCCGATGGTAGGCACGTTCTATCGCTCCTCAGCTCCAGGCTCCGCACCTTTTGTCGACATTGGCAAAAATATTAACAGCGGTGAAACCCTGTGCATTATCGAAGCAATGAAACTCCTCAATGAAATCGAAAGCGATTTCACCGGAACGATCAAACAGATTCTGGTTGAAAATGGTCAGCCTGTGGAATATGGTCAGCCTCTGTTCGTGATTGGCTAAATCTGGCCTGTGCGCCAGACCGAGGCAAATGCCGGCGCATGTCGGCACCGCAGTCAGGCAACGCAAGCTGTAACCCTTGCCAAAGCAAAGTTAAATCATGTTTGAAAAAATTCTTATCGCCAATCGTGGCGAAATCGCGCTACGCATCCAGCGCGCCTGCCGCGAAATGGGCATCAAAACGGTCGTCGTGCATTCCGAAGCCGACCGTGAAGCAAAATACGTCAAACTCGCCGATGAATCTGTCTGTATCGGCCCGGCGCCCTCGAATCTGAGTTACCTCAGCATGCCCGCCATCATCAGCGCTGCTGAAGTGACTGATGCACAGGCGATTCATCCTGGTTATGGATTCCTGTCAGAAAATGCAGATTTTGCAGAGCGCGTAGAACAATCCGGTTTCGTTTTTATTGGCCCACGTGCCGAATCGATTCGTCTGATGGGCGATAAAGTATCCGCCAAACACGCCATGATAGCAGCAGGCGTGCCTTGCGTTCCAGGTTCTGAAGGTGCTTTGCCGGATGATCCCAAAGTCATCGTGCAAACAGCGCGCAAAGTCGGCTATCCGGTCATCATCAAAGCTGCCGGCGGCGGCGGCGGTCGCGGGATGCGAGTGGTGCATACAGAAGCGGCCTTGCTGAACGCTGTGACCATGACCAAAACCGAGGCTGGTGCTGCATTCGGCAATCCTGAAGTGTACATGGAAAAATTCCTGGAAAATCCACGTCACGTGGAAATCCAGATTCTGGCCGATCAGCATGGCAACGCGATCTGGCTCGGTGAACGCGACTGTTCCATGCAACGTCGCCATCAGAAGGTGATCGAAGAAGCGCCTGCACCTGGCATCCCACGCAAAATCATCGAAAAAATTGGCGATCGCTGCGCTGCAGCCTGCCGCAAAATCGGCTATCGCGGCGCGGGTACATTTGAATTCCTGTATGAAAATGGTGAGTTCTATTTCATCGAAATGAATACCCGTGTTCAGGTTGAGCATCCGGTGACCGAGATGATTACCGGTGTCGATATTGTGCAGGAGCAGATTCGCATTGCCTTCAATGAGAAATTACGCTTCAAGCAAAGCGATATCACCCTCAAAGGCCACGCCATTGAATGCCGTATCAATGCAGAAGACCCATTCAAGTTTATCCCGTCACCAGGACGCATCGCCTCCTGGCATACACCGGGTGGACCTGGTATCCGTGTTGATTCGCATGCCTATGCAGGTTATTTCGTACCGCCGAATTATGACTCCATGATTGGCAAGGTGATTGCTTATGGTGAAACGCGCGATCAAGCAATTCGCCGCATGCAGATTGCCTTGTCAGAAATGGTCGTAGAAGGTATACAGACCAATATTGCGCTGCACCGCGAATTGATGATTGATGCCCGCTTTATCGAAGGCGGCACTAACATCCATTACCTGGAGCACAAGCTGGCTGATATGCCGGATTTGTCCAAGAAAAACAAGTAACGTTGACCGTAGCCGCACTGAAAACACAGTGTGGCGCGGGATGAAAGAGTAGTGATATGGGCTGGATAGAAATTGTCATTGAAGTAGCGCGCGACCATGCAGAATCTTTATCGGATTCTCTGATGGAAGCTGGTGCTCTCTCTGTTTCGGTAGAAGATGCCGACGAAGGAACTGAGGCCGAAAAGCCGCTGTTTGGCGAACCAGGCATGGAGCCGGATGAAAATGCATGGGATCGCAGCCGCGTCGTTGCCCTGGCAGATACGGATGCCGATCATGCGGCGCTGGTTGCTGCTGCGGCGGCGGACATCGGTCTGAGTGCTACACCAGCCTACACTTTGCGCTCTGTCGAAGAGCAGGACTGGGTGCGTCTGACGCAATCACAGTTCGCGCCTATTCACATCGGCAAAAATATCTGGGTCGTTCCCAGCTGGCACGATGCGCCGGATGCCAATGCCTTGATCCTGGAACTTGATCCAGGTCTGGCGTTTGGTACTGGTAGCCATCCAACGACCCGTCTGTGCATGGAATGGCTGGAAGCGCATGCGCCGCAACAGCGCTCAGTGCTCGATTATGGCTGTGGTTCCGGCATTTTGGCGATGGTTGCCAGCAAGCTTGGCGCCAGCTCAGTGATTGGCGTGGATATTGATCCGCAAGCGATAGAATCGGCTCGTTTTAATGCAGAGCGTAATCAATGTGACATTGAATATGCTTTACCAGAAGCATTTGGTAGCACGCATCCTGCAACAGAAAAATTTGATGTCGTCGTTGCCAACATTCTGTCAAGCCCGTTAAAGCTGATGGCACCGATGCTGGCAGGTCGTGTTGCTGCTGGTGGGTCGCTGATATTGTCCGGCGTTTTATCGCGTCAGGCAGAAGAAGTCGCGGCTGCTTACGCACCATTTATCACACTCACCGTCTGGGCAGAGCACGAAGGCTGGGTCGCTTTGGCCGGTCAGTTACCGCAATAAATCATGGCACTCGCCACCCGCTGCCCGCATTGTCAGACTACCTTCAAGGTCGCTAACGACCAATTGAAGCTGCATGCAGGTCTGGTGAGATGTGGCTCGTGCAATCAAACCTTCAATGGTATTGAACATCTGATTCCGCTGGAAAACCTGAGCGCGCCAGCGCCAGTAGCACAGCCAGTAACAGTATCAACACCTGCGGCAACTATCGCGAAAACTGCGGCAAAAACTGCTGCAGCCACAATTGCAACGACTGATGCAACAACTGACACAGTAGTTGCAGAAGCATCTGTCGCGACCGCAGTATCCGCCACGGAAAATCCTCCAGTCGCGTCGGAATTACGCGATCAGCAGGCAAGTTCTGTCATCGCTGATACAACAGCAGAGATAGTAAAAGATACGGCGACAAACGCATCAACAGAAACATCTGCGCAATCGGCAACAACGCCGCAGCCACGCGCACTGAAAATCGTCAAACCGGTTACCGCAGAATCTGCACTTCCCGCCGAAGACAGCACATCTGTTATATCGTCTTCCTCGCTGGATTTTGACCTGGGTGATTTAGGAGCGCAGCCCCTGTCTGACGAGGCGACCTTAGCGCAAGTCGAGCTGGAAACCCGCGCCGCGCTGATGAACCAACCTACTGTGGACTGGTCGGTCTCCGACGGCGATGCTGTTGACGCAATGCCATTTGCTGCCCATACCGCCAACGAACCATCGCTTGGCGATATTCGCAGTGAGAAACTGGACGCTTCACCTGCGTCACCGCTGGCTCCGGAGACAGATAATCGTGAACCTTATATCAGTGATATCGGCGACCACACCACAACAGGTGCCGCCGTCACGGCAGATCAGGACTCGATCAGCGATATTGTCAGCGACTCTGCGAATACGGCTACCGGCGATATTGGCAGTCAGCCAGCGCAGTCTGATGATGCGGCTGACGAGGAAGAACATTTACCTGCTTTTGTCGTACAGGCAGAAAAAAACAAAGGCCGCCATCGTGTGACCCGTATTGTGATGCTGGTATTGAGTCTTCTGCTGTTGCCGCTGTTACTGGCTCAAACGGTTTATTTGATGCGGGTACAGATTGCCGCCCGGTTTCCGGATGCCAAACCGTTGCTGGTGCAGGCTTGCCAGGCAATCCATTGCCAGATTGGATTGCCAATGCAGATTGATCAGATTTCGATGGAATCGAATGAACTACAGTCGATAGCCCCAGAAAAAAATCTGTTCCTGCTGGCGGTACAGTTACAAAACAGCAGCAGCACCGTGCAAACCTGGCCGGTGGTGGAATTGACTCTGAACGACGCAAAAGATAAGCCGGTATTACAACGCGCCTTTGCTCCCGCAGATTATCTTGCAGACCCTACCGATATCAGTAAAGGGTTTGCTTCCGGCACAGAACAAAATATCAAACTCTATTTTGAATTGCCCAAATTAAAAGCGGCAGGCTATCACGTGGGATATTTTTATCCCTGAATTCGGGCTATCATTGCTTAGTCATCCCCAATTCCCTTCAGTCAGTGGTATTGACCGTGGCACTCAGTGACAATTGTGTAAAGCAATCGCTAATTTTGCTCCCAGCAAAGCATTATTTTTTACCAGAGCAATATTCGTTTCCAAGCTACGTCCACCTGTCAGTTGCTTGATACGCGACAGCAGAAAAGGGGTGACTGCTTTACCGACAACCCCTTGTTGTTGCGCCTCACTTAACGCCTGTACTGTCATCTGCTCAATTTCATGCTGCGGCATCGCCGATGCCTCAGGTACCGGATTAGCAATCACTACGCCACCGCGCAGACCCAGAGCCCATTTAGTATGAATGAAGCTGGCCTGTTGCTCGGCTGTATCCAGACGGAAATCCGCCGGAAATCCGCTGTGGCGCGTAAAGAACGCTGGAAACTCTTCTTGTCCGACACTGACCACCGGCACACCATGCGTTTCCAGATATTCCAGCGTTAATCCCAGATCGAGAATGGATTTGGCGCCGGCACACACCACGGCAACGGACGTCTGCGCCAGCTCCTGTAAATCTGCCGAGATATCAAAGCTGGTTTCAGCACCGCGATGCACACCGCCAATTCCTCCGGTCACAAATACGTTAATCTCCGCGAGTGCGGCGCAAATCATCGTAGCCGCGACAGTGGTTGCGCCCAGACGCTGACTCGATAACACATAAGGCAAATCACGACGACTGACTTTCATTGCATCGGCGGATTGTCCCAGCAACTCCAGCTCAGCATCAGACAAACCGATGTTGATTTTGCCATTCATGATGGCAATAGTGGCGGGCACTGCCCCGGCATCACGGATAATCTGCTCCACCGCGCGTGCCGTCTGCACATTCTGCGGATAAGGCATTCCATGCGAAATAATAGTAGATTCCAGCGCAACAACTGGCTTGCCAGATACTCTGGCAGCCTGAACTTCGGCGGAAAACGTCAGGTAAGAATGCATGCTTATTCCTTCATCAATCATTCAGTAATTTAATTATGAGATTATTCCGGTCATTCCGGCTATTCCGGTCATTCCGGCTATTGGATGAAGCGCTCATGGCACACTGCTGTCTGTATGGCGTCGACAGATCAATCGCGATGACACCGGGAGCACTATCACGATACTATCGCAACGCTGGACGCATTCTGTACAGTCTGCGCCGCCATCTGCAAACCCTGCTGACATGCAACAGCAAGGTCATCCGGTTGTTGTGCCAGCGACCAGCATACTGCGGCGGCAAAAGCATCTCCGGCACCCGTTACATCGGTCACGGTGACAGGAATCGCTGGTAAGTGGCAAAAACCTGCCGGATTATCCGCATCTGTCCATATCACACCATCCGCACCCAGCGTCACCACGACATCCACGGCTCCACGCTCCTGCAACGATGCGCAGGCATTAGCAATCTGCGCATGGTCATCCAGCATTCGCCCTGCAAGCGCCTGCAATTCATACTGGTTCAGTATCAGCAATCGCAATCCATCCAGACGCAAAGGCAAATGCTGCATCTTGGGTTCTGACACAGCCACAAATAGCAGCAGACCACCATTTTGCTGCGCCTCTTGCAACAACGTCTGCAAACTAGCCTGCGGTAAATTCAAATCCGCGATCACCAATGCGGCATTCCTGCGTTGCTGCGAACTCCGTGCCAAAAATTCCGGCGTCAGTGCGTCGCATAAGGTCATATGCGCCATCGCCAGCAGGAGCGCGCCCTGCTCATCGAGCAACGCGGTGTAGCTACCAGTCACCCCGCCACTGACTTGCAGGCAGGACTTCACATCAATTCCCACTGATTCGGCATGTTTGCGCAAACCCTCCCCGGCAACGTCGTCTCCGAGTGCGGATATCAACTGAACCGGCAGATCCGGGCTTGCCAGATGCGCCAGATTTTCGGCAATATTCCTCGCTACACCGCCAAAAGACTCAATCTGGCTGACAGGATTGGAGGTGCCCATCTGTAAAGCAGCATATGTCCGTAATTTACGGTCGATATTCGCACCGCCAATACATATCAGCGGACGCTCACTCGCTAACACGTATGCCCGCCCCAGTATGCGCCCATCGCGTATCAGGCTGGTGATATGACCCGCAACCGCAGACCGTGAGATGTGCAACTGTTCTGCCAATGCCTGCTGGGAGATAGATGGATGAGAACGCACCAACTGATACAACTGTTCTTTTTTTGACATGATGATCTGTAATGCTGGCCTGTGACGGTGCACTGACGATTGGAGAGGTGTGCAACACTGGCAACGATGACCCGTGGTGGCGTAAGGTTGTTATCTGTTACTACTTGTTTTAGTCTGGATTTGTTTTCACTTCGTTTCTGCCAAAAAAGAGATCATCTGCACTTGCTTAAAACAAGCTCTTCAATCACTTACAACAAGCACTTACAACACCCACCAAAAACAATTGTTTAAAACAATAAACATTTGTCTGAAAATTGTCAATCTGATGGCACCCCAGTATCCACTACGCCTCAACAGGCAACGCTCCATCAGCACCGCTGAATACGTCCTCATACTCACCTTGCCCACGTAAACGCGATAAATCCGTGCCCACCACTTTGTCATAATTGACAGGAAATATCTTCGGCCCCACAATCGCTCACTCTCTTGAATCCTGCATATTTTTTTATCACTGCACGGCGAACGCCGTTGTTGTTCTGATCAGGAAACAAGCAAATTTCAACGCATTCCTGAGAATGCGCTTGACGACTTCGAGCAGCACATAGTTAAATACGAAAACGATTGCGCAAACGATTGCGCAACTCTTTATATTGAGAAAAAAGTATCATGAAGCCACGCATCACAGTAGTCGGCAGCGTCAACATGGATCTGGTTTTCCGCACGCCGCGCATGCCGGCATTAGGAGAAACCCTGCACGGTCATGAGTTCCGGCAAATTCCCGGCGGCAAAGGTGCCAATCAGGCGGTGGCGGCCGCGCGTCAGGGTGCGGACGTCCACTTTATCGGCGCGGTTGGTGATGATGGTTTTGGCGATTTTTCACGGCAGACGTTGGCGGCTGAAGGCATTGATCTCAGTCAGCTGACACGGGCTTCCGGTGTCGCGACAGGCGTGGCCGGGATATTAGTGGAAGACGGTGGCGATAACAGCATTGTGCTGGCTGCCGGTGCCAATGCAACGGTATCCGTAGCACAGATTGAAGCGGCTCGCGACACCATTTGCAGTGCCAGCATGTTGCTGTGCCAACTGGAAACGCCGCTTGCAACGGTCACCCGCGCCATCCAGATCGCGCACGATGCAGGAGTCAAAGTCATCCTCAATCCGGCTCCGGCGCAAGACCTGGATGCCGCCCTGTTGGCGCAGGTTGATTATCTGATCCTGAATGAAACGGAAGCAGCACAGCTGAGTCAGACCGAAGTGACCGACCAGGCCAGCGCCCGTGTTGCAGCAGAGAAGTTACTGGCCCTCGGAACCGGCACCGTCTTGCTGACGATGGGCGGTCACGGCGCACTGATTGCGCAAGCGGATGAATGCCATTTCATTCCGGCGATCAAAGTGAATGTGGTCGATACTACTGCTGCGGGCGATACCTTTGTCGGCGCATTTGCCGTCGCCATTGCAAATGGACTCAGCATCGCTGAAGCCAGCCGCGAAGCACAGTACGCCGCCGCATTGACAGTGACCAGACTCGGTGCGCAGACATCGATTCCACAGCGTCAGGAAGTGCTGGAATTTATGGCGGCCCAACAGGCTGCCTGATACCGTATCAACGCATTCCGCAATCCTCGCCAGTGGCCGGGTTTGATTAGAGGCAAGCGTCTCAGCTGCACAGTATTTGATAAAATTTTGCCTGCATGAAGTGAAGTAACACCGCTCCATGTTAGGCTGGTGAAAGCAAGCATGAAATGGGCATCCGCTCATTTGGATAGTCTTCCAGATGACCATCCTTGTCCGCCACCTGTTTTCACTGAATGATCTCTGAATAAGGAAGCTCTCATGAAACTCAAACCATTCTGCCTGACTCTGGCTGGTCTGTTCATCACCGCCAGCGCTTACGCCGCAGACCCGAAGTTTGCAGTGATTTACGATGCAGGCGGTAAATTTGATAAGTCCTTCAATCAATCTGCTTCCGAAGGCGCAGAACGCTTCAAAAAAGAGACCAAGATCGGCTTCATGGAAGTACAAGTCGCCAGCGACACCCAGACTGAACAGGTACTGCGCAATCTGGCGCGCAAAAAAGTCGATCTGATTGCCGCCATCGGCTTTGCCCAAGCGCAGGCAGTACAGAATATCGCGAAAGAATTCCCGGCCACCAAGTTCGTGCTGATCGATGGTGTCGCCAAAGGTGACAACGTGAGCTCCGTTTTATTTAAAGAACAGGAAGGTTCTTATCTGGTCGGCGTGGCAGCAACACTTGCCAGCAAATCGAAAAAAATTGGGTTTATCGGCGGCATGGATATCCCGCTGATCCGCAATTTTTCTTGTGGTTATTTGCAGGGTGCGAAAGCGACTGATCCTAAAATTGAAGTCGTGCAGAACATGGTCGGCACCACGACATCTGCCTGGAACGATCCGGCCAAAGGCGGCGAACTGGCACGTGCCCAGTTTGAACGCGGCGTGGATGTGATCTTTGCCGCAGCTGGTGGCAGCGGCATGGGCACACTGCAGGCCGTGAAAGAAAAAGGCAAACTCGGTATCGGTGTTGACTCGAATCAAAACTACATACATCCGGGCAATATGCTGACATCGATGGTCAAGCGCGTTGATCAGGCGATTTATGACAGCTTCATGCAATTGAAAAATGGCAGATGGCAAGGCGGTACCGTCTACAAAGGCCTGAAAGAAGGCGGCGTAGACTGGGCGTTGGACAAGGACAATCGCAGCGTTGTCAGTGCTGAAGTTGAAAAACGCGTCAATGCAGCGAAACAAGACATCATCAACGGGAAAATCAAAGTCGTCGATTTCCGTGATGCAAATAAGTGCCCGATTTAAAATAAAACTCACCATGATCGGGGCGCCAACATCGGCGCCCCGAAATTTTTACCCCTATTCCTGACTCGATCACACCGAGAATCCCGAACGTATGCAAGCTGCCGTCGAATTTCAACACATATCCAAACGCTTTGGCGCAGTGCAGGCGAATCGCGATGTGAGTTTTTCCATTGCACCCGGTTCCATCCACGGCATCATCGGCGAAAATGGTGCAGGCAAATCCACGTTGATGAGCATCCTGTACGGTTACTATCGTGCGGATGGTGGTCAGTTGCTGATCAATGGCACGCCACAGCAAATCCGTAACAGTCAGGAAGCAATCGATCTCGGCATCGGCATGGTGCATCAGCATTTCATGCTGGTGGAAAACATGACCGTGCTGGATAACGTCATGCTCGGCTCTGAAGGAGGCTTCAGGCTTGCAGCCCATCGCAAACAAGTCGAAGCCAGCCTGCGTGAGATTTGTCAGCGTTACTCGCTCGACGTTGATCCACTCGCCAAAATTCAGGATTTATCGGTCGGCATACAGCAGCGCGTTGAAATTCTGAAACAAATATACCGCAGTGCGAATATCCTGATTCTGGATGAACCTACGGCGGTGCTGACGGTGCAGGAAACCGCCTCGCTGTTTGCCGTCTTGCGCCTGTTCAAAGAACAAGGCAAAACGATTATTCTGATTACTCACAAGCTGCAGGAAATTCTCGACATCACTGACGAAGTGACCGTGATGCGCGCGGGTACCGTCGTCGGTTCCGTGCAGACGGTGAACACCAATAAAGAGCAACTGGCAGAACTGATGGTGGGTCGCCCTATCGAAACACATTTGCCGCGTGCGCCGTATGCGCCGGGTGAAACAGTGCTAGATGTGAAGGGTCTGAATCTGATCAACGCCCAGCAAGTCAGCTTGCTTAAAGATCTGAATTTCAATATCCGCGCCGGAGAAATCGTCGCCATCGCTGGCGTCTCCGGCAATGGACAAAGCGAGCTACTGGAAGTGCTGAGCGGCATGCGATTACCCAGCAGCGGTGCAGTGACTATGCAAGGAAAGCCGCTGCCATTTGCAGGGCGCAAAGATGCTGATGGTTTGCCTGCGACGTTCCGCGAACTCGGCATCGCGCATGTGCCTGAAGATCGGCTGCGTGATGCGGTCGTGAAGAATTTCTCGGTCATGATGAACAGCTTTCTCGGCTATCAGAAAAAACTGGGCAAAGCCTTTGGTCTGCTCGACTACAAAGCCATACTCAAGAACTGCACCGAACTGCTGAGCAAATTTGATGTGCGCCCGGCTGATCCGCATTTACGCATCGCCCTGCTTTCCGGCGGTAATCAGCAAAAAGTGGTGATGGCGCGTGAGATGGCGTCAGAACCAAAACTGATGCTGGTCGGGCAGCCGACACGCGGCGTGGATATCGGCACTATAGAAAGTCTGCACGCACGCTTGTTGGCGATGCGCGATGCCGGTGTCGCCATACTGTTAGTGTCAGTGGAGCTGGAAGAAGTCCGCGCGCTGGCAGACCGCATACTGGTGATGTCCGGCGGCTGTATCACCGGCGAGCTGAAAGTAGAAGAATTTGATGCGACCCGCATCGGCCTGCTGATGGGCGGATTACACAAACACTAAGCAGCAGCCGAAACAAAAAGCGAACATAAGCGAACAAACAAGCGACGAACCACGTATGAATCAAGCTGATCTTCCCCGCTGGGCCACCGCCTTTGCCCTGCCTTTAATGAACTTGCTGTCCGCCCTGCTGGTAGCAGCCGGTGTGATTTATCTGCTGGGTGAAAGCCCGGTGGAATCGCTGGGCATACTGCTGAATGCCGCTGTTTTCAATCCCGAAGGACTGGGCTACACCCTGTTCTACGCCGCCACATTTATCTTCACCGGCTTGTCGGTATCGATTGCGATGCAAGCGGGCTTATTCAATATCGGCAGCGAAGGTCAGATGTATCTGGGCGGACTCGGGCTGACACTGGTGCTGCTGGCTTTTGACGCCAGCTTACCGGCATGGCTGTTGATTCCGCTGGCGATTGCCGGCAGCGCAATCTTCGGCGCGGCATGGGCTTTTTTACCTGGTTATCTGCAGGCAAAACGTGGCAGCCACGTAGTTGTGACGACCATCATGTTCAACTTCATTGCGGCCAATCTGATGAATTATCTGATCATCCTGATGATTCCAGACGGTCAGCAAAATCCTGCCAGCCGTGTCTTTGCCGATAGCGCATGGCTGCCTAAGCTGAATGGCATCCTGCCTGTGCTGGGTGAAACTCCGCTGAATATCAGCTTCATCATGGCCTTGCTGGCCTTAATTATTTACGGTGTTGCCGTATGGCGCACAACCTGGGGTTATCAGTTACGCGCTACCGGTCTGAACCAGCATGCGGCGCACTATGCGGGTATTTCCATCGGCAAAACCATTATTATTGCGATGATGATTTCCGGTGCGCTGGCCGGTCTGGCGTCCGTCAATTCCGTCATGGGATCAACCCATTATCTGGGCCTGAACTTCCCCGCAGGCGCAGGCTTTATCGGCATCGCCGTGGCATTGATGGGGCGTCAGCATCCGATAGGTATTTTGCTGTCGTCGATACTGTTCGGTGCGCTGATACAAGGTGGCTTTGATCTGTCGCTGGAAAAACCGAATATTCCGACCGAAACCTTTATTTTCATTCAGGGCCTGATCATACTGTTTTGCGGTGCGATGGAAAATCTGTATGCCCCGGCGATTTCTGCTCTGCTCAAGCGTAAGGAAAAATGATGTTTGATGATTTTCAATTTTCCAGCATTCTGGTCTCAACCATCCGCAATGCACCGGTATTAATGTTCGCAGCGATGGCAGGTCTGTTCGCTGAACGCAGCGGCGTGGTGGATCTGGCACTCGAAGGCAAAATGCTGGCAGCGGCATTTGTGTCAGCAGCAGTCGCCGTCGCGACGCAAAACCCGTGGTTCGGCATACTCGCCGGTATCGGCATTTCCGCTGTCATCGCTTTGTTGCAAGGCTTTGTCAGCATCACGCAAAAAGGTAACCAGCTGGTCGCTGGTATTGCGTTGAATATCGCGCTGAGTGGTCTGACCTTTGTGCTTGCCCAGTTTTTCTTTATGCAGGGCGGACGCACGCCAGATCTTGGCGCTGCCCGATTGTTCGATATCGTTTTACCGGGTTCAGATGCGGTGGCAGGTATCCCGTTTCTGGGCTGGTTTTATACCAAGCTGATCGGTGGTCACAGCGCGCTGGTGTATCTGGCGTTTGCCCTGATTCCGCTGGTGCACTGGGTCTTGTATCACAGCCGTTTCGGCCTGCGTCTGCGCGCCGTTGGTGAAAACCCGCACGCAGCCGATGCAGCAGGAATCAATGTCGAGCGCACACGCTTTATGGCGATGCTGTGCGCCGGTGTGCTGTGCTCATTCTCGGGCGCATATCTGTCCATCGTACAAAGTGGTTTCTTCCTGCGTGATATGTCTGCCGGTAATGGTTATCTGGCGCTGACGGCGCTGGTGTTCGGTAACTGGCGTCCACTGCAAACGGCGCTCGGCTGCCTGATGTTCGGTTTTTTCACTGCTCTGCAAGTCCAGATCGAAGGCGTTGTCTTCCCTGGCTTGGGAAAAGTACCGGGATCATTGATACAGATGATTCCGTATGTAGTCACCGTCGTCGTTCTTGCGGGCCTGATGGCGAAATCCGTCGCGCCGAAGGCGATAGGCGTGCCGTTTGTAAAGTCACGATAAAAGACTATAAAACCTGCCGGTCGTCCGTATAGGCTTGTCCCGTACAGACTGCCGGTGATTTATTTTTTAAATCGACAACGTTAATAACGGCCTCCTTGAACCAGGTCAAACACAACAAATTGCTTCAAACTGGGTTCTGTTCAATGGCCAGTTGAAGTTAATTCCTGGAGTATTTCCATGCAAGCAAAACATAAAGTCATTTTCGATACGGACCCTGGCGTTGATGACGCAATGGCCTTGTATTTCGCGCTCGCGCATCCGGATATTGATGTCGTTGGTATCACCACTACTTTCGGTAACGTGTATGTCGAACAGGCGACCATCAATGCGCTCTATTTGACCCGTATCGCAGGCCGTACTATTCCGGTGGCGCAAGGCGTGAATGTCCCATTCGCCAAAGCAGCAGGCACGCCGCCTGACTTCATCCACGGCGCAGATGGCCTCGGCAATCTGCCATCCCGTATCGACGTCGGCGGTAAAGCGGAAGTGGAAAGCGCGGCAGAATTCATCGTCAAGATGGCGCGTCAGCATCCGGGTGAAATCACACTGGTCGCGGTTGGCCCGCTGGGCAATCTGGGTCTGGCACTGAAAATGGAACCACAACTGCCTAAGCTGCTGAAAAAAGTCGTGCTGATGGCAGGTGCTGTTGATGAACCGGGCAATGTCTCGCCTGTTGCAGAAGCCAATGTCTGGAATGATCCAGACGCAGCGGATCTGGTCTTCACCGCAGGCTGGGATCTGACCATGGTGGGTCTGGATGTGACACATCGCGTGGTCTTGCCATCGAGCTTCTTTGCGCGTCTGGCAGCACAACATAAACACGTAGCGATGGATACCCTGTCGCACGCAGTGAATTTCTACGCGAACTTCTACCAAAGCATACGCCCTGACCTCGGTCACGCCTGCTACGGTCACGATGTGCTGGCGTTTGTCTGGCTGGTGGCACCGGAAATTTTTGAAACACAAAACGGTCGCGTGCGCGTTGCCAAAGAAGGCATAGGCAATGGTCAGACCATGATGGCGAAACTGGCGATTCCTTACCCTCAAGCAGGTTGGGAAGCCAGCAAACCAGAAACTCGCGTCTGCATGAAAGTGGATGCCGAAGCCTGCGCTAAGCTGATTGATCAGGCCTTGTCCAGCGACTGGCTAAAACCAGCACTGGCAAAATAAGGGGAGCCATCATGTTGATACAACCAGTTGATTATCGTGATCCGGATGCGGCAAGAAAATTCACCGAAAGCCTGCACAACACCGGCTTTGGCGTTTTGACCAATCATCCTTTATCGCAAAATCTGCTCAACACCATTTATCAGGAATGGTACGAGTTTTTCCAGACCGATGCGAAAAACAAATACGCGTTTACGGAAAAAATGGACGGCTATTTTTCGCCGAAAATTTCCGAAACCGCCAAAGGCTATGCCAAGCGCGATCTGAAAGAGTTTTACCACGTCTACCCGTGGGGACAATATCCATCCGAAGTCTCCAAGGCTGCGCTGGAATACTACGAGCACGGTAACAAGCTCGCCACGGAATTGCTGCAATGGGTAGAAGATCACACACCGGCAGACATCAAAGCCAAGTATTCGATGCCTTTGTCGGACATGATCACCGACAGCGACCTGACCCTGCTGCGCGTGTTGCACTATCCACCGCTGACCGGCGATGAAGAACCAGATGCAGTGCGGGCAGCAGCGCATGGCGACATCAACCTGCTGACCGTGCTGCCAGCCGCCACCCAGGCTGGCTTGCAGGTATTGGGCAAAGACAACGCCTGGCATGATGTGCCGTGCGACTTTGGCATGCTGATCGTTAACATCGGTGACATGCTCGATGAAGCCTCGCAAGGGTATTACCCTTCGACCATTCACCGCGTGCTGAACCCGACCGGCGAAGAAGCGAAGAAATCCCGTATTTCACTGCCACTGTTCCTTCATCCACGTCCGGACGTTGTGCTGTCTGAACGTCACACGTCCGGCAGCTATCTGCAGGAACGTTTGCGCGAACTGGGCGTGAAAAAATAATCTCCGAATACTGCTGCGCCTTTCAGAGCAAAAATGATCTGAAAGGCGCAGCATATATCAGGGACAAACTTAAACAAAAAAGGCATGCTGACCGGCGTGCCTTTTTAAATAGACCGGACTGACGCAAAGTTGTCCCGGCAAGGCATGGCGACGAAGACAGTACGAATAGTACGGCGAGGAGCCGTAATCCGCCGGGGCGGCTTTGCGTAAGTCCTAATGGAGAAAAATAATGAACACGCAGCAACTGATCATTGAAGCCAAACTGGCGCGCGAACGCGCCTATGCACCGTATTCCAAATTCAAAGTCGGCGCGGCAGTGCTGACCAAAGATGGCAAAGTTTTCCACGGCTGCAATGTGGAAAATGCGTCGTATGGCCTGTGCAACTGCGCCGAACGCACCGCCTTATTCAGCGCCGTCGCCGCTGGCTATCGCCCGGGTGATTTCGCAACAATCGCCGTCACCGGCGACACCGACGGCCCTATCGCCCCTTGCGGTGCCTGCCGCCAAGTCATCATCGAACTCGGTGGCCCCGAACTCGAAGTCGTACTGACCAACACCAAAGGCGACATCAAAACCACCACCGCTGGCGCGCAATTACCGGATGCGTTTTATCTGCAACCGGAATAAATTGCTACCTAATAAAAAATCCCCGGCACATCGTCTGATCTGTCGGGAATTTTTTATTGGCTGGTGCGATGTCTCAGTGATGAGAACGGTGTTGTAAATATTTGTGAGTGCAGATGGTGCTCTTTGATTTAATTGCAAAAGATTTTTGCTCCTTTTGAACGGTTGCATCTCCAACACAAAGTTTGCAAATTTTCCTCAGAAGTCATACCACCTTTTGCAAGCGGGGTAATGTGATCAATTTCCAACAAAAGATTTTTTTCTTCAGCAACCGACAGATTACAAATTTTACAAGTAAAGTTATCCCGGTTTTTTATTTTTTCTCTGAGATTTGAAGTCATTAAAGCTCGCTGTCCTGCGATGCTATTTTTGAATTTTACGAGGTCACTCAGGTAACGGATAAAGCTATCTAAGTTCTGCACGTCCAACTTGATGTCGCACTTCGAAGAACTATTTCCCCCTGCAGAAACAAATTGAAATGTGTAGACAGGAAAATATAGATCACTCAAATCAATATGATTAAACCCCAATTCTTGAATGACTCTTTCACGACTAAAGCTCCGTATTAGTAGCGGGATAGAGTTACTAATACTCGAGACAATAGAATCTCTTTCATTTTTCAATAAAATCTTGCCTTGTTCAGCCGAGGCAAAATTATTCAGCACTTGTTCGAATATCGATAATGTTTCTTCCGTGACTTTTATATGGAAATATTTGCACAGATATTTGAATGGCTGGTTGCTAGCGTTCTTCAAAACAGATGAAGAACAGTTGTGCGTTCGATGGCTTTTGGCTTCCTCTTTCCATTTTGTTCTTTTCATGTTGAAGTTACTATTGTCGTAAAGTTGCCTTTCTCCGTAGTCAAACGACCTTATATCAACGTAGGATGACTTTAGGTCTTCTATATGCTTGTTCAGGTCATTACAATTTTTTGTATATTGTTCGATGCTATTTTTTATAGCGTTAAATTTTTTACTTTTGAAATACAGGCTGACATATATTTTGTAAGCCACAAATGTAAAAAGTATATAAAACAGAATTTCCAATTACCACTCCTAGTAATGCATAAGTTTTTGATTTATTTTAAACCCAACAATTTCCATCGTTAGCGGTAAAAAAATGGATCTCAAAAGCGCAGAAGAAATAGCAACGCTAACCTCTTGCTATCACGTTGACGCACTGCGATCTCTTGATCATTTAACTGGTTTTAAAATAAAAAAGTAACATACCTGCGTGCAATTAGTAATGCAACATCAAATGATGTCAGAAAATTTGATAGATGTTGTTTCTCTTGGAAGGAGATGCACAAATAGACTACACACCCGCCGAAATTTGAGCTGGCTCAGCAAGCGTGCATTCAATACGGCCTTCCCAAGAGAAAGTGCGGCGAATGCTATCTGTATGGCATCACTCTGGCTATACTTGACGCTTCGGGCGAAGCGGCAGTCAGCGCGATGCCCTGATTATTCAGTGAGGAAATTCAATTGAAACTGTCATTTCATGGTGCCGATCTCGGTGTGACCGGTTCCTGCCATCTGCTGGAATGCGACGGTGTGCGCATACTGATTGACTGCGGCATGTATCAAGGCAGCCGTAATCTGAATGAAGAAAATGCCGGCCCGTTCGGCTTCGATGCAGCGTCAATCGACTATGTGTTGCTGACGCATGCGCATCTGGATCATTGCGGCCGCCTGCCGTTGCTGGTGCGACGCGGATTCCGTGGCAACATCATTGCCACCGCTGCGACCCGCGATCTGGCGCGCATCGTGTTGCTCGATTCTGCGCATCTGCAGGAATCGGAAGCCGAATATCAGAACAAGAAAAGCGCGCGGCGCGGTGAAGACAAACGCACCGAAGCGCTGTACAACACGCATGATGTGTTGCATATGCTGGATCACTTTAACCAGACTGTGCATTACGATCAGGAGTTGCTGATCGCGCCCGGCATCACCGCGACGTTTATCGATGCCGGCCATATTCTGGGCTCGTCCTCCGTCGTGCTGAATCTGACGGAAGATGGCAAAAAATGTCGCGTCGTTTTTTCCGGCGATATCGGCAGCAACGGCAGAAAGCTGTTGCGCAATCCGACGACGCCGCCAAAAGCCGATGTGGTGGTGATGGAAACCACGTATGGCGACCGTCTGCACAAACCGCTCGATCTGTCGATAGAAGAGCTGTATCAGGTGATTACCGACACCTTCCGGCACGGCGGCAATGTCGTGATTCCGACCTTCGCGCTGGAACGTGCGCAAGAGTTGCTGTATTACCTGCGCGAAGGCGTGCAGCAGCATCGTTTACCGCGTTCCATGCAGGTGTTTCTGGATTCACCGATGGCGATCTCAGCGACCGAGATTTTCCGTCAGCATACTGGTTGTTATGACGCCGAAACGGCAGCGATGTTCAGCAATGAGCATGATCCGTTTGATTTGCCCGGTCTGCATTTCACGCGGGATGTGGCGGACAGTATGGCGATCAACCGTTTTTCCGGCGGCGCGGTCATTATGGCGGGCGCGGGCATGTGTACCGGTGGCCGCATCCGTCATCATCTGAAGCACCATCTGTGGCGGCAGAACGCCAGCATCGTGTTCGTCGGCTTTGCGGCGAAAGGAACGCTGGCACGGGAAATTATCGACGGTGCGCGTACAGTGCGTGTGCTAGGTGAAGAGATCGCAGTCAGAGCTGGCGTACATACCATCAACGGTTTTTCAGCGCATGCTGACCGCGATGAATTACTGACCTGGCATCAGCATACGCGTGCCACGCATACGTTTCTGGTACATGGTGAAGAAGAAGTCATGCGCAGCTTTGCGCGCTTGCTGCCAGCCGGTGCAGTCAGCCTGCCGCAGACGGCCGACAGCATTGATCTGACACCGTATTGCCATACTAAGAAAACAGCGAAGCACTGAAAAAAATCCCTGCGCACAGCGCGCTTTGGCAGGGATTTTTTATACGACGGGGACAATCGCCCTTATCGTTTGTAATGCGTCTTGGGACTTACGCAAAGTTGCCCCAGCAAGGCATGGCGACGAAGACAGTACGAATAGTACGGCAAGGAGCCATAACGCCGCTGGGGCGGTTTTACGTAAGTTCTATTAATGCACTAATGAGGTGAACGGTGCGACGTAGGCTTGCATGAATACGAAGAAGCCAACCAGCACCGCCAGCGCCAGACTGTGGAAAAACACGAAGCGCAGAATCGTGCCTTCATGTCCATACCAGCGTGTGGCTGTACTGGCGACCACGATACTCTGCGCATCGACCATCTTGCCCATGACGCCGCCCGAACTATTGGCCGCTGCCATCAGTACAGGGCTTAAACCCAATTGCTCTGCGGTAGTTTTTTGCAGACCGCCGAACAACACATTGGCGGCCGTATCCGAGCCCGTCAGCGCCACGCCCAGCCAGCCCAGCAAAGTGCCGAAGATAGGGTAGAAAGCACCCGTATGCGCAAACACCAGACCCAGCGTGGCATCGGTGCCGGAATAGCGTGTCAGATAACCGAGTGCCAGCATCAGCACGATGGTCAGCAGGGAATAACGTACCAGCCAGATTGTGCGGAAATAAATTTTGACCAGATCAATCGGTTTGTATTTCATCAGCAAGCCGCTAATGATGGAGGCAAGGAAAATCCCGGAACCGGTTGCCGACAACCAGTTCAGCGTATACACCGCCGCTTCTTTATGCGGCTTGGCGACGACAGGGGCAACCTTTTCGACCATGTTATGCAAGCCGGCAAATGGAATCTTGAACACAGAAATACCATCGACCCATTTTTTGAATTCCGGAACGCCCCAGACAAACACCAGCGTGGTTAAGATCACCCACGGCATCCATGCCAGCACCAGCGCACGGGTATCGTGCTTTTTGAAAATCGCTGCCGCGGCATCGGCTTCATGACCATGCGGTTTTTCACTTTCCAGATCAGGTTCGCCAGAATCGGTTTCATGACCTTTGAGTGAAGTCGACGTCCAGATTTTTTTCGGTTTCCAGACTTTCAGGAACAGGATCAGGCTGACCATAGACACAATCGCCGCGACCACATCCACCAGCCACGGACCGTGGTAGTTAGACACCAGATATTGCGGAACTGCGAAGCTCAGACCGGCGACCAGAATCGCAGGCCAGATTTGCAGCATGCCGCGGAAACCGGCAAACGCCCAGATCAGCCAGAACGGCACCAGCAAAGAAAATAATGGCAACTGACGGCCGATCATGCCGGACAACTGCATCAGATCGATGCCTGTCACAGCCGCCAGCGCAATCACAGGCGTGCCAAGCGCACCATACGCCACTGGCGCGGTGTTCGCGATCAGACACAAACCTGATGCCGCCAACGGAGAAAATCCCAGGCCGATCATGATCGCTGCGGTCACTGCAACCGGCGTACCGAAGCCAGCAGCACCTTCAAAGAATGCGCCGAAACAGAACGCGATCAGCAACAACTGTATGCGGCGATCATCGGTGATGCCGGTCAGGCTGTCCTGCAATACAGAGAATGAACCGTTTTCTATGGTCAGTTGGTGCAGAAAAATAATATTCAACACAATCCAGCCAATAGGCAGCAGGCCAAATGCCGCACCAAAACCCGCCGCATTCCATGCCAGCCCGGCAGGCATGCCAAAGCCAAAAATCGACACTGCTAACGCGCTCGCCAAACCAAGACCCGCAGCGTAATGCGCCTTCATATGACCAAATGCAATACATCCCAGCATCACAACCACAGGTATCGCCGCCATCAGCGCCGATAACCATATATTGCCTAGCGGGTCATAAACCTGACTCCAGACCATTTCTATCTCCTTTGTTTTGAAAGCTTGTGCGCGCATTTGCCGCTATGGCGGGGATAGTACGATAGGAAGTGCTGCAATTTTCATCACACAAGGATGAAATGAATTTCAACTTTGGTTGAATAATTCGATACTTTTATCAAAACAGAATTTTACTTTTATCAAAAATAAGTAAATTATTCATTTTCAAATATTAAAATGACAGCATTCAAAAAATTTACTGTTTTCTACCGGGGAATGACACAGAATTGTCCCGGCAAGACTCAACAAACTTCCTTTGCGCTGGAAAACATGACTTGCAAGTGATATGCAAGTCATGTTTGCTTCACCAGCAAGAAACATGTTGTCTGAAATATTGGCTACACCACAGCAACGAAGGTAATAAAGTCTTACCAGTAGTTCAGTTCAGTGGTTGTAAGGGGTTGAATGGCGCTGCAACAAGAAATCATCCCGCTGCTGGATTCGTTTTGCCTCAGTCCATCCTGCTTGAAGTATTGTTGACGCCATGCTGATCTGGACGATGGTGCACTCGTCATAAAGAGCACATTTTGTTTTCCGGTTAAGATAATCAGTATATTTTGCTGGCAGCCATGCTGATGCATTACCCTCCCGACCAATTTTTCCGGATAACACACGATGAGCGCTTCTGAACCTACCCGACAACACGACGAAAATCAGGTCAATACATCACATCCACCGACCGCGACAACGCAGAGCAGCGCGGGCTTTGCAGCGGCAACTCAGCCCATCACGCACCAGACTGTCATACGTACTGATACCGTTGGCCTGGAAGATGGCCGCATTGATCTTGATGTCCATGGCCAGTCCGTGCCTTTGTACTATGCACAACCAGCGGGTAAATCTTCGCTCCCCGTAGTGTTGGTCGTGTCTGAGATATTTGGTTTGCATGAGCACATCATGGATGTGGCGCGACGCTTTGCCAAACTCGGTTATCTGGCTGTCGCACCTGAAATGTTTGTCCGTCAGGGTGATGCCAGTCAATATCAAACGGTTCCTGAACTGCTCAAGGAAATTATTTATAAAGTACCAGATGCGCAAGTCATGGGCGATCTGGATGCTGTGCTGGCATGGGCAGGCCAACACGGTGGCGACCTTAGCAGAGCAGGCGTGACCGGCTTTTGCTGGGGTGGACGCATTACCTGGTTATACGCAGCACACAATCCATCAATCAAAGCCGGAGTAGCCTGGTATGGCCGTCTGACGGGTACAGCGACAACGCTGACACCGCATCATCCACTGGACGTGGCTGCCAGCCTGACAACACCAGTTCTCGGCTTATATGGTGCCAATGATGCAAGTATTCCGGTAGCGAGTATCAGAGAAATGGAAAGCGCGCTGGCGCAAGGCAGTAGCCAGTCTGCCTTCAACGTGTATGCCACGTCAGGCCATGCTTTCCATGCCGACTACCGCGCCAGCTATGTGGAAGCAGACGCCAAAGACGGCTGGACACGCTGTGTACAATGGCTGAGTGCCAACGGCGTAGCCTGATCCCCATCGCCTGCGTACAGCATTCCGAACGGTGTCAGATTTGCAGAAAATCTGGCACTATGTTCTAATTTGCAACCTGGTTGCAAATTCCCCGAGGTTTAAAATTCACTCCACCCTGTTATCCATACTGATTACCACCGCGCTGGCTGGTGTGTTGAGTATTTCTGCTGCGGCTATTTTTTCATTTTCCCTGCTCGCCAAAATGGTAGAGCGCATGGTCAGCTTGTCTGTCGGCATTATGTTATCGACATCGCTGTTGCACGCCTTGCCGGAAGCATTTGAATCCAAAGCCGATCCACATACTTTATTCGCCTGCTTACTGGCTGGTTTGCTGGCATTCTTCCTGCTGGAAAAAATGGCGATCCTGCGTCACTCACATCACCATGAAGGCGATGGACATCATCATGAGCATGGCCACGACGCGCATGAAGCCGGTAAAGCCGGATGGATGATACTGGTCGGTGATGGCATGCATAATTTTACGGACGGCATATTGATTGCCGCCGCGTTTCTTGCCAATCCACAGCTGGGATTTGTCACCGCCTTTGCGATCATTGCACACGAAATTCCACAGGAAATCGGTGATTTTATTGTCTTGCTGAACGCTGGCTTCAGCCGCACCCGTGCCTACATGTATAACCTGGCATGCAGCATGATGGGCGTGCTTGGCGGCGTACTTGGCTATTTCACACTGGAAAACGCCAGCGGATTAATTCCTTATGTGCTGGTACTGGCGTCATCCGGTTTTATCTACATCGCCGTCAGTGATCTGATGCCACAAATGCAGCGCCGCGCCACGTTGAAAGAAACCATTCCGCAAATCATTCTGGTTGGAATAGGAATCAGCATCGTTGTTGCAATAACGAGGCATCACTAAACGCTTTCTCACACCGACTGGAAAGAGAATTTGTTATTCTCCACAAATCACTCATGCCACGTTTTTTGAGCAAGATTCACGTGGGCTGTACCCGTTTAATTCTCTTCAAAATAGGTCATAAAAAAATCACCCCATCCAAGGAGTAAACTGAATTCCATTTTGTATGGCGCCGATCACTAATATCTGATTTTCAGGACTGTCACAAAAACTTGCCAGTGCTCCTGCTTGCGTAATTTTTCCATCATTCAATTCACGAATCCAATAATTAAATCCATCTGGGTCAGGAGCACGGTGTAGTACGTTTTGATAAAAATTCGTCAAAAGCGTCTTGTTATCTGGCTTGTTGCCGTATATTTTTTGGAACTCAGGAGACTGAAAAAATCCAGCTGCAATATGTTCCAAACTTGCACCTTTATCCATGTCATGAATCCAGTATCCCAGGCCGACCAAATCCGGTTTGCGATCAAAAGCAGCTTGATATAAACGATATACCTGTCCAGCACCTTGGGAAATATCCAGTGCAACAGTAACATCTTTAAATTCTAATCTTTCAACATTCTGCAATTGATCCGTGCCATCCACACCTGACTTATCATTTACGATAAAGTACTCACCCGATTTACTTATATCGTAGTTATTGCTCATACCGGAATATCGTGCGATATCCAGCCCGGCTCCACCTGATAATGTATCGTTTCCTGCACTCCCCTTGAGGATGTCATTACCAGATGTTCCATAGATGGTAATACCTGTATTTAGAACAGTCGTAAGTAGATTAGCAGGACTTAACACCTTGTCAGAAAACTGTAGTTGTTCAATCGAATAGAGGGAGTCCTTGCCATCCCGACCAGGCACCATATCTGTAATGACATATAAGGAATTGGGGGTATCGTAACTAATGGTATATTCCGTCGTTTTCCCAGAAAATAAAGCGGTGTCAAATCCTGTTCCACCATCTATCAGATCATTGCCACTGCCGCCGATTATTGTATCTGCACCAGCGTCTGCATATATTTTGTCATCACCAATGCCACCAATAATATATTCAGAAATGCCAGCACCGTAGATCACATCATTACCACGCCCACCGTATATAACGTTCGCACCTGAGACAGAGTTCAACACATCATTGCCAGCATCTGCAATTTGGTTATTTCCACTTTGCATACCATCAACAACGAAAATATCATGCGCATCTTGCTTATACGATCGGCCGCCGAGAAAAATCGTTTGAGTCCCTGCATGATCTTCTAACAAGTCCCATGTTGCATCATCAACGACCTTAGCTATATCCCTGTAGTAATCCATGCTGTGATTAGGATTACGTGCATGATAATTAATCACAATTGCTTCAGAAATATGATCCGGCGTATCTAATGTCTCATTACCTTGCAAGCTAATAAGATGTCCTGGCCGGATATTTTTCCCGCCCAACAAATTCCTTTGATCAAACATCATAGGGCCGGGATCACCTGCTATTTCAATTTGAGTAATACGATTATCTGAGGGGTAGTCTTTACGCTCAGGAATAGAGAGAAAATATGGTTGAGCAAAAGGAGTAGCAGCAAATGTAACTGCTTCATATAAGTTCCCTGGATGACGATACATATATTCCATCGCCATCGAGCCACCCATACTGTGACCCGTTACATAGACATGATTGATGCCATTCTCTTTTACAAAGTTATCTATCTGATCTAAATAAGGTTTGAGTAATGCGTAATGATCCGGCATTTTTGTCCATTGATCTTGATCTGGATGAATCACATCACCTAGATCATTGGGATTTTGACCATCTTTGCCAGAGTCATTCGTTCCACGAAATGCAATTACGATACTGTCACCTGAACGCGCAGCTAAAACAGCTGCGTTACGATTAATAAAAAATCCATCGCCAGTAGAACCTGATTCAACATAACCGCTTTTATCAAGAACAGGTTTGTCAAGAGAATATAAAGGAATCCACGCTTGATTTATGACATCGTCATACGCAATTTTTGCATTGGGATTAGGATCGTTGAAATAAATATTCTCGACATAATTTTTATGATTCAAGTCATAGGCTGCCTTTGAAAAATCAGCCATTAATTTAATCAAACTCATCAATTCATTCCCTATGTGTCACGAAGCACTTATGCCATCAGCATAAAAGCGGCACAGTGTAACAAATAGAAACAAAAAGACAACTATCCAATCACAATTTTTACTTGATTTACTAAATCTATTCACGACACTCGTATGGTTCAAGCAAGAAAATTTGATTTTCAAGACATCGGCATACTCGTCCTCAGCAATACATCGGTATTCTTTTTCTTACGGCTGGTGAGCACATGCCAATATTGAAAGAAAATTTTTTACTCATCCCTCCAAAGAGGGGACATAGTATTTAACGGAAAAACGACAAATAATTCTTGATTTTTACTGCCCAAAAACAGTTAGGTGAACTCGGACAAGGGAAACATCCTTAGCGATACTGAATAAAAACAGTAACGCGCACTGAACCACGACAATGGTCACCAGCATGTCCTTGAGTTTTTTTGTACGAGGAAAAATGATCGATTCAATTTTTTTTATAAGACTCCGGAAAAATACCTCTGAGACTCAACATTCATCGCCCTCATCACCAACTACTTATCATCGCCTGATTTTTTCATTTTCTGTTCATTTTTGTTTATTTTCTGTTTAATCATCTCTTAAGTTTTCATGTGCAAACTGTCATTGTTGATAGGGGATATAGCGCGCATGTGTGCAAGTGATTCACGAATCATCTATCGACATCACGTTCTACACACACAGGAGAAAGTCATGTCAAAAAATGAAAACAAACACCCGCATACAGAAGATAAAAAATCTCTCGTTTCAACAATAGCAATCACAACATCAGCCACAACATCGTCGAAAAAAATACATGTTGAGGACGATACTGAAACACATACCGATAGTGCCAAACTATTGCAGAGTAATGATCTCGTACAAAGCAACAATCCATCTATCGATACGCAGCATCAAAATGATTTGCAGGAAATGCTGTCAGTAACGCTCAGGAATAACGATTTGCTGTCAGCGGTAATCAAAGCGTACAACGATGATCATATACAAAGTAAAAGTATTTCTCTTGATGGACTGGATCAGACAGCTTTGCTGGATACGCTGTCCACCATGTTTAAGAATGATGATCGATTATCGACGGTAGTCAACGCCTACAACGATGATCTGCACATGGAAAACCAGACTGTCGAACATGCAACACATTCGACAGACGTACTCAGTATCGTTGGTATCTCCACGGGTTCATCCTTGATATAAGTAGTGAACAATCAGTGGCATCTGTGGCATCAGTGACATATCAGGCATAGGTACACCACCTCACCAAAGGCAATCGTCATCCATTACCTCTGGTGAGGTATTTCTAACGAACAGGAGAATAATGTGAAGATCAATTCAAACGTCGTGTTGCCTCCCAAAACAAACTCGGCATCGCCGACGAATAACAGTAGCGCCGTGCAAGCAAAACAAGCTGCATCCGTCACCCAAAAAGTGATGCAAAGTTATGTTCCATCATCAACACAGCCCGCTGTCGAAACACGTATGAGCCTGAGCAATAATGGCAATTTGATCGGTACTACGATCAGTGTGAAAGCATGATGTTTGCAACAGACAAAAGCAAGATCAGTCCCTGACAAAATGTAATTGCATTAATTCAATGAAATTGTCCCGGATCTGATCTTCCGTTTTTGATGATAGTTCCTGATGCAGTTGCCGCGCGATCTGTAAAAAGTGGTCGAGTAAATCAGGATCAAAATGCGTACCGCGCCCATCTTCTAAAATGCTCATTGCCTGTTCAAAAGAAAATGCTTCTTTGTAAGGACGTCTGGAACATAGGGCATCGAATACGTCCATGATGGCAAAAATACGCGCCTCTAATGGAATTTGTTCTCCGTGCAATCCTTCAGGGTAGCCATCTCCATTCCATTTTTCGTGATGGGCCTCAACCACGGCCGCCACACTGGGCAACCAGCCGGCACCATGGACAATTTCTTTACCATGAGTGACATGCATACGCATAATGGTTGTTTCTTCGGTAGTGTGTTTCCCCGGCTTAAGGAGAATCGCATCTGGAATACCGATCTTGCCCACATCATGCAAAAAACTGCCTATCATCAAACCTTGCATGCGAGCACCACGAAAGCCGAGGATTTCTGCCAGTTTTGCCGAGAGCCATGCAACCCGGTAATTATGCGATCCCGTATCAGAATCACGTTTGGCAATTGCACGGCCGAGCGCCTCCATCATCGAAATATGCGACTCGAATAGTTCTTTGGTTTTTTGTGCGTTTTCTTTCGACAGATAGGTGACAACGGGATAAATCGCCAATCCAGTCAGTAAAGACGCAATCGCCACCATCAATGCCACGATGGCAGCATCGGTCGAAATCTGCGCTACCTGCCATGCTGGTAAAACACGCACTCCTTCAAAATACGCATAGACCTGTTGTTCTTGATTGAACAAGGGCAGCATGACTCTGATCGCTGTTTGTTTTTCAGTCCCCGTCTGTACAGGTAAATTTTCATAACCGGGTTGGGTATAGGAAGGACGAGAATGGTGTGGCAACATACCTTCGATGCGATGACCAAATGGCGATAATTGTTCCGCTATTTTGTTACCATGCCGGTCGTAGATTTCTGCGATGTCGAATATGCCACCCGCCAGCGCATCGGCTCCGGCTTGCGCCTGCTGTCTGCTCAATACGGTCGCGGACCCACTCACGTTTGACAGCGGCAACAGGCGACGACTTTCTTCCATCGCAAAAGCCACGATCGATTCCTCTGCGTTTTCACGGGAAATCAACCATGCAAGCGGACTGCCTGTGATTGCAAGAATCATGCTGGCTGCGGCGATTCTTTGTGCTGCTTTTCGTCTGTAACTATTCATCTGTCAATGTCCATCCAATGCTGCGTTCATCTCTGATTGTGATACGGCCGGATTTTGTCGCGAATCTGGAAAGAAAATATAGATCCACCTCAAGCCTCGTAGTGCTTGTACAGATTCAACACTGGAATGAGAAAATGCCTCTATAAGAAATGGCCACATTCAGATGAAGCAATCGATATTGAGCACTCATACGACTGAATGAATTCAACTCCCTGATTACTTATCTGGTCATAAAAGTGATTTATGAAGGAGTTGCCATAACAAGTCGCTATCTTCCAGAGGAAGTCTGGATACTACAAGCTTCTAATATTCGGCACGTTTTTTTCCGGTCAGCATCGACTTGATCAGGTTTTCCTTGTGGCGCAAACTTGCCCAGATCACACCGGCAACATGCAACGCAACCAGAGCCATAGTGGTATTGGCGCAAAACTCATGCACTTCTTCCAGAAGCTCTTTGTCAGCATAAGAGCCGCTGATCATGAGCCACCCCGTACCTGTGGTGCAAGCCAGGAACAGCAACAAGGCAAGAATCATCATTGCTCCTGCCGGATTATGTCCAAGATACGACTTTTCGCGCATCAGAATAAGGTCGCGCAAATATGCAAACGTTGCTCCGGGAGAAGCGACAAAATTGACAAAGCGGGCATGATAGGAGCCTATCCAGCCCCAGATAAAGCGTACGCTGATCAACGCTATCACGGCGTAACCAAACAGCTCATGCCAGCGTTCATTTTCTTCGCCTGACAGATAAGCCGCGAAGACACTGATGACCAATGACCAGTGAAATAGTCTGACGAGTGGGTCCCAGACTTTCACTGTCGGTTTTTTTAAGAAAGGGGATTTTTTTATCGTAATATTCATCTCTGTACTCCGGTCTTTTAATACTGGAGTACAGAATACGAAACAATTCTGAAGAAAGTCTTAAGGCAGGAAATCGTGGGTGGAAAGTGCCACAGCGTATGTGGCATGCAACACAGGAAGTGGATATGCCTTCAGACTTAACGTGCAAGCGGTCGTGCGCTATCAGCACACCACTCGCTCCAGGAGCCGGGATAAAGAGCCGCGCCAGATAATCCAGCTACTTCCAGCGCCAACAGATTATGGCAAGCCGTGACACCTGATCCACATTGCATGATTGCCTTACGACTGTCTGCGATCAGTAAGCTCCATTCCGCGCGCAACTGTTCTGCCGATTTGAAGTAACCATTGGCCTGCAAATTATCTTTGAAGAAACGATTGATAGCACCCGGAATATGCCCACCGACCGGATCGATTGTTTCGTTTTCACCGCGATACCGGTCGGCAGCACGCGCGTCTACCAGCGTGTATTCGGCACTCTCGATATTGACCAGAACATCCGTCACATTGACTTGCGCCACCAGTGACGCATGCTCAGCAATACGACCAGCAGCGGGCACGGGGATTTGGGTCACAAGTGCGTACCCCTGTGCTGTCCATGCGGAAATTCCACCATCCAGTACGGCCACTGCTGCATGTCCTACCCAGCGTAGCATCCACCATAAGCGGGCAGCAAACATACCGCCTTGCGCATCATAGACGACAACCTGAGTGTCATCATTAATGCCAAGGCTGCGCAGAGTTTGCATGAACGTGTCTTTTTCAGGTAAAGGATGACGGCCGCGAAATACGCCATTCGTACCAGTTTTATTTCCAGACAAGCGTTGATCCAGATGTACGAAGCGGGCTTCTGGTAAATGACCACTATCGTAAGCCGCCTGCCCGGCAAGGGTGTCCATCAGGTCATGACGACAATCCAGTATCACCCAGTGTGGGTCATGAATATGTGCGGATAACTCTGGTGCGCTGATCAGCGTGGTGTACATGCAAACTCCTTAAGTTATTCAGTGGTGATGGGATCAGAATCCAGTGCTGGCTGGTTGTTTCTGGCATTATAAAAGGTCGCTGCCAGACCGCTGAGTAAAATCACAGCAATCCCTACCCAACTCAACCATGCAAGAGTGTCCTTCCAAATCAACACATCCCAGGCGCTGGAAAAAACGATACCAAAATATTGCAGATTTGCCGTCAATAAAGTATTTCCAAGGCGATATGCACGCGTCATCGCCATCTGTGCGCTGGTCGCCGTCAAACCGATAACCAGCAACAATACTGCGCCTTTGCCAGAGTGCGCATGCCATTGCACGCTGGTATCGATGGTCGTGGGAGGAAACAAGCTGGTGCCGATCAGACCTGCAACCGCGCAGGTCATGGAAAAATAAAATACCACGCGATACTCAGGTTCGCCCATCAAGCCCATCTGTCTTACCTGCAAATACGCCAGCGCTGCGAGCATGCCGGAAATCAATGCAATCAAGCCGCCAATCAATTGATCAGCATGAATACTGGGACGCAACAACAAGACCACACCGACAAACCCCATCAAAATAGCAATGATCAAACGCCAATCCATTTGCTGCTGCTTTTTCCACCAGGCGCTCAGCAATAAAATGCCTGCGATCCAGATCGGTGACATGTAATTTAATGTGACGGCCATCGCAAGGGGCAGCCTGCCTATCGCATAAAACCATAGCCACAAGGCAGTCACCCCGACGGTTCCCCGCCATAAATGGTGCCCCGCCATTCGGGTATGCAATGTTCCACCCTGCCAGCGTATCAGCCCCCAGATCATCAACATGCCCATGATGCCGCGATAGGTGACAATTTCTGAGGTTGAATAAAATTCCGACGCCAGCTTGACTCCGACGCCCATGATAGAAAATAAAAAGCTGGCCACCAACATCCACAACGACTGCATGATTCATATCCAAAAAAATGAAGGGAGGCAAGCGCCTCCCTTCGTTAACCATCATTCAGTTCAGAATGCCATTCTGCGTCTGTACCATTCATGAAAATGTTGCATCCCGTCTTCCATCGGTGACTGATACGGGCCCACTTCATTTTCACCACGTTGCATCAGTATTCTGCGACCTGCGTCCATACGGGCACCGATTTCATCATCTTCAATACAGGTCTCCATGTAAGCCGCACGCTCAGCTTCGATAAATTCGCGCTCGAACAATACGATTTCTTCCGGATAATAAAATTCGACGACATTACGCGTCTTACCGGTTGCAGTCGGCCACAGTGTCGATACCACCAGCACATGCGGATACCATTCCACCATAATATTCGGATACAAGGTCAGCCAGATCGCACCATATTTAGGTGCTTCGCCTTGACGGAATTTCAGTACTTGTTCTTGCCAGCGCTGATAAGTAGGTGAGCCGGATTTCAGCAGGCCACTATTCACGCCAACGGTCTGCACGCTGTAATCTTCACCGAACTCCCAACGCAAGTCATCACAGGTAACGAAACTACCAAGGCCCGGATGAAATGGTTCGACGTGATAGTCTTCCAGATACACCTCAATAAAGGTTTTCCAGTTGTAATCGCATTCGTGAACTTCAACGTGATCCAGCATATAGCCGGTAAAGTCGAGATCTTTGGTGACACTGAGCTGCGCCATGCGTTCCATGACGTTGTAACCATTTTGCTCAAACAGCAAGCCATTCCAGTTCTGCAATGGTGTACGTTTCAGATGCATGCATGGCGTATCTGAAAAATGCGGCGCACCAATCAGTTCGCCCTTCAGATCATAAGTCCAGCGATGTAAAGGACAAACAATGGTATTGGTATTGCCGCGTCCGTTAAACATCAGCGCCTGACGATGGCGGCAGACGTTAGACATCAACTCGATACCCTGAGCGCCGCGGACCAACATGCGGCCCTCATTTTCAGAAGCTAAAGTTGCAAAGTCCCCGACATTCGGCACCATCAGTTCATGACCGACGTAACGAGGACCAGCACGAAACAAGTCTTTGATCTCTCGCTGTAACAGCGTCTCATCAAAATAGACATGAACCGGAAGTTGCGCGTCAGAACGCGCTAATGTAGACAAAGAAGCCAGATCGGACATCCCCACCCCCCAAATTAATTTGCACCAACCTAAGAGAGAAAGAATCCATAAAAACCTGTTTTCTACTGGTTTGCAGCCAACAGAAAATTCAAACGATCAAACGACTTGAAGAGGAAATTTTGGACAGAACCAATGATTATACCTGAAGTACATCAAATCAAGCCATTTTGGAAGGTCTTGAGGCAAATAAATCTCTTTTTGATGCCGAGTTTGATACTGGCTTCTCATTGTTGTAACAAACGCACAAAATGCGCCCGAATGAGCGCTGTTCAGCATTTTAGTGAATTTCATCTAATGTCCGGATTTTCAGCGATTGGCACGTCTCTATGGCACTTCTTCAGACACACACGGTGGTGCCTGATCGCCTGACGCTATCGGCAACATGACAAAAAAGATGCCGACGAACATCTTTTATGTTGCATAGCAACTTGCTCGCCCCGGCATCCGAACTTAGCCTGAGTCCGGCGTTCAGAACTTGTCATCACAAAGACTCGCAGAAGTCGATCTGACGCCCGCCCGCATCTGGATTCATTTAAAACAACAATGGAAGAGACAAAATGAATAAAACGATACTGAAGAAAATCGCCGCTTTTTTGATTGCCGCTATGATGTTACCGTCATCGTCTTGGGCAACTGGCTACACGGAAACAAAATATCCGCTGGTGCTGGTACATGGTCTGTTTGGGTTTGATAACATCGGCCCCGTTGACTACTGGTATGGCATCCCCTCGAATTTACGCAGCGACGGCGCGAAAGTGTATGTCACTCAGGTAGCCGCCGCCAACAGTACGGAAGTGCGCGGCGAGCAGTTGCTGACGCAAGTCAAACAGATACTGGCTGTAACCGGTGCCAGCAAAGTCAACCTGATCGGACATAGTCACGGCGGCCCGACAAGTCGCTATGTCGCATCCGTCCGACCTGATCTGGTTGCCTCAGTCACCTCTGTCGGCGGCGTCAATCGTGGCTCCAAAGTCGCTGATGTTCTGCTCGGCATTGCTCCCGCTGGCTCGTTGTCCAATACGGTGCTGGTATCCATCAGTAATG
Source organism: Undibacterium sp. SXout7W (assembly GCF_049339385.1). Classification (NCBI taxonomy): domain Bacteria; kingdom Pseudomonadati; phylum Pseudomonadota; class Betaproteobacteria; order Burkholderiales; family Oxalobacteraceae; genus Undibacterium; species Undibacterium sp. SXout7W. The sequence goes on along the minus strand of NZ_JBMPPF010000001.1, from coordinate 75,084 downwards.
GCCTGGCAACAATCATCAGCTTCCTGTCAGGTCAGCCTACGTTGTCACAAAATGCACTGGCTGCGGCAAACTCACTCAGCACCGCAGGTTCACTGAAGTTCAATCAACAACATCCGGAAGGTATTCCAACCACAGCCTGTGGTGAAGGTGCTTATCAGGTCAATGGTGTTTCGTATTTTTCCTGGAGTGGTGCAAAACCTTATACCAACGTACTGGATGTGCTTGACCCTGCATTAGCATTGACTTCACTGGCATTTGGCTCAGAAAAAAATGATGGCCTGGTCGCCAGTTGCTCCACGCATTTGGGCAAAGTAATCCGCGATGATTATGCGATGAACCATATGGATGAGGTGAATCAGACCATCGGCCTGATCAATATTTTTGAAACCAATCCTGTCACTTTGTACCGACAACATGCCAATCGTTTGAAAAATCTGGGTCTGTAATACAGGGCATCCATCATCCGGGAGCGGGCTTTATGATGCGTAACAAGTTAGTAATCAGCTTGACGGCGATGAGTATCGTCGCCGTTTTTTTTCTTATCCTTTATCCATCGCTGAACGAGGAAAATAACGGACATAGCGCCATTCAACTGCGCAAAAACGATAATGCATTTTCGTTCATCAAATCACTGGAAGGCACGACGATCGATGGTGAAACAATGCAGACGCAGGATGGCGAACTGGTCGTCAGCGCTGAATTGCGACGTATGTTTGATTACTACCTGGCAGCCGTCGGCGAAAGAACTCTGAACGATATACAAAAAGAGATAGAGACCGCGATTGACCATCAGCTGCCTGCAAGGGCTGCAATGCAGGCAAAGCAGTTACTCGGTCGTTATTTCGCCTACAAACATGCGCTGGCAAGCGTCGAAACCAAAACGCAGATAAGCCCTTCCACCGATATGACAAGTGCGATGCGGCAACGCTGGGGAATCATGCAGCAATTGCGGGAACAGTATTTCAGCAAAATAGAAATCGTCGCCATGTTCGGCATGGATGATGCATACGATCAGGATGCGCTGGCACGGACCGAAATCAATACCGATAAAACACTAACTGCAATCCAGAAAACTGAAAAAATACGCCAGCTTGATGCCGCAATGCCGGCATCCTTACGTGCAGAAAAAAATGCTCCCTATCAGATCGTACGACTGGAAGAACAGGCGCAGGCAATGCGTCAACAAGGTGCCAGTGAAGACGATATTTATCGCATGCGGGCGGCAGCAACCAGCCCGGAAGCCGCAGCAAGACTAGCAGAAGTCGATAGGGAAGATGCCGAATGGAAATCACGCATTAACGCTTATCTGGAGCAAAAAAATCAGCTCAATGCCATGACGGCCAAAAATGAGTCGGACAGACAAGTGGCTATGCAACAGGTAAAGGATCAGCTATTTAATCGTGATGAACAAAAGCGTTTACCGGCATACGAGTAAGCGAAACGAACCCATGTGCGAGAGTGAAACAATCAAGGATGAAGCAGTTATGTTGCACTCTTTAGAGCGCACTCTTTCCCACTAAAAACTATCGTTCAAACGTATTCAAAAATTGGCCGTTCAAAATCTGCGCGTTTGCTCCAGCGCATTTTCTGTTTCTTTGCAAAGCGTTTACTAACCACATAGTTCGCGACCGGCTCGACGAATGAAGTAGAAATCATCTCGACGTGCCGTTAGCGGTTACCGAAATTTAAAATGAACACTTAGCTAACCCTAATACAACTCAGGATCTCCAGCACCGCGCTCAACAATTTAGACTTATTGGCAGAATTCCTTTTCAGCATCTACAAATTATTATCGACATCCCTTTGCAGCAGGTGCGGCAGATTGCCACTCCAGATGTTCCATTTTACAGTCACTAGGTGAGTGTCAAGATAGACCAGTAGTGTGGCAGAAACGACTTAACCTCGACGCCAGATCAAGCTCCTCTGGTCGCAACGAACCATGCTCGATTCGCGTGACGTCCTAAATTTTCCTCGAATCGGAAATTATCAACCATTCTTGTAGAAAGAAAAAGGCTCTAATTCGATCATGAACAAACCAAGATAGTTGTCTTCAAGGTCGTCCCTGATGCTTTCGATCAGATCATTGAATTGCAATGGCACACCATCCACGGCAAGTAATAAAAGTAAAAGACTGCCACAGTTTCCGGCGGTGCCCATCGATTGCCGCTGATACAGTATGGATAGTCACGTTTTTATCGCAATGTAGTGCAATGATAATTTTTCATTAAAATTGGCCTTCGATTTTAATATTTAAAGCGCAACAATAATCACTTACCAAGTCACAACTACCACGAAAAGACACTCTATTTGATTATCGATAGTTTATTGGTAATATCTTTGTTATTTAAATATAATTTTTCCTCCTAGGGCACCTATATGGCTATCGTAACATCTAGTTTTAACACGACAGGACTGCAAGCGGCTAACAATGCATTTTTAAAATCATGGGGAACAGACAAAGCAGTAAGTTGGGGAGTTGCAGCCTACAATAACGCGGTACAGTATGCGTTTGGAGGAGATCTAATAGTCAATTCAACGTCAATTTCAAGTACGTTGAAGAACGGCGACAAAATTGTGATTTCCGGTATAAATATGACGACTACCACGCCTACAATATATGAAATCGACTACACTTTCGTGTCGCAAGGAATTACAGCGTCATTGATGGGCGATATTCGCATGTCATCAAACGGAACTGCTCAAATCGGATCCGGATATATAAACAAACTAATTGTTTCCTCAGCTGCAAACGGAAGTATCACAATTAATGGCTACGATGATATTTCTAGCACTGGACCACTAACAATCTACAATTCAACAGTAAACTACAATGGCGTCCAACTTTCTGCTGTTGGCCCAGTAAGCGCAACGACCTCCATAATTAACGGTTACTATGCAACCACACTTTCAGGTGCATTGACTTCGATGTCAATGAACTACTCTGAACAATCTCTACAAGCTAATCAGATTAATGTACCTGTAAATACCCCCATAACGTCACTAGAAAATCTATTCTCTTACGCGCTTTCGGGTAAAGATACCATTAGCGGATCTGCACAAAATGACGTACTTAAAGGATTTGGCGGAAACGATACTATTGATGGTGGTGCTGGTACCGATATTGCCGTATTTTCCAGCAACCGCGTAAATTACACGCTTACAAAAGCGGGCAATACAATCACGACTAGTGCAGTCAGCGGCACAGACGGCGTTGATACACTAATCAATATCGAACGCTTACAATTTACAGATAAAAGTGTCGCCTTTGATCTGAATGGAAACGCTGGCCAAGCATATAGATTGTACCAAGCAGCATTTGATCGCAAACCGGATATGTTAGGCTTGGGGTATTGGATTGATGCAATGGACAAAGGAGCCACACTAACGCAAGTAGCCGCTGGATTCTTTCAATCCAGCGAGTTCCAGAAGCTATATGGCTTCAATCCGAATACATCGACATTAGTCACAAATTTTTATCAAAATGTTTTGCATCGATTACCGGATCAGGGTGGATTCAATTATTGGTCAAATTTACTGAATTCTGGCGCAATTACACCAGCTAGCACCCTGGCAAACTTTTGTGAAAGCCCAGAAAATCAAGCTGCAGTGATAGGCTCCATTCAGAATGGAATTGAATTTACTCAATGGCTAGGTTAGATTGAACTCTTTTAATTTTTTGGACTCGGAAGGCCGCAAAATCTGCATTCCGAACTCAACATCAATTGTTTTTGTCATGATTTAATATTCAGACTATTTGTACTGTGTTACTGATTAGCTCTTATAAAACATCAAAGAACTATAAGTGATGCTCGGAGGTGACACAGATTGCAATATTGACTTTTTCATTTTCCGACGACATGCATTTCGCATAGCTTGCAATCAAATCTTAATGTGAGTTTTTCGTTACGCTCGAAGACAAACGGCCTATCATCGTGTTCGATTCCAAAATCAGATGCGGTAGTACTCATGTGCAAGCAATTTGAATAATTGGCGAGGATCCTCATGGTGAATGATTATACGGACTACAAAACATTGTTCGCACTGAACGTCACCGAACTAGGTTAATTGGCACATGCTCATCGTAACTCCTTTAATCTGGACACGGAAAATCGACACCCCGTGACAGCAGAGGCACTTACCCATGCTACACGCCTGTATCACATTGAAACTGAAAAAAAACACGTCAGGAAAGTGTTAACGGTAGCAGCGCTAAGCCATCGACTGCAATTTAAAACCGCTGAAGTGCAATAGCACGCTACGTTGACAGTGATCACTTACCGATTAACGATAATCCTATTGAGAACATTATTCATCCTATTATCATTGGTAAAAAGAACTGGCTATTTGCAGGCTCAGCTCCCCCAAGAAAACAAGCCGCTGCGATTCAAATTCTGCTGGCAACCGCCAAAGCCAGTAATGTTAAACCATTGGCATTGATCAAAGTAACACTAAAAAACTCCCGATTTCCCCTAACAACAGAATTTACGAACTGTTTCCTTTGCGTTCTATTAATCTCACTCAAAAATAAATGCTAGGTGAACACGCTGGATGCTCGCCCATGTGCTGCTATCGTGCATGTGCAAGGTGGAGTAAAAGAAATATCGACGCTGATCCGAATTAGGTCAGTAATTTATTCAAAGAGTCGACTCAGCTAAAGCTAGTGCTGGCGAAGTATTTAATGCGTCCATCAAAGCGCGATCAATTACTTTATCGAGTACCAGCACGCGTGCCCGCTTTTCGCGGAAAGTCAGCTCCAGTTCTTCGGCAGAGACGGAAAACGATTTTTCTTTCTGACTGGATGTAAAAATATACAAGCTACGCATAGGACTGACCCAGGCCAGGCGCATGCGGTTGGTGGTGCCATTTTTTTTCGTAAATTCCAGCCAGATGCCACGCTCAAGATTCGCGACAGTATCGACAAACTCATCCACAGGTGCGGGAGGATGTTCTGCTTGTTGGCTTTCCTGTTCAGCCTTTTTGGCAAGGCGGCGTTCGGCTGCCTGCTGTGCCACTTCCATCGCGATTTCAAGCTGACGTTCTGGTGACAGATCGAGTGGTGCTCTGACAATGGAAGCATGACATTCAGCCAGTTCCGCAAAAAACTGTATACGGTCTGCGTCTTCCCATTTGATCAGGCTCAGCCATTTATTCAGTCGCGCCAAAATCGCTGGCAAACGGTTCAGCAATTCCTGTCGCTGCTGCAGACTGACCTTGGGTTTCACGCTCCAGATCAAATCATCCATCGTGTTGATCGCATCATCCACGGCATGGGGTTTTTCTTCTTTCACGCTATACGCGAGCGTTAATACTTTCGTCCAGCGATTCTCAAGAAATGTCTCAACGAACGCGACAACTTCCCCGGTACCGACGCGCAACGCTACCTGATTAGACGCGGCAATATTTGCCTGTTTGATTTTTTCTTTTTTCAGTGCCGTGTTGATCGGCGCAGCCAAGGCTTCGGCACTCGCGTCCTCTTCCTTCTTGATGAAATTTTCGAGATCCGTCACCACTTCATCAAACAAACTGATCTGCTGCTGAAACTCTTGCTGCACCCGCTGCACATTGCGCTGCATCGTTTGATACAAGGGGTCGTCCTGACCTTTTTTCTGATCCCAGGCAAGACTGTAGCGTGACAGTAATTCAATCAGGCGACGCGCCGGATGCTGTTCCTGAAAAAAGAATTCACTATCTAGCAACGCTGCCTTCAGTACCGGAATCTGCAATACGGCAATCAGCTCCTTGATCGGACCAGGAATGGCTTGATTGCGGAATACACTGTCAAACACTTGAGACAGCAAATCCAGTGTTTGCTTTTCTACACCAGTGCTTGCCAGTTCAGGCATTTGCTGGCGTAGTTGTGATAAGCGCAAAACATCCTGTGCATCCGCCATCAACTGATTAAAACGGGGACTTTGCTGTAACTCTGTCAGATGCTGAAACAAGGCCGTTTGTGCAGGAGCACCGGTCTGCTCACCGGATGATTCTGCGCTTGCGGCATATGAACCACCACCGTCGCCACCATCAGATGACATCGCAAATCTGGACTGGTTCGATGACGGATGCTGCGTCGCATGCATTGATGCGCCGCCAGATAAATAGGTTTTGAGTTTTTGCGTCAGGTCCTGCGCACCGATACTGCGCTCGCTTTCCGCAACTGAAGCATTGCTGTCTGAACGCGGTTTGCGCTGTATGCGATATGACTCATGCAAGTCAGGCAAAACACCTTTTTCTATCAATGCTTCATTGACTGCAGCCAGAATCGGCTCAAGATCAAACAAAATATCCGGGCGCAATAATGGCAAAATCAGTTCATGCGACTCTTGCTCAGTATCAAACTGACACCAACTGGCATAAATCGTATTCAAAAACACTTCTGGCCGGAAAGGGTTTTGCGCAATGCTCAGCGCATCCAGCTGCAACAGATGCGCCAGGCGCATATTGAGCGCGGTGTATTGCGCCGCACTATCCAGCTCCAGTGTGCGACTGACATTGCTGAACGCCAGCTTTTTGTCCATCTCTTCATAAGAAACCAGACTTAAAGCGACATCGGGGTCGGTATTCCGCTTGCTTTCCTGATCGCCTCGCAACAAAACATGAAGTTCATGGCGGAAGGCAGCATCAAATGCGGAAGAAGCAAGGTAATAAAAAGCGTAGCCATTTTTTTTCAGTAACTGCCCAGCCGAGAAACTCAGGTTCGCTTCGCGGGCGTCCATACTTTGTTCAGACAACGCCAGCAACGCATTCGATAAACGCGCACTGAAGGCATCCAGTTGCGATACGACCAGATGAGTCAATTGCGGCAACAAACCACGCAAAATAGCATCACAGCGGGGTGCGATGCCATTTTGGGATATGGATTTGGAATGTGGGCTGACCATTTGATTGAGTGCAATCAGAAAAGCGACTGTTATGCTGCCAATTATCGTTAATGTAATAAAAAAATGCTGTGCTAATACCGCTATGCCATAACATGGACTATATACAGATAATTTCCACAAGGAAATGTTCTATTCATAATATTCCGCACTATTTCAAGTATATCCTGTGATTCCCGCCGGAAATATTACCGTCTTGTTACCATTGGCAGAAATAGCAAAAAAATGACATGCGATGACACTCCTGAAGTTGTGCATGCAGTCACGCGGATACCGCACCGGATGTGACATCAGGCATCATATTCAATATTAAATTGACATCACTTTCATATCATTTTTTACGCATTTCTGACTTCAGGTTGCCAGTCAGAACGATGAATTCCCGCTGTTTGTGATAGTTTGCACTAGAATAGAGGGTTACACTCATTTTGTAGCGTTTTTTGCACTGACGCTGGCGCCATCGGGCAACAAACCAAGCGACCTTATTATGCCTAAAAAACAATCCGCCTCCCTTGCTTCTGAGGCTTCACCGCAACCCGCCTCATTTGAGGCTGCCATGGCAGAACTGACAGCGCTGGTAGCGCAAATGGAATCGGGAGAATTGCCGCTGGAGGCCTCAGTCAGCGCCTATCAACGCGGCTCGGAATTAATCAGATATTGCGCTGCCCAGCTGGATCATGTAGAGCAGCAGGTAAAAGTGCTGGACGCCGGAATGCTGAAACCATTCTCCGTCGAGAGTAACGAAGGTAACGTATGAGTCAGGATTTTCGTCAATGGATGAAAGCGACACAGGCTGTTTGTGAAGACGCTTTATCCGCTTTTTTACCATCACCGGACATTATCCCCGGACGACTGCATGAAGCCATGCGCTATGCCACGCTGGATGGCGGCAAACGGGTCAGGCCGTTGCTGGTATTCGCTGCAGGCAAGTTGTTTGACGCGCCAGCAGAATTATTAAGCAGAGCAGCGGCAGCAGTAGAAATAATTCATGCCTATTCACTGGTGCATGATGATATGCCTTGCATGGATGATGATGCTCTGCGCCGTGGCAAACCCACAGTGCACGTACATTACGACGAAGCGACGGCCTTATTGGTCGGAGATGCCTTGCAGGCGCAGGCATTTTCAGTGTTATCCGAAGGCGATGGTGATCCCGCAACTAAATTGGCGATGGTACGTCTGCTGGCACAGGCTTCCGGCTCTATCGGTATGTGTGGCGGTCAGGCGATTGATCTCGCCAGCGTTGGCCTGGCATTGACCAGAGATCAGCTGGAACAGATGCACAGACTGAAAACCGGGGCCTTGCTGCGGGCTTCGGTGTTATTGGGCGCGATGAGTGGCAAAGTGCTGAGTGCGGCCGACACGGCAGCGCTTGATACGTATTCTGCTGCTATCGGACTGGCATTTCAGGTGGTTGATGATGTGCTGGACGCAACGGCCGACTCGGCAACACTGGGCAAGACCGCTGGTAAAGATGCTGCCGATAACAAACCAACGTATGTCAGTCTGCTGGGGCTGTCAGCATCGCAACAATTAGCAGAACAACTATGCAACAACGCCCATGCGGCTCTGCAGCCATTTGGTGCGCAAGCACAACTATTGCATGATCTGGCCGATCTGATCGTGCAGCGCACGGCATAAATGAGCAAAATCCCATGACGAATTTACTTCAGACTATCAACTCTCCCGACGATCTGCGACAGATACCGCGTCATCAGCTCAAGCCGCTGGCGGATGAATTGCGCCAGTACGTCATCGATTCTGTGTCCAAAACCGGCGGACACCTGTCCTCCAATCTGGGGACTGTCGAACTGACGATTGCACTGCATTATGTATTTCAGACACCGGATGACCGTCTGGTCTGGGACGTTGGTCATCAGACATATCCGCATAAAATACTGACTGGTCGCCGCGACCAGATGCATACGCTGCGCCAGCGTGAAGGCATTTCCGGCTTCCCGCGCCGGGATGAAAGCGAATACGACACCTTTGGTACTGCGCATTCCTCGACCTCGATTTCTGCTGCGCTGGGCATGGCGCTGGCGGCAAAAACCAAAGGCGAAGACCGGCATGCGGTTGCCATCATCGGTGATGGCTCCATGACTGCCGGTATGGCATTTGAAGCCCTGAACAATGCCGGTGTGTATGACGATATCAATCTGCTGGTAGTATTGAATGACAACGATATGTCGATCTCGCCACCGGTCGGTGCACTGAACCGCTATCTGGCGCGGCTGATGTCCGGCAAGTTTTATGCAGCAGCGCGGAATGTCGGCAAATCGGTACTGCCTTCCCCTGTGCTGGAGCTGGCAAAACGCTTTGAAGAACATGCCAAAGGAATGTTGGTTCCGGCCACCATGTTTGAAGAATTCGGTTTCAATTACATCGGCCCGATTGATGGACACGACCTGGATTCACTGATCCCCACACTGCAAAATATCAAGCAACTCAAAGGGCCACAATTCCTGCATGTGGTGACTAAAAAAGGTCAAGGCTACAAACTGGCAGAAGCAGACCCTGTGCTGTATCACGGCCCCGGCAAATTCAATCCGGCAGAGGGCATCAAACCGTCTGCTGCACCTGCCAAGCAAACGTATACGCAGGTGTTTGGTCAGTGGCTGTGCGACATGGCAGCTGCGGACGAGAAACTGATCGGTATCACGCCAGCGATGCGTGAAGGTTCTGGCATGGTTGAGTTTGAAAAACAGTTCCCCCAGCGTTATTACGATGTTGGTATCGCTGAGCAACATGCCGTCACATTTGCCGCCGGCATGGCATGCGAAGGACTCAAGCCTGTCGTGGCTATTTATTCGACCTTCCTGCAACGCGCCTACGACCAATTGATTCACGATGTGGCATTGCAGAATCTGGATGTCACATTTGCACTGGATCGCGCCGGTCTGGTTGGTGCCGACGGCGCCACGCATGCGGGCAATTACGATATGGCCTACCTGCGCTGCATTCCTAACATGATCATCATGGCCGCCTCCGATGAGAATGAATGCCGCCAGATGCTGACAACCGGCTATCAATATCCCGGCCCCGCAGCGATCCGCTATCCACGCGGCGCAGGCATAGGCAAAGCAACCGAAAAAGCATTAACCACCCTGACGCTGGGCAAAGGCGAACTCCGGCGTGAAGGCAAGCAGGTGGCGATACTGGCCTTCGGCTCCATGGTGCAACCGGCATTGCAGGCGGCGGAACAGCTCGATGCTACGCTGGCCAATATGCGCTTCATCAAACCGCTGGATACTGAGCTCGTCAAATCCTTAGCCGCATCACATGATGTGCTGGTGACTGTCGAAGAAGGTTGCACTATGGGTGGTGCAGGTTCTGCTGTGGCCGAAGCACTGGCTGCCGCTGGCATCAGCAAACCGCTACTGATTCTGGGCTTGCCCGATCAATTCGTCGATCATGGCGACCCAGCTCTGCTGTTGTCGCAATGCGGTCTGGATGCGAAAGGAATAGAGGCATCGATACGTCAGCGTTTGTCCATCGTGCAGGGCAATAGTGCCCCGGTATTGGCAGTCAGCAATGGCTGAGATCGTTGGCGTGGTTGATGATGTTGATTCAATGAGTGGCCAGATCACTGGTTGATTGATTCACTGACTTCATTGCCAAACAACGGTTTCGCCCAATGATGCCCATTTGAACGCCCAAGGCGGCTGAAATATACTCCCCTCAGTATATTTCAGCCGCCTTTGTTTTCAAGGACGAGCGGCCTGCTTTTCATCAAACAGGGGGGAGTATCTGCCAAATGTGCGTTCGGGAAGTATTTCGGGAACTCAAACCACGATCAACGCTCCCGATCTTTCTCCCACATCACATCATTGCCACCCGCATACCGATTTAAAAAGCGCGACAACACAAACAGCAAATCCGACAGACGATTCATATACTGGCGTGGATGGTCATTGATAGTCTCACTGTTGCCAACACTGACAATCGCCCGTTCAGCACGACGGCAGACTGTGCGGCACACATGGGCTTGTGCCGCTGCACGCGAGCCACCAGGCAAAATAAAGTCCTTGAGCGGCGGAAGATCCGCATTGTATTTTTCCAGCAGCCCATCCAGACGCTCCACCTGCGCATCGGTGATCAACGTATAGCCCGGAATACACAACTCACCGCCCAGATCGAACAGATCATGCTGTATCGAGGCCAATTCATGGCGCAAGGTGGTTGGCAAGTCCTCACACAACAACACGCCCAGATGAGAATTGAGTTCATCCACGTCGCCCATAGCGTGAACGCGCAAGGCATCCTTGGCGATTCTGCTACCATCACCCAGTCCTGTCGTACCCCCATCACCGGTACGTGTCGCAATTTTAGAAAGTCGATTTCCCATGGCAATTCAATTGAAGAAAATGATGAAAGAAGCCGCAGAGCATAAGCCAAAACCTGGCAAAATTTCAAACGGCCGTAAAAAAAGCATTCAACTCCGGAACAGAATTCATTGAAACACGTATTTGTCTTTCAGAAACAACGAAAGCAGACGGTATAAATACTCGCTTCAAAGCACACCGCCACGCCTCATAATAGAATACTGCACAACACGGAGACAAATACCGTATCAGTACCGTAACGGTTCTATGGTAGCCCCTCCCCCGCAACGAGCAAGCAACAATATGCAATCAGGTAAGATGCACTGCCCATGATGACCGGATACCGACATGACTCAGCCAGTTGATTTACGCACGAACAAGCCAGCCATACCGGCGGAACTGCTGGAGGCGTTACGCAACTTGCTCGACGACCGCTTCAGCACCGCCCCCGGTTTGCGGGCGCAGCATGGCACGGACGAGTCCTCCTACGATCCGATGTTGCCGGATGTCGTCGTATTTGCACAGACAACAGAAGAAGTGGCGGACATCGTCAAACTCTGCAATCACTACCATGTGCCAGTGATCCCCTATGGCGCTGGTTCCTCACTGGAAGGTCATATTCTGGCGCTGCAAGGCGGTGTCTGTCTGGATTTATCACAGATGAACCAAATGCTGGCGGTGCATGCCGAAGACCTCACCGCGACCGTGCAGGCGGGCGTCACCCGCAAGCAGCTGAATCTGGAAATTCGCGATACCGGTCTGTTCTTTCCGATTGATCCGGGTGCTGATGCCACTATCGGCGGTATGAGTGCAACGCGCGCCTCCGGCACCAACGCAGTCCGCTACGGCACCATGCGCGAAAATGTCATGGCGCTGACCGTGGTCACGGCCGATGGCCGCATCATCAAGACCGGTTCACGTGCAAAAAAATCCTCGGCCGGCTATGACCTGACTCGCCTGTTTGTGGGTAGCGAAGGCACGCTGGGTGTCATTACCGAAGTCACCGTCAAGCTCTACCCACTGCCCGAAGCCATCTCTGCCGCCGTATGCAGCTTTCCGGATAATCATCAGGCAGTCAGCTGTGTGATACAAACCATACAAATGGGCATACCCGTCGCGCGGGTAGAGTTTCTGGATGCCAATGGCGTCAAAGCCATCAATGCCTACGACAAACTCAGCCTGCCAGAAAAGCCGCTGTTGCTGTTTGAATTTCATGGCAGCGAACATAGCGTGCAAGAGCAGGCAGAACTGGTACAAGAAATTGCGTCTGGCTATGGTGCCGGCGATTTCGAATGGGCAACGCGCCCGGAAGACCGCTCCCGCTTATGGGCAGCACGACACAACGCCTATTTTGCGCTGCTGCAATTACGCCACGGCGCCCGCTCCATCTCGACAGACTGCTGCGTACCGATTTCGCGGCTGGCGGAATGTATCAGCGAGACGCAGGCAGATTGTGAACAACATGCCATCGTTCATTCGATTATCGGCCATGTCGGCGATGGCAATTTCCATGTGCTCATGCTGGTCGATCCGGCCAACGAACAAGAAATACAGACTGCCGAAGCCATCAACCAGCGTATGGTCACCCGTGCGATTGCGATGGATGGCACCTGCACCGGAGAGCACGGTGTGGGCATCCATAAAATGCCCTTTCTGATAGAAGAACATGGCGTGGATGCCATTCATATGATGCGCGTACTCAAACACGCATTTGATCCAAACAACATCATGAATCCCGGCAAAATTATCGCCTGGGAAGCAACGAACTCTTAACATTGATCTGGAACCAGCATGGCAACACGACTCCCACCGGTACACGCCCTCTCTGCCTTTGAAGCTGCGGCCCGCTTCGGCTCTTTTGCCGTCGCTGCTGAAGAACTGTGCATCACACCTTCCGCGCTCTCACACAGAATCCGCTTACTGGAAGAGCATCTGTGCGAACGTGTTTTTGTACGTGAAGGGCGCAGTGTCGCACTGACAGAATTTGGACGTCGCTATCTTGATGTGGTACGCGCGGCATTGCGTACCCTGTCTGATTTTCCTTTGCCCAACAAAATCACCCAAAACCAATTGCGTGTCAAAGTAACGGTTCCCCCCACCTTTGCCCGCTATATGTTCATGCCGCGTCTGGCCAGCTTCAGCGAACAATATCCCGAGATAGAAATTGAAGTCTATCTGTTTGTCCCGCTGTACGACCTGAGCCTGTCAGAGAGTGACGTAGAAGTGCGCTTTGGTGCCGGAGAATATCCGAATCTGGTCACTAAAAAATTATTCGTCGAACCCAGTTTTGCCGTCGCCAGTCCCGATTATCTGAAAACCATTCCTTCAATACAAACGCCAGCCGATCTGCGCCATGCACGCCTGCTGCGCTCCGCATTGGAACCCTGGCAGCCTTGGTTTGAAGTGGCAGGACTCGACTGGGCAGAACCAACGCATGGACTGAGAATCGATGACTTGGGACTATTGCTGGAAGGCGTCAAACACGGTCATGGCGTAGGTCTGACACGACAGCATTTTGCACAAGATATGATACGTCAGGGTGACGTGGTACGACTGTTTGATACGCAGCTGGCAACACCGCCGCATGCTTACTATCTGGTACATGAAGCGCAGCCAAGCATACGCCCTGAAGTACAACTATTCATTAACTGGATGGAATCAACTTATCAGCAGACTTCGTTTTAAACACCATGCGTATGAGTCACTAAAGCCGCTGAAGGTGGCTGCAGCCCTATCCATTCATCCACTGGCATAGGGCGCGCAAACAAAAATCCCTGCATCGTACTGCAGCCGCTTTCGATCAGAAACTCAGCCTGCTCCCTGGTCTCCACACCTTCTGCGACCACGCGCAAGCCAAGATGTTCTGCCATCGATAAAATCGATTGCACGATCGCCGTATCATTCTGATTATCCGGCGTATCCTGCACAAAGCTTTTATCAATTTTCAGCTCATACAAAGGCAGTTTTTTCAGATACGCAAAACTGGAATAGCCAGTACCAAAATCATCAATAGAAAACCGTATGCCAATTGACGTCAGCTCATGCATACGAGCAATCGTATCTTGCAAATTCTGGATTAACAAACCTTCCGTCACCTCTAAAATCAACCTCTCCGGTTTGACGCCGGTTTCCCGCAATACCCGCTGAACTTTGTCCACAAAATCAAGTTGGCGAAACTGCTTGGGGCTCACATTCACCGACAACGGTATCGATATTCCTGCCGCCTCCAGTTTCAACAAGGCCAGACAAGCCTGCTGCATCGCCCAGTCCCCCATACTGATGATCATGCCGGACTCTTCTGCCACAGGAATAAACTGCGCAGGAGAGATATTTCCCCGATGTGGATGCACCCACCGCATCAGCATCTCACCACCGACAGGTTTCCCCAATCTATCTACCTGTGCCTGCATCACCATATGCAATTGATGTCCAACAACTGCCGCCGTCAGTTCACGTTCCATGGTCAGCCGGTATTCAATTTCAGATTGCATACCCACCTCGTAAAACGCGACCTGATTCCGTCCTGCCGATTTTGCGCGGTACATCGCAGTATCCGCTTCGCGCAACAAATCATCGGCATTCTGATGACCACGAGGCAACAAGGTAACGCCGATACTGCAGGTCGTGCTATACATGAGTCCGTCAATATCAAACAACTGATGCATGGCATGACGAATTTTTTCTGCGACATGGGAAGCCGCATGCGCACCGTTGGCAACATCCTCAGCGATATTCGACATCAGCACCACAAATTCGTCACCGCCGATGCGAGCAACCGTATCGACTTCACGCAACAAACCGTTCAACCGTTGTGTCACCTGCTTCAACAAGGCATCACCCACCGCGTGTCCACGGGCATCGTTGATGTACTTGAAGTTATCCATGTCAATAAACAGCACCGCACTGACAATCGTGGTGCGTCGGGCATGCGCAAGCAAGATGGTCATTCTGTCGAGCAATAAACGACGATTGGGCAAGCCTGTCAGCGCATCAAAATACGCCAACCGATGTATGTGCTCTTCCGTTTTTTTACGCTCGCTGATATCGCGTCCGGTTGCCACCCAATGCGTAAATGCGCCGTGCTCATCGGCCAGCGGTACAATATCGGCCTCCATCCAGAATTCGCCGCCATCACGCCGGTAAGCAATTAACTCTACATGCACAGGCTCAAAATGTTGCAATGCGAACTGTACCCTGTCGAGTTCCTCTTTTTGCGTTTGTGTGCCGATCAAAAAAGCGGGTGACTTACCGATCACCGCTTCCGCCGCAAAACCTGTATGGCGCTGAAAAGCATCATTCACAAACACAATCGTCAGATGCTGAATGTCATCGTGATCCAGATGGTTCTGTACGATCATCACAATATCGTTCAGGCCGGAAACGGCTGCGACCGTCAGCCGCAACTCTTCATTGGTGGCGCGTAAAGAGGCTTTTTCCCGCTCCAGCGACAATGCGATCAGTTGCTGTTGCCGCAAAGAGAAGTTCAGTCTCTGCAACAGTACCGAACAAGAAATAGACATAATGGAACAGATAAAAGCAAAGTTGATCGTCACCACCAGCCACCGCATAAACGGTTGCGAATTAAAACCGACGATCCGCAAATTCGCATCGGACACATAACCGATCAGCAACAAGCTCAACGTCGCAATCAGAAGCGATATCAGAGCCTGCCTGAGATTGAGTAATAACGATGCCATGACCGGAAAGGCCATCAGATAAATCAGACCAGTCAGACCGACTTTCATCAAAAACCAGACGCCAAGCAAATACAGCAATAACAAAAAATTCCAGGTACGCAAGGTAAAGCTTAACGCGGGAGCACGCCAGATGGCCGCAACCCAGATCAGCGCCAGAATATCCACGACAACAATCGACCACAGACCTTCGTTGATCGCGATGAACATACTGGGGAGCGCTGCGATCACCCCTAAAAACAGAGAAAAAAACAAAATCGCAGACAACACTTGCTCACGCCATTGAGCAATATCAACAGACGCGTCTTCAGACAGGAGAAAATTGTTACGAATATATTGAAAAACAGTCACTTAGTCTGTCCTTCTGACATGGAGGCAATAACGTAACCCGTATCGCTAAGGGATGTATTGACAATACTATACCAATGCATCCTGCTCAGACAGAAAAATAGAGAAAAGCATATGATATTTTGCCAACTCTTAACGAATACCACATCAATCTAAGATCCATATCCGAGTCACGATCAGTTGGTGATTCATTCTTGATTTATCATGAAATCCCCCTGATTAAGCCAGGATTGATTCACGATTGATCAATAAAAAAAGGGAGCCATGTCTCACCTTTTTTTGCTCCTCTCAATTGAGGTTTCCATGTTTTCAACTGATGATCTGTTACTTTACTCATCAATGAGTCTATGACATCGTTCCCGACTTACTCCACATTTTTCTTAATCCACATTTTTCCCTGCAGCCGCCACCCATAAACTGAACCATTGTTCACGGGACAATGTGATCGTCGTTGCTCTGACCGCTTCCTGCAAAGCCTGCAGTCGTCCGGAACCTGTCAATACCAGTGGTTTTGACGGATGTTGCAATATCCACGAAAGTGCAATGACGGGGGGTGTTACTGCATATTGCGCGGCAATGGTCTCCAGTGTGCGTTTGATGTGCAAACCCCGCTCAGTTTGTTGATCGTCCGACAACAACAATCGTCCACCGCCGAGTGCAGACCAGATCATCGGTGCAATGCGCAAACGCTGACATAAGTCCAACGTGCCATCATGCAATGGCTGCATGTGCAGCAAGGATAATTCAACTTGATTCGTCACCAGCGGAAAACGCGAAGACAATAATTCGAATTGTGGATTCGTGAAATTCGATACGCCAAAATGCCGGACTTTGCCGCTTTGCTGCAAAGTCTGGAAGGCCTCGGCGATTTCGTCGGCATCCATTAAAGGATCGGGTCTGTGAATCAGGAGCAAATCAATCGCATCGATCCGCATGGCGCGCAAAGATTGCTCCGCTGAAGCAATGATATGTGCACGACTGGTATCGTAATGCTGTATTCCGTGGGATGGGCGATGTGCTGATATCAGCTTGATGCCGCATTTCGTGACGAATTGAAAGCGCTGACGCAGCTGCGGTGCCAGTTGCAGCGCCTCTCCGAGCAGGGTTTCGCTTTGATAATCGCCATAAATATCGGCTTGATCGATAGTGGTAATCCCCAACGCCAGCGCCTGTTCCAGAAAACTGACGCGCTGTTGCGGAGTCATCTGCCAGTCGGCGAGTCGCCACAAACCAAGTGCGATGCGGGAAAAATCTGGCCCTTGTGCGGCGAGTGTAACGCTTGATGTCATAAAAAAATCAGAGAAATTAAACTTGTTGTACTTGCTGTACTTGCTGACAGGAGCTGATCAGCTCCGCAGCTTTCGTATAACCCGAAGCAATCATATGCAGAGCGTTGTTATGCAAAACCAGCAACGCCGGAAAACCTCGCACTCCCCAGCGCTGGGTCTGCTGAAAATCTTGTCTGGTGTCCGCCATCGTCATGGGAGACTGCCAGGTTTCCAGCACGCTATCGACATCGAAGTGTTCGACTCCGCCTGCCGTGGCATTCAAGGCAGCAGTCGTGATCTCTGCCAGCACGACGGGGTTGGTGATGTCTTTTCCTTCTGCATAAAATGCTTGCTGAATCGCAAAAAAAATACTGAGCGATTCATGTGCCGACAAATCGTCAGCCAATGTGCGGGCCGTCACTACGGCACGACATGCTGGTTCGGTGTCGTAAATAAATCCGGCCTGTGTCATTCCTACAGGTGAAAACGGTAAACCACTCGCCTCTGCAACATGCTTCCAATGGCCGAGTATCGTCTGTCGCTTTTGCTCGTCCATCACCTCTTTGTTATAGGCGCGCAAACCACCAACCACGATATCGAGTCTGGCGTCCGGCATGGTATCGAGCAAAGCCTTTAATTCAGGACCGAAACCATAACACCAGGAGCACATGGGATCAGCAACATACACAAGATGCGTCATAGCTATCTCTTTTCAAAAAATGAACCTCGTCATTACGCCACCGCAAACTGGCAATCCACCGCTTGTGCTCAGAGAACGACAAGGCGTGAAATAGTGCCAGATCAGCTGGCGTTACTGTTATATTTTTATCGCATGATGTTATGCCATCAGGATTGCCTGATATGGCCTGGCTCATCTTCATCGCCCGGTTGATTCCATCACTGCGACAGAAGCTGGATCAGGCCGGATACAAAGCACCTAATATGCGATATCCCTTAGCACCCGTAACATCAGGAAGATTGCCGGGACGACGCAAACAAAATTGCTGTGCCAGCCAGGCGAATGCCAACGCCTCGACCTGTTCTGGCTCAACACCGGCAACAGCGGTACTGCTGACCGTTGCAGCCGAACCTGCCTGCCTCAATGCGCTTTGCAATCCCTGCATCAGATGCGTATTCGCCGCTCCGCCACCACAGACCAGAACTTGCTGAACATTTTCAGCATATGTCATGATCGCATTTGCCAGTGTTGTAGCTGTATAAGCGGATAAAGTGGCCTGTATATCTACTGCGTTGAAAGCCTGCCCAAGCTGATCCAGATGCTGTAACAGCCATTTCAGATGGAATAAATCGCGTCCGGTACTTTTAGGCGGCGTGACCTGCAAATAAGCTTCCGACAACATGTTGAACAACAAGGAATCGATCACTTTTCCTTGTGACGCCCACTGACCGCCCGCATCATAATTTTTTTGTTGATGACGCTGCATCCATGCATCCATCAGCACATTGCCAGGGCCGGTATCAAACCCCCGCGTGCTGCCGTCAGCGGCCAAAATACTGATATTACTAATTCCGCCGATATTAACGACCACCCTGCATTCACCCTCCACGCCAAATACTGCGCGGTGAAAAGCAGGTACCAAAGGCGCTCCCTGGCCACCAGCAGCAATGTCCCGACTACGAAAATCAGCAATGACATCGATATTGGTCATTTCCGCCAGCAACGCCGGCTGATTTGTCTGTCGTGTGAAACCAAGTTCGGGTCGATGGCGAATCGTCTGCCCATGTACACCAATCGCGCGGATACCGTGGTTTGCAGGGTGAGCACTATCAGTCCCGGCAGCATCAGGATATTTATCCAGCAATGCCTGCACACAATCGGCATAAACAGCAGCAAGCTCGTTTGCCAGAAGCGCCTCTCGCATGATTTCATTCTCCCCGGGCTGCTGCAACGCCAATGCCTGCTGACGTAATGATGGAGAAAAGGGGAGATAAGCACTCGCAAGTAAACGCATCTGCTCGCCACCATTGTCAGACAGCCGCACCAAGACACCATCGACACCATCAAGACTGGTACCGGACATCAGACCGATATACAGGCTGGAGCACGCGGCGGATTGAGTTTGAGCCGAATGTGCTTCCACACTTTTTGGTGCACTGGCTTGTGAATTTTTTTGTAAATTCTGCGATAAATTGTCTGGTCGATTTTCTTGCGTAGGATTTTTTGTGCTCATCGGAATCATCTCCTTGGATTCGCCATAAAAAAAAGGCCGAACCACAGTTCGGCCTTTTACCTTCCATCAGAATCAGCGCGATGCCAGGCGCATCGTTTCTGTCTGACGTTCAGGACGTAACAGCGCAAAGCGATGCGTCATATCGGCGGCAACCATTTTAAAGCGAGACATATCAGCGCTCGCCAGTGGTGGTGCATCAGGTACGCTGACCGACATCGGGTCACGTGGTTCGTTATTGACACGGAATTCATAATGCAGATGCGGGCCGGTGGACCAACCTGTCGTACCGACATAACCAATCACTTCTCCCTGACTGACTTTGCTGCCTTTGTGAATGCCAGGTGCGAAGCGGCTCATGTGAGCATAAGCGGTACTGTAATTCGACCAATGCTTGATCACGACCAGATTGCCGTAGCCGCCACTGACACCGGCAGATTCCACGACACCATCACCTGAGGCGCGAATAGGCGTACCTGTGACAGCAGCAAAATCAACGCCTTTATGTTGTTTCCACTGACCGGAAATCGGATGCATACGCATCGAAAAACCAGAAGAAACCCGGGTAAATTCCAGCGGTGACTTCAGAAAAGCCTTTTTGAGCGACTTTCCATCAAAACTATAATAACCACCCTGGCCACCCGCATCATCAAACCAGACTGACTGATACAACTTGCCTGCATTCGTGAACTCGCCAGCCAGAACACGACCGGTTTTAATCAATTCGCCGTTTTGCCAAAAGCTTTCGTACACGACATTAAACTGATCGCCACGCTGCAATTTACGAAAATCAATATTGGTTTCAAACATCCCGACGATTTGCGACGAGATATTGTCGGCTATGCCAGCTTCATCGGTCGCCGCAAACAAAGAGGAGCGGATATTGCCAGAAGCCATTTCGATCCGACGTTCCAGAACAGCGCTGGTGTCTGCTGAGACTAACTTACCGGAAGCGTCGCGACTGATCACGATATTGCGCGTCGGCTTATCGTTGTTGTCAGTCAATGTCGTCTGCAACCATTCAAGTTCACCCTCGTCATTGGTTTTGGCACGCACGGTCTTGTCTGCGCGCAACTGCATAATATTGCGTGCAATATTGTCAGACTTGATGAAATTGACCGCCTCGTCGTCGTCAACACCCAGACGCAGTAGTAATACGCCCAGCGTATCGCCACGATGAACGGTTTCTTCACGAATGAAATGATGTTCATGCTCTTCTATGGCAGCAATCTGATCATCGATTTTGGGGAGGTCCAGCTGTTGTGTGATCTTTTTCACGGGCAAATCCGCGGCATCGGGCGCCATCGGCGCTACGCCCACTGCGCCAAATGCGCAAACGGCAAAAAACAATGCGGAAACGGAAACCAGGCGGGATAAGCGAGTGGTGCCAAACAACAGTCTGCTACCAGAAGCTAAATGAAGGAATTTATCTGTTGGACGCATGCAATAAGTTAAAATTGACTGTTTTTATCGAAAATTCGAGGTCGTTGCCGGATAAAATTCATTCAAAAAGATATTTAAATGACAAAATCAACGGCAAACACAGGACAAACAAAGACGGGATTATAAAGCAAGTGCTTACCATCCCATGATTTAACCAACACCCAGAATTTGGCAAAACGCTGATTATGGATTCAGAAGCGGAATTCGACCAGCGGTGTTACAAAAAAACTTGATGTAAATTAAAAATGACTTCTGCAAACAATTCCTCCACTCCCCGCGACAAAAATATCCCTGCAACCCTGCCTTTGAGCGATGCTGTGCAACATGCTTTAGCGGTCGCCAAGCGTGGTGTCGACGAGCTACTCATTGAGTCCGAATTTGCGCAAAAACTGGCGCGCAGTGAACAAACTAGCAAGCCTTTGCGCATCAAACTAGGACTGGATCCAACCGCACCCGACCTGCACCTGGGTCACACGGTCGTGCTGAATAAGATGCGTCAGTTGCAAGATCTTGGGCACAACGTAATTTTCCTGATTGGCGATTTTACTTCTATGATCGGCGACCCGTCCGGCCGCAATGCCACGCGCCCACCGCTGACACGCGAACAGATCGAAGAGAATGCGCAAACGTATTTCAAACAGGCAAGTCTGGTGCTGGACGCGACAAAAACCGAAATCCGCTACAACTCAGAATGGTGCGATCCACTGGGCGCACGCGGCATGATCCAGCTATCGTCCAAATACACCGTGGCACGCATGATGGAACGCGATGATTTTACCAAGCGCTTCAAAGCCGGTACACCGATCTCGATTCACGAATTCCTGTATCCATTGATGCAAGGCTATGATTCCGTCGCCCTGCAATCTGACCTGGAGCTGGGTGGTACAGATCAGAAGTTCAATCTGCTGGTAGGTCGTGAATTGCAAAAAGACTATGGGCAAGAACCGCAATGCATTCTGACCATGCCTTTGCTGGAAGGTCTGGACGGCGTGGAGAAAATGTCCAAATCGAAGAACAATTACATCGCCATCACCGAACCGGCTAACACTATGTTCGCCAAAGTCATGAGCATTTCCGACGATATGATGTGGAAATACTATGATTTACTGTCTTTCTGCTCGA
The DNA here is from genome assembly GCF_049339385.1 of Undibacterium sp. SXout7W. Taxonomy (NCBI): domain Bacteria; kingdom Pseudomonadati; phylum Pseudomonadota; class Betaproteobacteria; order Burkholderiales; family Oxalobacteraceae; genus Undibacterium; species Undibacterium sp. SXout7W. Next base: position 52,820 of record NZ_JBMPPF010000001.1, on the reverse strand, counting down.
TCGAGCAAATTGCGGCATACAAGAAAGCCGTGGCAGAGGGCCAGAATCCGCGTGATATCAAAGTCGCTCTGGCGCAGGAAATCGTCGCTCGCTTCCACAACAAGCAGGCTGGTGAAGATGCACTGGCGGATTTCGTGAATCGTTCCAAAGGTGGCATTCCGGACGATATTCCAGAAGTCACGCTGGCAGGTGCACCACTCGGTATCGGCCAATTGCTCAAGCAGGCGAATCTGTGCGCCTCCACCTCAGAAGCGCTACGCATGGTCGAGCAAGGCGGCGTGCGTATCGACAGCACTGTGATCAGTGATAAAGGTCTGAAAGTCGATGCCGGCACCTTTGTACTGCAAGTTGGCAAACGTAAATTTGCCCGCGTGACACTGGCAGCATGATCGCCTTATTGCAGCGCGTCAGCCACGCCAGCGTAGTGGTGGATGGCGCAGTTATCGGTGGGATACAAGCGGGGCTGATGGTGCTGGTCTGCGCAGAACGCGGGGACACCGAAAAAGAAGCGGATGCCCTGCTGAGCAAATTGCTCAGCTACCGGGTTTTCAGTGACGATGCCGGCAAAATGAATCGCAGCATCCGCGATACGCAAGGTGGCTTGCTACTGGTGCCGCAGTTCACGCTGGCTGCCGATACCCAGTCAGGTACCCGCCCGTCATTCACACCTGCTGCACCGCCCGAAGTCGCCAAACAGTTGTTTGATTACTTCGTCGCGCAGGCTCGCGTGCAACATGCAACGGTAGAAACCGGCCAGTTCGGTGCAGATATGAAGGTCTCGCTGACCAATGATGGCCCAGTCACATTCTGGCTGAAAACAAAAAGGCAAACTGCGTCGTAATCTGTGCCACAACATACGCCAGCATATGCCAACCTATATCAACGCCTGCTAATGCCAATCAACGGCCATTGAAAACATGACAGAAATCCTCCTGATCCGGCACGGCGAAACCGCCTGGAATGCCATTAAGCGCTTGCAAGGCCATCTCGATATTCCGCTCAATGCCGAAGGAACTCGCCAGGCAAAAGCCTTGGCCGCCGCCCTGCAAAATGAAAAAATTGATGCCATTGTTTCCAGCGATTTACAACGCGCTATTCAGACCGCTGGAGAAATTGCACGCCTGCAAGGCATCAGCACCCGCATTGACGCGGGCTTACGCGAGCGCTGCTACGGTGGTTTTGAGGGGCAACTCTACAGCGAGATTCCCCATCTGTTCCCCGAAGCATATGCTGCATGGAAATCCCATGATCCGGACGCAGAATTTCCACCTGGTGAAAATACCGGAGAAACTACCCGCCGTTTTCATCAGCGCGTGATAGAGCATATTGATCACTACGCAAGACAATTCCAGAATCAGAAAATTGCCCTCGTTGCGCATGGTGGCGTATTGGAATGCGCCTACCGCGAAGCCATGCAGCTACCGCTGAATGCGCCACGTGAGGTCACCATTTTCAATGCCAGCATTAACCGCTTCCATTTCGACGGTCAACGGTTGCAATTGGTACAGTGGGGAGATATTGCGCATCTGGATGCAGACGATACGCTGGACGAAATCAATCAACCGAAATAAGCTTTAGCAGGCAGCCCCCTCTGCTAAAGCTGCCGGTATCCCCAACACATATCACAACCTGCTCACTGGACACAGCAAGATGCAACAACAGGGGTGTTTTTCTTCGCCCCCCCTTAAATGATAAACTGATACACATTCCCTATTGATTTCTGTATTAGCATGACTCGTTACAATCACATGCTACAGCGTCGATTTCTGCCAAACCCCGATTAGCCACTCATCAAAAACAGTCACTTCATGGCTGCATCCAGCCCAGCGCCGATGTATTAAAAGGCAATGAAAAATAATTATTTATCACGATAAATAATCTCTTTTTTAGAATGAATTATGCCAATTATTTAGGCAACTTTCAGGTAGAATAGCGCTTCTCCAAAATTCCCCTGTCAGCGCATCGTGCAAATCGGCTCTTACCTTCTGCGAAATAATCTGTTTGTAGCTCCGATGGCAGGCGTGACCGACCGACCGTTCCGTCAGCTATGCAAGGAACTGGGTGCAGGCTACGCGGTATCAGAAATGGCAGCCTCAAATCCCAAGCTATGGGAAACTGAAAAATCGACACGCCGTACCAATCACGAAGGTGAGATGGAACCCAAGGCCGTGCAGATTGCCGGTGCTGATCCACAGATGCTGGCAGATTGTGCCAGGCACAATGTGGATAAAGGCGCTCAGATCATCGATATCAACATGGGCTGCCCGGTCAAAAAAGTTTGTAACGCCTGGTGCGGTTCCGCATTACTGCAACATGAAACGCTGGTCGGTGAAATCCTTGACGCCGTCGTTGGCGCAGTCGATGTGCCAGTCACGCTGAAATTCCGCACTGGCTGGGACCGTGCACATAAAAATGCACTCACCATCGCCCGCATGGCCGAGACCGCCGGCATACAAATGCTGACCCTGCATGGGCGCACTCGTGCAGACGGCTACAAAGGTGACGCTGAATATGAGACGATCTCCGCAGTCAAGTCAGCGGTGAAGATTCCCGTCGTGGCGAACGGCGACATCACCACGCCAGAAAAAGCCCGCTACGTGCTTGAGGTCACTGGTGCCGATGCCATCATGATCGGCCGCGCAGCACAAGGCCGACCGTGGATTTTCCGCGAGATCGAGCACTTTCTGAAAACCGGTACACATCTGCCACCACCACTGATTGCGGAAGTTCGGGAATTAATGTTGCAGCATTTGCAGGCACATTATGCATTTTATGGTGAATACCTCGGCGTACGAACGGCGCGCAAACACATAGGCTGGTATGTACAAGACCTGAGCGGTGGTGAAGAATTTCGGCAACAGATGAATCTGCTCACTGACTGCGAAGAACAACTGGCAGCAGTCAGTCATTTTTTTGATTGCATGGCTGGGGAACGGTTACAATACCGCCCCTTTGAAGAAAAACTGGCAGCGTAAAACCAGACTGATTGTTTGTCTTACATCCTCCTGCCGACAGGCAGATTTACGCACCACCCTGCATAACCGAACCACATAAAAACAACATGAGCAAAGATAGTATCCAAGACGCCGTTCATAAAAACCTGGAAAAGTATTTCCGCGATCTGGGCGAGCAACCTGCTTCCAACATCTACGACATGGTGGTACTCGCTGTCGAAAAACCGATGCTGGAAATGGTGATGACACGCGCCTCCAGCAACCAGTCGCAAGCTGCTGATATGCTGGGTATTAACCGCAATACCTTACGTAAAAAATTACAGCAGCACGGTTTACTGTAATTTTGCTGCAGTTTTGCTGCATTTTTGTTGCATGTCATCGATATCCATCGCAGCCTGACACCGATTTCCTTACTTAATGAAAACATCATGATCAAACAAGCTCTTATCTCCGTCTCCGACAAGACCGGCGTGCTCGATTTTGCACGTGAATTGTCAGCACTCGGTGTCAAACTGCTGTCCACTGGCGGCACTGCCAAACTGCTGGCAGACAATGGTCTGCCTGTCACCGAAGTAGCCGATTACACTGGTTTTCCAGAAATGCTGGACGGTCGTGTGAAGACGCTGCACCCGAAAGTTCATGGCGGCATTCTGGCACGCCGTGATTTTCCTGAACATGTTGCAGCACTCGAACAACACGGCATTCCTACCATCGATATGGTGGTGGTGAATCTGTATCCATTCCAGCAAACTGTCGCCAAGGAAGAATGCTCACTCGAAGATGCGATCGAAAACATCGACATCGGCGGTCCAACGATGCTGCGCTCCTCCGCAAAAAACCATAAAGACGTGACAGTGATTGTTGATCCTAGCGATTACGCGATCGTGTTGGCAGAAATGAAGGCGAATCAAAACGTCGTCAGCTACGACACCAAATTCACTCTGGCAAAGAAAGTGTTTGCCCACACGGCACAATACGATGGCGCAATTACCAATTATCTGACTAGCCTCGGTGAAGATAAAGCACACACGACGCGCAGCGCGTATCCACAGACACTGAATCTGCATTTCGAAAAAGTGCAGGAAATGCGTTATGGCGAAAACCCACATCAGTCTGCAGCGTTTTACCGCGACTTCAAAACAGTCGCCGGAGCATTGGCAAATTACACGCAATTGCAAGGCAAAGAACTTTCTTACAACAACATCGCTGACTCTGATGCTGCGTGGGAATGTGTGAAATCGTTCAAAGAATCTGCCTGCGTGATCGTGAAACATGCCAATCCTTGTGGCGTCGCGTTGGGCGCAACTCCATTCGAGGCCTATAGCAAAGCACTGCAAACCGATCCGACTTCTGCATTCGGCGGCATCATCGCATTCAACCGTGAACTCGATGGCAAAGCGGCAGAAATCGTCGCCAAACAATTCGTTGAAGTACTGATCGCACCGTCGTTCACTGCCGAAGCAAAAGCGATTTTTGCGGCGAAACAAAACGTCCGTTTGCTGGAAATTACTCTGGGTAACGAAGTCAATCAATACGATGTCAAACGTGTCGGCGGCGGTTTGCTGGTGCAGGCACCGGACTCGAAAAACGTCTTGCAGGAAGAATTGCGCGTGGTCTCCAAGCTGCAGCCAACTCCACAACAAATGGCAGACATGATGTTTGCGTGGCGTGTGGCGAAATTCGTCAAATCAAATGCCATCGTCTTCTGTGGCAACGGCATGACGCTGGGGGTCGGCGCAGGTCAGATGAGCCGCATTGACTCGGCACGCATCGCCTCCATCAAAGCGCAAAACGCTGGCCTGACACTGACTGGTTCAGCGGTCGCATCGGATGCATTCTTCCCGTTCCGTGACGGTCTGGATGTGGTGGTGGATGCGGGTGCGACCTGCGTGATTCATCCGGGTGGCTCCATGCGTGATCAGGAAGTCATCGACGCAGCGGATGAACGCGGCGTGGTGATGGTCTATACTGGCACTCGTCATTTCCGTCATTAATCAAACGCCTTGCTCTTCGCGGGGCAAGGCAAGCATGAAAATATTAGGTATCGACCCCGGCCTGCGCACTACTGGCTTCGGGGTCATTCACAAACAGGGCCAGAAGCTGACATATATCGCTTCCGGCACCATCAAAACCGTTGAAGGCTCTCTGCCCGATCGACTCAAGACGATACTTTCAGGTGTCTCTGAAATCGTCAGCACCTATCGTCCCGATTGTGCGGCCATAGAAAAAGTCTTCGTGAATGTGAATCCGCAATCGACATTGTTGCTAGGACAAGCACGTGGTGCAGCCATCTGCGCACTCGTTTCTGCTGATCTGAGCGTGGCAGAATATACCGCACTACAAGTAAAACAAGGCGTGGTCGGTCACGGACGGGCAAAAAAGGAACAGGTGCAGGACATGGTACAACGTCTGTTGATGTTGTCCGGCACACCTAGCCCCGACGCCGCAGATGCACTTGGCGTTGCGATCTGCCATGCACATAGCGGTGAAGCCTTGTCTAACCTTGCCAGTATTGCACCAGGCCTGGCTAAAAGAGGGCTACGCGTCAAAGCAGGTCGCCTGATAGGCTAAATTTCATACAAGTATTTCGCACAACGATACTCGTCAAGCTGATCTGAATCGTTTACTATCACTGCTTATTCATACAGTATGAAAGCAGTCTCATGATAGGTCGCATCGCAGGCATCCTGATCGAAAAAAATCCCCCACAATTGCTGATCGATTGTCAGGGAGTGGGCTATGAAGTCGATGTGCCCATGAGCACGTTTTATCATCTGCCACCGTTAGGTGAAAAAGTCGCTTTACTGACCCATCTTGCCATTCGTGAAGATGCACATGTACTGTTTGGTTTTGGCACTGCCGAAGAGCGCGCCACATTTCGCCAACTCGTGAAAATCAGTGGCGTTGGCGCACGTACAGCACTCTCTATTTTATCCGGAATGTCCGTGGCCGATCTGGCACAGGCCATCAGCCTGCAAGAAGCTGGAAGACTGACCCGGGTACCCGGCATTGGTAAAAAAACAGCAGAACGCCTGCTTCTGGAACTGAAAGGAAAACTTGGTGCCGATCTGTTTACCGCGCAGGCCGCCATTGCATCGGGAGATCACAGCCCAGATATTTTGAACGCCCTGCTGGCACTTGGGTATTCTGATAAAGAAGCGACGTTGGCCATGAAAGCGATTCCCAAAGATGCTGGCGTGTCTGAAGGTATCAAACTTGCACTGAAATCCTTGTCTAAAGGCTGAAAGACAACGCAATGAGCATACAGACTGACGATCTTTCTGGTTTTTCAGAGCCACGAATCATTACGGCAACAACCGTATCTTCCAACGAAGAAGCCATAGAACGCGCGTTGCGTCCAAAGCAACTGGATGAATATGTCGGCCAGGAAAAAATCCGTAGCCAGTTGGAAATTTTTATCACGGCAGCACGACAACGCGGCGAGGCACTCGATCACACCTTGCTTTTCGGCCCTCCGGGTCTGGGGAAAACAACTCTGGCACATATTATTGCCAGAGAAATGGGTGTTAATTTACGTCAAACGTCAGGCCCGGTACTGGAACGCGCTGGTGATCTGGCCGCCCTGCTGACGAATCTGGAAGCGAACGATGTACTGTTCATCGATGAAATCCACCGGCTGTCGCCTGTCGTCGAAGAAATTTTATATCCGGCACTAGAGGACTACCAAATCGACATCATGATCGGTGAAGGCCCTGCTGCCCGCTCCGTCAAACTTGATCTGCAACCATTTACACTCGTTGGTGCCACCACGCGCGCCGGTATGCTCACCAATCCTCTGCGCGATCGCTTTGGCATCGTTGCACGGCTGGAATTCTATACACCAGAACAACTGACCCGCATTGTCACCCGCTCGGCAGCTTTGCTGAACGCACCAATACATGAAGATGGAGCACGTGAAATCGCCAACCGCGCGCGTGGCACTCCGCGTATCGCCAACCGATTGCTGAGACGTGTACGCGATTATGCAGAAGTGAAAGGTAATGGAGAAATCTGTAAACCTACCGCAGATGCTGCCTTGCATATGCTGGATGTCGATACGGTGGGATTCGATCTGATGGATAGAAAACTGCTGGAAGCCATCTTGTTCAAATTTGGCGGCGGACCGGTCGGCTTAGATAATGTTGCCGCCGCGATAGGCGAAGAACGCGACACAATCGAAGATGTTCTTGAACCTTATTTGATACAGCAAGGTTATTTACAAAGAACACCACGTGGCAGAATCGCTACTGGTATGGCATATCAACATTTTGGCTTACCTATACCCAATACGACACAAGCAGATAACAATTCCTGATGCGCTGTTGTTGATATTTGCTGTTGGCTTGCTTTAACGCTTACACTTTATACATTCTCTATTTACAGTCATGTCCAGCCCTATGCTATCGACATCCCAAGCTGAACAGTATGCCTACCAATTTCTTGAAACCCGGGCGCGCTCAGCATTCATGATGCCGTTGAGTATCGAAACTGAATCGAATGGACTGGACCATATGAAAGGATCAAGTGGAGTCAATGGATTGACTATTGATGAGGCCTATCTGATCATGCAACATCTCGACAGAATCAGAAAAGACGAGGGTGAGATCGCGATAGGACGTAAGCTCGGCTTTACCAATCGCAAATTATGGCCGAAATATGGGGCTAAAGAAGCTATTCATGCGCCGATCTGGAGCACACTGTTTGACTCTACAGTGCGCTTTCTCGAGCATGCAGTGACTTATCAAAGCCTGGAAGGTGCTGTGCAGCCCAGAATTGAACCAGAAGTTGTATTCAAACTTGGCAAAACTCCTGATCCCGATTGCAATATAGAGGAACTGGCCGATTGCCTGGAGTGGATGGCGCATGCCATAGAAATAGTCGTCAGTCCGTATCCTGAATGGAAGTTTGAAGCGGCTGATGCGGTCGCCGCATTTGGCCTGCACGGCACTTTATTGATAGGAGAGCCGAGAATGCTTTCCAGCGCCAGTCGGCAGCATCTGAGCGAGATGCTGGCAAACGCCAGTATTTCCTTATCTTGTGACGAATCTCTGCTAAGTGCCGGTTACGGCAGTAATGTTCTGGACAGCCCTGTCTACGCAATCTGGCATCTGCATCAACTACTGAAGACGCAAGCCAATTTTCCTCCCTTACAAGCGGGGGAGTTGATTACAACAGGTACATGGACAGATGCTTATCCAGTGAGCGCAGGCCAAGTATGGAGTACCGCATTTTCAGGCGTACAACTGCCGGGACTCACGGTACATTTTGTATAACTAAGCGATAGATAAGAACTTGTTTGTCAGCACGATCACTAAGGTCGCCGTGACTCTTGCATCATATTCAAATACTTCACCAATGAAGTATTTGGGAAAATCCTAGCCTGCCGCATTTCAATACTCTGCTCAGAATCAGTAAATTAACTTTACCTGAGGCTGATTTGGTTTGAATTTGAATTTGAATTTGAATTTGAATTCATTCAATTTTCAGCCATTCAATAAAAAAAGCACCCGAAGGTGCTTTTTTTATTATCTTCATTTCATAATCAAACAGGCTTACACCTGCTTAATATTAGAAAGAATGAAGGATACCTACGTTGAACAAGCGATCTGTCAAACCGTTACCTGCTGCTAAACCAGCTTGGTTAACGTTCGCATCATTCGTATTGCGAGAGAATGATGTGTACAGATTTGTACGCTTGGACAATGCATGTGTGAAGCCAACTGCCAATTGTGTGCTTGTATTGCCTGTAGCAACCAGATTGTTAGTGGAACGTGCTGCCGTTGCCAGGAAGCTATCAACTGTAGTAACAGGAACTGTTACGCCAACCATGTAGCCTTTTTGATCAACTGTATTAGTGTCTGATGTGTCTTTAGAGTAACCAACAGCTGCTTTAGCTACGCCGAAATCATAAGTAGCACCAACCAATACGGATTTCAAACCGTTACCAGCAACGTCGTTTTGTTTGTAGTACACAGCGCCAACATACAATGGGCCTGCTGCATATTGACCGCTGATACCAACGGAACGGTTTGCAGATGTATCACCAGCAACTTCGCCGAAACCGTACAAAGCACGTGCGCTGAAACCAGAGATATCATTAGATTGATAGCTAATACTGTTATTTACACGCCATGCGCTAGCGGACAAGAAACCGAAAACACCGCCAGTAGATGTTGACACGCCTGCGGAACCAGATGTGAATCCCAGATCAAATGGATCAACTGCATCAAAGAAATAGAATTGTGGAGTGTATTGGCGACCAGCTTTTACTGTACCGAAATCACCTTGCAAGCCAACCCAAGCTTGACGGCCAAATGACAAACCGCCTTGAGATGCGCCTGTATCAGCAAGGATACCCATTTCCAAAGCAAAAATCGCTTTCAAGCCGCCGCCCAGATCTTCAGTACCTTTGAAGCCCAAACGGGAACCTGCTTGTTCGCCTGAATCTAATGCAGTTTTAGAGCCAGCTTTGCCACCATTATTTTCATTTTGGATGGCCATGTCGACAACACCATACATAGTGACATTTGATTGCGCCTGCGCTGTACCTGCGATAGCTGCTAAAACAGACAGAGCGATGAGTGATTTTTTCATTATATATTTCTCCAAAGGATTTCAGTTTGAAATGCACTACATTAAGCCTGAGACACGCAGCGAACTGATTGAAGATTTCTGCACGAAACACGCCAATACTTTTTAAACAAATAAAACTGCTAAAAAGAAGTTAACGTATTTGACCAAAAATGACATTGGACAGCCAAGTTAAATCGGGGATTGGCGACATATGCAGGTTATTTTTGTCGTTTTAATGCAACAAAAATTGCATTTTATGCAATTTTTCACCTGAAAAATGGTTTTTTTAGAAACAGAAATGGAGGTTGGCGGAAGATTTGTGACGATCTAATGAAAAAGCTAAATGATGAAGGCTACCCACAGGGCAGCCTTCATCTTGTTTCAGGTAATCACTTCAGGCTAATCAAGATCAGAATGCGTGCAATACACCCACTGCTGTACGGGTTGCATGGCTGTTACCTGCACCAATGATACCCAGAGCCAGAGAAACGTCTTGCGCTGCTACAGAACCTGCTTTTGCGTATGTCAGAGATGCGTAAGCAGTTGTGCGTTTGCTGAATGCATATTTAGCCATACCAATGTATTGATCAGCTTTCCCGTCGATATCGCCAGAGCGTTTTGTACCATAGTAAGCAGCAGTCAACGTTGTTTGTGCAGACATCAGATAATCCACGCCCAGGCCGACAACTTTGATCTTGCGGTTGTTAGCGCTAGGAAGTGCATCAATCTTGATGTTGCCATCAACTGTGTCTTGCGCATAAGTCGCACGCAGTACAAAAGCTGGGTCTACTTTGTATTTAGCACCAGCAGCCCATGCTGTCAGAGTTGCTGTGTTAGCGGCATCTTTCATTCTTGCGTAAGCAAGCGCTGCACCGTTAGTGCCATCCGTAAAGAAGCCAGAAACACCAGTGTAAGAACTCGCACCTGTGTCGCCCGCTTTTTCACCAAAGCCGTACATCAATGCGCCACCGAAACCGGACATTAATGGAGATACGTATTTGATAGAGTTATTCTGACGCAATGCAGTACCGCCTTGGTTAGTACCAAAGCCACCGTAAGAAGCACCGGAATTCATCGCACTGAACATCACGTTCGGGTTGCTGCCTGCATGTGCCAAGCTGATAGGATCGGCCATACCAACAGAGTCCACACCCAGAATATTGTTACGACCCAGAGTCACGGAACCGAAGCTGCCAGACAAACCAACCCAAGACAAACGATCAAACAGGGAAGTATTGTTACCTGCCTGATTAAACACGTTACCACCGAAGCCTGCACCAGCTGCGCCAGTGTCGTTAGCCAGTGTGCCTTCGAGATTGAAGTTGGCTTTCAGACCGCCGCCCAGATCTTCAGAACCCTTAATACCCCAACGGGAGGTCAGCAGCTGACCAGCATCCATTGAGACCTTGCTGCCACCTGTCGCAGTCTGGTTAGTTGTGTAGACAGTTGCAGCATCGATAATGCCGTAAATTGTGACTGAAGATTGAGCCGAAGCTGTTGCTGCGAATGCACTCAGAACTGCAAAAGCGAGAAGCGTTTTTTTCATTTAAAGTCTCCGTGGTTGTTGTAATTATTGGCTCGTCAAAAGCTGCTTGCGAACCATGTATGTCTGTTTGTATCTGTTTCAGTCTTGTTATAACTTCGAAACCTGCTGATTAAGAAGCTTGATTCCATTGAATCAAATAAGAAGATTTTGGGCAAAGAGAATTTGTGAACGATCGTCTTTAAACAAATTTAATGTGGTGTAAGCGCAACAAACACACCATAAAAAATGATCAAAATTACATTTAATGAGGTTTTTAATTACATTTTTACCATGTTTAAATTGGTGGCAGGCATGTTGCCGCTTGTTTACAATATAAATAAATTGTTCACTACAGAAATTATGTCTACGTTCATTTCTTCTTTTATTCCTGATCGCCTCATCATCGGCATTGATCGCGCCTTGCGTACGGTTTCTGGACAGGCTCAGGCTGGTCGCGCTAATCCAGCTATTTATATAGAGGAAGCCAATTTGTCAGTTGAAGAGCAGGCACTCAGTGCAGGCCTGATGCGCGTCAATCATGTGGGTGAAATCTGCGCTCAGGCGCTGTATGACGCACAAGCTGCATTTTCGACGCAGCCCGACATCAGCAAGCAATTGCACGAGGCTGGAAAAGAAGAAGAAGATCACCTTGCATGGACTGCAAGTCGCCTGAAAGAATTGAATTCTCATACAAGTCTGTTAAATCCACTGTGGTACATAGGCGCATACGCATGCGGTGTCGTCGCGGCTAAATGCGGTGACGCTGTGAGTCTAGGATTTGTAGTCGAAACTGAACGCCAGGTCGAAGCGCACTTGGCCAGCCACTTGGACAAACTGCCTCAGCAAGACCATAAATCGCGCGCGATTGTTGAACAGATGCGGGTCGATGAAATTGCTCACGGTGCTGCAGCGCAATCGCTTGGGGCCAGTAATCTGCCACTCCCTGTTCAGCACGGTATGAAACTAATGGCAAAAGTAATGACAGGAACGGCCTACTACATTTGAACTGGCCGCTTGCCAGCGATGCTGCCGTGCAAAAAAGCAACAACCCCGACCGCATATTAATCTGCCTGACATCGCTTTTATGGCATCGGTTCTCGATGGCAACGGGCAGGCATTTGCAACATTATGTGAACTATTGCGATATTAAGGAATGCGTAATATTCCATCCGTAGAATTAATTCGATTCCTTGACACAGTAAATTTATGTTTTAATTAAGTATCTACTAAGTATTTACTAAGTAGCAGCATTATTTTGTGTTCAAGTTCTGACGATTGTTCGTACCAGGGATACAAAACATGCGTACCCCTTGTCAATGTAAACATTAAGGGGATCTTCATGCGCAATAACCAACCTGTCACTGGAGTAGAAACAATTATGCGCGATGGTCAGTCGATCGTTTCCACGACTGATCTGAAAGGCAACATCACCTACTGCAATCCCTACTTTATCGAAATCAGTGGCTTTGAAGAAGAAGAACTGATCGGTGCACCACAAAATATTGTCCGCCATCCCGATATGCCAAAAGAGGCTTTTGCTGATTTATGGGAGACCATCAAATCTGGCATGTCCTGGACCGGATTGGTCAAAAACCGTTGCAAAGATGGCTCTCACTACTGGGTCAATGCCAACGTCACTCCAGTGATAGAAAGTGGCAATGTAGTGGGCTACATGTCAGTCCGTACCAAGCCCAGCCGCGCAGACATCGTAGCGGCAGATGCGTTGTATACGAATATGCGCAATGGCACTGCGGGCAAAGTCAAATTACATCATGGCAAACTGATTTCCACCACCTGGCTGGGACGACTAAAAGCAAGCATGCGCATGCCTGCCAGTACGAAATTAGCCACATCGATGACCATCATTTTACTGATTGTACTGACATGGGGTGTTCTGGATATACGTCAGGCGGGCGTCACTGTTTTTAATATAACGGGCCTGGTATTAAGTGTGTTTGTCGTTTTATATTTGTGGCATTTTGTTCAAAACAAATTGATAGCACCAATTCACAATGCCTTATTGGCTGCTCAAAGCATGGCAGGTGGCGACCTGACCAGACAAATGGCTGCAGGTGACGAAAGCGAAATGGGACAGTTGATTCAAGCATTACGCCAGATGAATGTGAATATGGTTTCCATCATCGGCGATGTCCGGTCGAACGTGCAATCAATCTCAGTTGGCACCCGCGAAATTGCCGATGGCAATATGGATTTGTCTGGACGCACAGAATCACAGGCATCGAGCCTGCAGGAAACGGCTGCCAGTATGGAGGAATTCACTTCAACGGTCAGACAAAATTTTGAAAATGCCAACGAAGCCAACAAACTGGCCAGTGCGACCTCTGCAGTCGCCCTCAAGGGTGGGGAAGTCGTTGCACGGGTTGGTGTCACCATGCATGAAATCAGTGACTCGGCAAAACACATAGAAAATATTATCAGTCTGATTGATGGCATCGCCTTCCAGACCAATATTCTGGCGCTAAATGCCGCAGTAGAGGCAGCACGTGCTGGTGAACAAGGTCGTGGCTTTGCAGTGGTCGCCAGCGAAGTGCGGAATCTGGCACAACGCTCAGCCAGCGCAGCCAAAGAAATTAAAGCGTTGATCGATGACTCCGCCAGCAAGGTCGAAACCGGCAATAAACTAGTTGAAGAAGCATCGAAAACAATGTCTGAACTGGTGGACTCTGTTCAACACGTGACACACCTGATTCACGAAATCAGTGCTGCCAGCAGTGAGCAAAGCGATGGTGTGGATCAGATGAGTAGTGCCATCACCCATATTGATGAGGTCACTCAACAAAATGCCGCGATGGTAGAAGAAGCCGCGGCATCCGCAGCAAACCTGGCCGATCAGGCGTCTCGCTTGCAAAAAGCAGTCAGCGTGTTCAAGCTCGACAATGCCAAGGATCAGCGCATCAAGCTAGCCGTTGTGATGCCTAAGCGCGCCACCAGAACGACGGCACACGCGCTGGCAGATCATTCGAGAAAGTCAGGCTACCAGGAAGAATAAAGCTGCAACTATCGTCGGAATAATGGCCGCCCGGAACAACCCCAATGGACTAATCGCCCGCTCGTGAAAATAGTCTTTTAAAATCGCAAAACCGGCCGGATTGGGGGCGTTCGCAATCACCGTCAAACCACCGCCGGTGACTGCGCCGGAAACCAAAGCGTATTTGGCAGCGTCTGGCAAACCCACCACCAACGATCCCAGATACGTTAATGCCGCATTGTCAGTCACGGCAGTCAGGCCAACCGCGCCAAAAAACAGCACTGCCGTATTCATGCCGGCCAGCAACGGTTGCAGCCACCAAGCCTGCAATCCACCTAACACGACCAATCCCGCCAGGAAAAAAGCCACCAGCAAACCTTCCCGCAACATGAGTTTGCTCTGATATTGTTGATACGCTTCTGTAAAACCCAGAAAAAACAAGAACAGCCCCATAAACACCACAGGGTAATGTGCAAACCAGACCGTCGCTGCTAAAAACAGATAATGGACAAGCATGACGGAATACGGAAGCGGGCTCTGATCTTCGCTGCGCGATTGCTCAACCGCCAAAACGAGTAAATCCTTCCTGAACCAGAATGTCGCCAGAAATGCATTCAACAGCACGGCACAAGTTGCTTTCCAGCCAAACATCTGAGCCATATACGCCATGTTCCATCCCCATTTTTCTGCCACCATCAGTACCGGCGGCGCAGCAAATGAGGTAAGCACACCACCGATAGAGACATTCACAAATAATGTACCCAGCGTCATATACTTGAGTTTTTCGGGAATCGCTTTTGTATAAAACCGATTTCGCAACATCAGGGCAGCGAGCGTCATTGCTGCCGGTTCTGTCACCAATGAGCCCAATAATGGAATCAGCGACAGGTACAAGAAATAGCTGGCGATCTGTTCAGGGACTGGCAACATCGTCGCAATGCGGGAGACCAAACGCTGCACTGACCACAGCACAGGCTGCGTACCAGCGATCACCAAAATGACGAAGACAAACATCGGCTCTGTAAAATTCTGATTTTCCAGATAATGAATGGCTTCTTTTTGCCCGGACATCAGACTGATGACACCCACCAGAATCAATGCCCAAAATCCGAACACCACTTCCACTTCTCCCAGCAAATGCCAGAAGCCTGCATGGTGTTTGCTCTGATGGGCCAGATGAAGAAAAAATTTAACGGAAAACGTGTGTAATACCGCCAGCGCAAATAACGCAGCGGCAATCATGGGCAACCATTGTTCTGTATTCATGTTGTGCTTTCATCCGTGATATGCGTGGCATACGTGATACGCGTAATATGCGTAATAAACATATCGTTCTTATTCATCTTGCCTGAGTAGCGCTATACCCGATTTTTCTGCCGTATCCGATCACCAGATTGATCCGATTGAAGTCTCACAGGACTGACACAATTTGATCCAGGCAAGGCATGGCGACGAAGGCTCTATCGGCTTGTATTTGACTTGTACTTGTCCTGTCCGTGACTTATACGGCAATGGTACAAAGCGCTACAACGTTGTAGCCACACGCTGCCAGTGCGGTGTCGTGTCTGTCCCGTATCAATAGCGCAGACAACGCTGACCAATCAGCGTTGCCCCATACGATAAACTATATTTTCTCCAGCTTGGCTACACTCAGATCAAGCAACTTCATACCAAATTTGCCGAAATTAATATGTGCGCGGGATTGACTGCCACTACCCTCGATGTCCACAATCACGCCTTCGCCAAACTTGGCATGCGCCACCGATTGGCCGATACGCCAGCCATTACCGCCGCCACTTTGGCTGCCTTGCTGACTCCGTTGGCTGATACTCTGTGCAATCTGGTTAGCACCTGCAGAAGGATGATCATCCCATGCCGATTTTTTATTGCCAAACCATTGCGGTTGTATTTTGGGCGACAGCCATTTCAAAGATTCTTCCGGCAATTCGTCCAGAAAGCGCGAGCGCATGTTGTAACGCGTCTGTCCATGCAGCATGCGGGTTTGCGAAAAACTCAGATATAAGCGTTGACGGGCGCGGGTAATCGCCACGTACATCAGACGCCGTTCTTCTTCCACGCCGCTGTCTTCCTGCGCGCTGTTCTCATGCGGGAATAAACCCTCTTCAAGACCAGTGATAAATACCGCATCAAATTCCAAGCCTTTGGCGGAATGCACCGTCATTAGTTGCATCGCATCCTGCCCGGCCTGCGCCTGATTGTCGCCCGCTTCCAGCGAGGCATGCGACAAAAAGGCCGACAATGGCGACATCACCGTGGGCAAAGCCGCATCAGCATCGATGATGACATTGCCGTCACCGTTCTCCAGCAAAATGGTATTGGCAGATGCCGGGCCAGTCAGCGCCGGGGCATCTTTGCCAAAGCCCTCTTCCGACACAAACAGACTCGCCGCATTCACCAGCTGATCCAAGTTTTCTATGCGGTCTGCGCCTTCTTTTTCGGTCTGGTAATGCGTCTTCAGGGTACTGAGTTCGATCACGATCTGCACCATCTCTGGCAAAGGCAGATACTGGGTTTCAAAGCGCGCACCTTCGATCAGTTTAATGAAAGCCGCCAATGATGATCCTGCTTTACCGCCGACATACGGCACCGCCGCATACAGTGAGCAGCCATGCTGTTTAGCTGCATCCTGCAACTGCTCCAGAGAGCGCGCACCAATGCCCCGGGTAGGAAAATTCACCACCCGCAAAAAGGCGGAATCATTGTGCAGGTTATCCATCAACTGCAGATACGCAATCGCATGTTTGATTTCGGCTCGTTCAAAAAAGCGCTGGCCGCCATACACACGATACGGAATATTCGCGCTGAACAAGGCATGTTCTATCACGCGCGACTGGGCGTTCGAGCGGTACAGAATGGCGATTTCACTGCGCGGCAAACCTTCACGGATCAGATTTTTTGCTTCTTCTATGATCCAGTTTGCCTCCTGTATATCGCTGCTGGCTTCCATCACGCGCACAGGTTCGCCATGTCCGGCATCGGTGCGCAGATTTTTGCCGAGACGTTTGCTGTTATTCGCAATCAGGATATTTGCACTATCCAGAATATGGCCATGCGAGCGGTAATTCTGTTCCAGCTTGATCAGATTCTGCACTTCAAACTCGCGTTCAAATGCCGACATATTGCCGACATTTGCACCGCGGAAAGCGTAAATACTCTGGTCGTCATCGCCGACCGCAAACACCGCAGCGCCACGGCTGCTACCGGCACCGGCCATGAGTTTCAGCCATTTGTATTGCAGATCATTGGTATCCTGAAACTCATCGACCAGTATATGTTTGAAGCGAGCCTGATAGTGTTCGCGCAAAGGTTGATTGCGGCTGAGTAATTCATACGTGCGCAATAACAACTCGGCAAAATCGACCACGCCTTCACGCTGGCACTGGGCGTCATACAGATCGTACAGCCCCACCAGTTTGCGATTGAAATCATCGTAAGCGTCGACCTGCGCGGCCCGCAAACCCTGATCTTTGGCGCTGTTGATGAAATACATCAGCGTCTTCGGCGGGAATTTTTCGTCGTCGATATTATTCGCTTTCAACAAGCGCTTGATGAACGACAACTGATCGCCGGAATCGAGAATCTGAAACGTCTGTGGCAAGCCGGCATCGCGGTGATGCGCGCGCAACAGGCGATTGCACAGACCATGAAAAGTCCCTATCCACATGCCACGCGTATTGATCGGCAACATCGCCGACAAGCGTGTCAGCAATTCCTTGGCTGCCTTGTTGGTAAATGTCACCGCCAGCACGCCCTGCGGAGACACCTGGCCGGTTTGTATCAGCCACGCAATGCGGGTCGTCAGCACGCGGGTTTTGCCGGAACCGGCACCCGCTAAAATCAGCGCCGACTGCGCCGGCAAGGTCACAGCAGCTAGCTGTTCTGGATTGAGATTGTGAAGTAAATTTTGCATAGGCAGATTATACGGGAGAGCACTCCCGCACCACCGATTCCGCCGCAACAAATCATCTGCGACACCCACGCCTGCCTAGTGCAAGATACCCGATCACATTGACGGATACTGACTGATGATATTGGCATCCAGCATGATGCTATGTCGCCTGAAAACAGATACTCCCCACCATTTCAGGCAATATCGCGCCAATGTCGTTAATAAATAAGGCATGAAAAATAATACTAAGGGGGAGTATATTTAATCTCCAAAATGGCGAATATTGACAAAAACAACACAAAATCGAAATATGACCGGGATGTGGCAGACGATATGTTGCCGATATCCGACCAATATCCGACTAACATCCAGTCGATATAGCATCGGGATGGCAATCAGTATGGGATCAGCGACGCGACGATCAGCGAAACGATGAAGCCGCCAATCATGTCGCCACAACGCGATAATGACACGATGGCGACACGGCCATCACAAGTCCACCAGGAACCGGGAACGACTCAACAAGGACATAAGCATCAATCATCTACAATCAGCTACCAAGGAGCTGCAACAACCCACATCAAACAACATGCATACTCATTGCGCAGGACGGAACAAAGCGACGAATTCCTGTGCGGCGCGACAGGGATCATGCGCATTATAGACACTGCTGATCGCAGCCACCATCGTGGCGCCAGCCGCCACCAACGGTTTTGCATTTTCAACAGTCATGCCGCCAATCACCACATTCGGTACGTGCACCATCGGCTTCGCGTCACTCAGAATAGACACTGGCGTCGTCACCGGATATTTCTTCACTCTTGACGGATAAAAACCGCCAAACGCCACGTAACTCGCCCCGGCGGCCTGCGCAGCAAGCGCCAATGACAGATCGCCGTAGCAGGAGGCACCTACAATCAAATCGTTGCCGACCTGCTGCCGGACCTCGGCCACAGACGCATCCGTACCGCCAACATGCACGCCATCGGCTTGTATCGCCAGACACAATTCCACAAAATCATTAATGATGAACGGCACACCGTAGCGGCGGCACAATGCCTGCAACGCCAGTGCCTGAGTTTCACGCAGAACAGCATCTGCAAATTTATGACGATACTGCACCAGCGCTGCGCCCCCCAACAAGGCTTGCTCAGTGACGGATAACAGTTGATCCGTATCATCCCAATCCGGGGTGACAATATAAAGACCTGAAAGTGTTTGCATATCCCTACCCTGCTTTTTATCTTGTTGAGGACTTACCCAAAACTGCCCCAGCAGCGTTATGGCTCCTCGTCGTACAAGCACTTATCGTACAAGCACATCATGCCTTCGTCGCCATGCCTTGCTGGGATAATTTTGCGTAAGTCCTATTGTTGTTGATGTTGATGCTGATGTTACTGACGCTGCGTTATTGAATGGGCACGTCGCTGCGGAATCAGTTGTCCATCGGCGATGGCATACGCCTCCTGCAATGCCGCCTGCGTATAGAACTGCGCCTGCGGCAATGCCTGCGCCAGACTATTTCCCACAGCCAGTTGCCCGGCAATGGCAGAGGCCAGCGTACAGCCACTCCCATGGAATTCACCCGCCAGGCGAGGCCATTCCCATTCTCCCGCTACTTGCATCTGGTCCCGATGAAACCAGCTGTTTCTGACCATCGCACCATCGGCATGACCACCTTTGATCAGCACATCCTGACACGCATTCTGCAACAAGCGTTGCGCCTGCTCTGCGATACCTGATGCCTCAGGAAACAAGCGTCTGGCTTCCGGCAGATTCGGCGTGATCAGGGTCGCCACTGCCAGCAGCGGTTGTATTGAAGCCACCGCATCATCAAGCGCTAATGCATCGCCATGCCCGCTACCCAGCACCGGATCAAGCACCACCGGTAAATCTGGCTGCTTACGCCGACATTGCTGAATAAAACTGGCGAGCGTCGCTGCATTTTTTCTGTGCGCAACGATGCCAATTTTGATGGCAGCGACAGGTATTTTGGCCATCAGCGTCATTGCCTGTTGCAGAATGATTTGCGCATCCACCGCATGCACCGCGTAGGCATGGTCGTTATCCTGCACGGTTAATGCGGTGATGACGGGCAAAGCATGTGCGCCCTGCGCGGCAATCGCCTCAATGTCTGCCTGAATGCCTGCGCCACCGCTGGGATCATGTCCGGCAAACACCAACACGCAAGGGCGCTGCGGGATGGACTTTGCCATCAGACGATGCGTCCTGCCATCGGTGAGGATGGCGACGCGGCAAACTTGCGCGGCATGCGTCCTGCCAGAAATGCTTCACGCCCCGCCTCCACCGCCAGCCCCATTGCCCGCGCCATCCGCACCGGGTCTTTGGCACCGGCAATCGCGGTATTCATCAGCACGCCGTCGCAACCAAGCTCCATCGCAATCGCTGCATCGGACGCTGTGCCAACGCCTGCATCCACCAGCACCGGCACCTTGGCCTGCTCAATAATCAGCGATAAATTCCACGGATTCAGTATGCCCATGCCGGAACCAATCAATGACGCCAGCGGCATCACTGCAACGCAGCCGATGTCTTCCAGCATACGCGCCTGAATCGGGTCGTCGCTGCAATACACCATCACGTCAAAACCATCCTGCACCAGTATTTTCGCGGCTTTCAGGGTTTCCGGCATATTCGGAAACAAGGTTTTTTCATCGCCCAGCACTTCGAGTTTGCACAGCTTGTGACCACCTAATAATTCACGACCAAGCTGCAAAGTGTAGACCGCATCTTCCGCGTTATAGCAGCCTGCCGAATTCGGCAAGATTGTGTATTTGGATGGCGGCACCGCATCCAGCAAGCTCGGCGCATTCGGGTCTTGCCCGATGTTCACACGGCGAATCGCCACCGTAATAATTTCCGCACCCGCCGCTTCGGTCGCCAGTCTGGTCTGCTCCAGGTCTTTATATTTTCCACTGCCAACCAGCAAGCGCGAACGGTAAGTTTTACCAGCGATCGTCAAGCCACGCTCTGTTTGATTTTGTGTTTCTGTTTGCATATCCACATCCTTTCTGTTTTTACTAAGCAGCGGTGCATCATGCATGACCCATGCTGACCATCAGTAGCATGCGCGCCGCTGCACTCAGATCACATCAACCACCGCCGATGGCGCGTACCACATCCACTTTGTCATCCGCCTGCAATGCGTGATCGGCCCAGCGTGAACGCGGAATAATCTGACGATTCACCGCCACCGCAATCGCTTTGTCCATCAAGCTCAGATCGGCAATCAGTTCAGCCAGCAACTGTGCTGGCTTGAGCTGATGTGGAGCGCCATTTAACTGGATTTCCATCATCGCCACCGCTTACTGTTTTTTATAAATTTCAGCACCGGATTTGATGAATTCCACCGCCTTGACTTCCATCCCTTTTTTCAAAGCATCGATTTCACTGATACCTTGGTTCGCTGCATAATCACGGACTTCCTGCGTGATTTTCATCGAGCAGAAATGCGGCCCGCACATAGAGCAGAAATGCGCGACTTTGGCAGAGTCTTTCGGCAAAGTTTCATCGTGAAATTCGCGGGCTTTATCCGGATCAAGACCGATGTTGAACTGATCTTCCCAGCGGAATTCAAAACGCGCTTTCGACAAGGCGTTATCGCGGATTTGCGCACCCGGATGGCCTTTCGCCAGATCGGCGGCATGCGCGGCGATTTTGTAGGTGATGATGCCGTCTTTAACGTCGACTTTATTCGGCAAACCCAGATGCTCTTTCGGTGTGACGTAGCACAGCATGGCAGTGCCATACCAGCCGATTTGCGCCGCACCGATACCAGAAGTGATGTGGTCGTAACCCGGTGCGATATCGGTCGTCAATGGTCCCAGTGTGTAGAACGGCGCTTCGTGACACTGTTCGAGTTGCAGATCCATGTTTTCTTTGATCAGGTGCATAGGCACATGACCGGGTCCTTCTATCATCACCTGTACATCGTGTTTCCACGCTATCTGCGTCAATTCGCCCAGGGTTTTCAATTCACCGAGTTGCGCTTCATCGTTGGCGTCGTAAATCGAACCTGGCCGCAAGCCATCACCCAGACTGAATGACACATCGTAGGCTTTCATGATCTCGCAGATGTCTTCAAAATGCTCGTACAAAAAGCTTTCTTTATGATGTGCCAGACACCATTTCGCCATGATAGAACCGCCGCGCGAAACGATGCCTGTCATGCGTTTCGCCGTCAGCGGCACATATTGCAAACGCACGCCGGCATGGATAGTAAAGTAATCAACGCCCTGCTCGGCTTGTTCTATCAGCGTGTCGCGGAAAATTTCCCAGGTCAGATCTTCTGCTTTGCCATTCACTTTTTCTAAAGCCTGATAAATCGGCACGGTACCGATAGGCACAGGCGAATTGCGAATGATCCACTCGCGGGTTTCGTGGATGTGTTTTCCGGTTGAGAGATCCATCACGTTGTCACCGCCCCAGCGTATCGCCCAGGTCATTTTTTCGACTTCTTCGCCGATCGATGAAGTCACAGCGGAGTTACCGATATTGGCGTTAATTTTGACTAAAAAATTACGCCCGATGATCATGGGTTCGACTTCAGGATGATTGATATTCGCTGGAATAATGGCACGACCGCGGGCGATTTCGGAACGCACGAATTCCGGCGTAATCTCATTCGAAGGATTGGAAAATGCGGCCGCGCCGAAAGACTGTCCCGGATGCTGGCGTCCCATCAATTCAGCCAGCTTGTTGCCCATAGGCCCGGACGCTTTTAATTGTTCCAGATATTCTTTGCGTTGCAGGTTTTCGCGAATCGCGATGTATTCCATTTCTGGTGTGATGATGCCTTGCCGCGCATAGTGCATCTGCGTGACGTTTTTGCCAGCCAGTGCGCGACGTGGTTTGCGTTTCAGGTTGAAGCGCAGTTCAGCCAGTTTGGGATCATTCAGTCGCGCAATGCCATATTGAGAAGTCGGGCCAGCCAGTTCTTCGGTATCGTTTCTTTCTGCAATCCAGTTACCGCGCACCGATGCCAGACCGGAGCGGATATCGATTTTGACGTCAGGATCAGTGTAAGGGCCGGAGGTGTCGTAGACGTAAATCGGTGGATTTTTTTCCGAGCCGAACATGGCGGGCGTATCCGACTGGCTGATTTCGCGCATGGGCACACGGATATCGGGGCGACTGCCCTGTACATAAATTTTGCGGGAATTCGGCAGCGGCTGTATCGCGGCTTCATCAACTGTCGCGGTGGCGGACAGAAATTGTGGGTTGGCATTCATTTTGGCTCCTTTGCTCTTTGCATAGTGGCAGGAGCCAGCAAAGGAGTTTGTAAAGAGGGTGCCGTATCAAGGTAGACGAAGTGGCAGTCTTTAGCAGCTTCCCTTCGCTGGCATTATCCAGATCAGGTTCGAGGGTATTTCTCACCCGTCATCGCACAAGTGCGGACAGGACCCCTAGCATTTATTTACAAAAAAAATTCAAGAAAGCGTGATTTCAATTTTATTCAAACCAAGCAAATCATTGAGATAGTTTTGCGTGACGGCATTATATAGGTATTTTCTTGACGCAGTCGATGGCAAAAAAGCATGATCATCGAACTGCTGTCTCAGATCACCGCTGCAAGCATAAGTCCGGAGTCCGGAGACAATTTTCAGGCAATCCTGTCGATTACAACTTGTCTGCGCCCGCTGTCATTTATAATCAAAGGTTTAGCACACTCAACTTTCAGACAATCATGGAATTAGCGAAGTCTTTCGAACCCGCAGAAATCGAACAACAATGGCGCTCCGAGTGGGAGAAACGCGGTTATTTCGCGGCCAGCATGGACGATGGCAAACCTTCATTTTCTATCCAGTTGCCGCCGCCGAATGTGACTGGCACGCTGCATATGGGGCATGCGTTCAACCAGACCATCATGGATGGTCTGACGCGTTACTATCGTATGCGCGGTTACAACACTGCATGGATACCTGGCACCGATCACGCCGGTATCGCGACACAAATCGTCGTGGAGCGTCAGATCGATGCGCAAAAAATTTCACGCCATGATCTTGGCCGTGAAAAATTCCTCGAAAAAGTCTGGGAATGGAAAGAAAAATCCGGGTCCACGATCACCGGCCAGATGCGTCGCATGGGCGCGTCCGCCGATTGGGATCGTGAATATTTCACGATGGATGCGGAACGCTCGAAATCGGTCACCGAAGTATTCGTGCGTCTGGTCGAGCAAGGTCTGATCTATCGCGGCAAACGTCTGGTGAACTGGGATCCGGTGCTGGGCACAGCAGTCTCGGATCTGGAAGTGGTATCGGAAGAAGAAGACGGCTCGATGTGGCATATCCGCTATCCGTTTGCGGATGGCTCTTCTCACAAATTCCCAACTACATTTGATGAGACAGGTAAAGCAACTGAATGGGAAGAACGCAATTTCATCGTCGTCGCAACGACACGTCCGGAAACCTTGTTAGGTGACGTTGCCGTGGCTGTTGATCCTACCGACGAGCGCTATCTCCATCTGGTCGGCAAGATGTTGAAACTGCCGCTGACCGACCGTGAAATTCCGGTAATTGCCGACAGTTATGTCGATAAAGAATTCGGTACTGGTTGTGTGAAGATCACGCCAGCGCATGACTTCAACGATTACGCCGTTGGTCAACGTCACAATCTCGACAAAATCAGCATCCTGACACTGGATGCAAAGATCAATGAAAACGCGCCGGCGGTGTATCAGGGCATGGATAGATTTGTGGCACGTAAGCAAATCGTGGCCGATCTGGATGCACAAGGCTTACTCGAATCCGTTAAACCACACAAACTCATGGTCCCACGTGGTGACCGTACGAATGTGGTGATTGAACCGATGCTGACCGATCAGTGGTTCATGGCGATGAGCAAACCTGCGCCGGAAGGTACGCATTTCCCGGGCAAATCGATCGCTGAAGTCGCACTCGAAAAAGTCGCTTCCGGTGAAATCAAATTCGTGCCCGAAAACTGGACCAATACCTACAACCAATGGCTCAATAACATTCAGGACTGGTGTATCTCGCGTCAATTGTGGTGGGGTCATCAGATTCCGGCATGGTATGGCGACAATGGTGAAATTTTCGTCGCCCGCAATGAAGCAGAGGCGACAGCAAAAGCCGCCGCCGCTGGCTATGCCGGTGCACTGAAGCGCGATGACGATGTGCTTGATACCTGGTTCTCTTCTGCGCTGGTACCGTTCTCAACGATGGGCTGGCCGGAAGAAACACCGGACATCAAACACTTCCTGCCTTCGTCAGTGTTAGTGACTGGCTTCGATATTATTTTCTTCTGGGTGGCACGCATGGTCATGATGACCACGCACTTCACTGGTAAGGTACCGTTCAACACCGTGTATGTGCATGGTCTGGTGCGCGATTCCAGCGGTCAGAAAATGTCTAAATCCAAAGGCAATACACTCGATCCGATTGATCTGATCGATGGCATCAAAGTCGATGATCTGGTCGCTAAACGCACAGTCGGCCTGATGAATCCTAAGCAGGCAACAGCGATTGAAAAAGCTACCCGCAAAGAATTTGCCGACGGCATTCCGGCGTATGGCACGGATGCATTGCGCTTCACGATGGCGAGCTATGCTTCACTCGGTCGCAATATCAACTTCGATCTGGGTCGCTGCGAAGGCTATCGCAATTTCTGCAACAAGTTGTGGAATGCGACCCGCTTCGTGCTGATGAATACCGAAGGTAAAGATTGCGGTTTCGGTACAGATGTGACAGATGCCGATCTCGATTATTCACAAGCCGACAAATGGATCATCTCGACGCTACAACGTGCTGAAGCAGAAGTCGAAAAAGGTTTTGCCGACTACCGCTTCGATAATATCGCTTCTGCCATTTACAAATTCGTCTGGGATGAATACTGTGACTGGTACTTGGAAGTCTCCAAAGTACAGGTACAGCAAGGCACGGAAGCACAACAACGCGCCACCCGTCGCACGTTGCTGCGCGTATTGGAAGCCACGCTGCGTCTGGCGCACCCTGTGATTCCTTTCGTTACCGAAGCACTATGGCAAACCGTTGCACCACTAGCTGGCAAGACCTTGAATCCAGCAGGCGACTCCATCATGGTGCAACCATATCCGCTCGCCGTGGCAGCGAATATCGACGAAGCAGCCGAAGCCTGGATGCATGCGCTGAAAGCAATGACTGACGCCTGCCGCAATCTGCGCGGTGAAATGCAATTGTCGCCAGCACTGCGCGTGCCTCTGTTGCTGCAGGCAGCGAATGCAGAAGAGAAGGCGCGTCTGCAATCATTTGCACCGTATCTGCAGGCGTTAGCCAAGCTGTCTGAAGTGCAGGTGCTGGACGCCTTGCCGGAATCACCGGCACCAGTCTCCATCGTTGGTGAATCCAAGCTGATGCTGAAAGTCGAGATCGACGTTGCTGCCGAACGCGAACGTCTGAGTAAAGAAATCACGCGTCTGGAAACAGAAATCGGTAAAGCAGAAGGCAAGCTCGACAATGAAAGTTTTGTCGCGCGCGCGCCAGCTGCGGTGGTCGCACAAGAGAAAGAAAGAATGGCGAATTTCTCTGCCACACTGGTCAAACTGCGCGAGCAATTTGCCAAATTGCCGGCCGCCTGATCACCACCATCTAGCTACCTGATATGGGTAGCTAGACGGTGGCGGCTATAGGTGGAAGTCTATATTGTCCCGATACCATAGAGTCTTGGTCCGCACTCTGGTCAACGCTCTAAAGTGGTTGCTCTAATAATGTTGTACGTGGTGACAAGATTCGCCACGTACAATATTTTCTGTAAAACAAGGCATGTCTGCTGCACATCACTACATCAGAATTTCAGTGCATCAGGACATCCCAGGAATAGTCTGTTGATCGCACCTGGCAACATATCTTCAGTTGCGCTGTTGATGTACTTGCTGATGTGCTTGCTGCACCATGCAACATCAATCACAGACTATGACCAACAACCACAGACAATGACATAAAACACCGGAGACTTTATAGCAATGCGTACACCATACACACCAAAAAAACGGCAACTGATTGCGGGCATACTCACTCTTTGCCTGATGGCGCTTGCACATGCCGAAGATTCTCCGGTCGGCTTATGGAAAAATATCGACGACAAATCTGGCAAACCCAAAGCATTGATACGCATCACAGAAACTGCTGGTGAATTACAAGGAAAAATTGAAAAATTATTTCTGGAACCAGATGCCGATAAAAATCCCAAATGCGATAAATGTGAAGGTGTCAATAAAGATCAACCCATTATCGGTATGACGATTTTGTTCGGACTCAAAAAAGATGGCGACGAATATAACGGCGGCAAGATTCTTGATCCATCCAATGGCAAGCTGTATCACAGCAAATTGACGCTCCTGGAGCATAGTAAAAAATTAAACGTACGCGGGTATATCGGCGCCCCTATATTTGGCCGCACGCAAACCTGGGTGCGGGAACAGTAAAAAAAGACTTTTCTTTTTCTGTACCTTGTATGAGATGGAACGTCATTCACCTCTCTGCAATAGAAAGGCAGCAATCGCTGCCTTTTTTGCATTTTCATTCACAGATAAAGAGAAATAAGACTCGTAGATAAGAACAGTTGCAATGACTGAATATGGATCAAAGCAGATGAAGATGACAATACTGCGCAATATCCGATATTGACAGCCGCGAAATACTTGGGATTCCTTGATATAGATCAGCACCAAAATTGTGCATCCACATACGATGACCATCAGAGAGATTTTTTTAGATATATCAGATTCATCACAAGGAGTCACCATGCAAGTTGATCATCACCCATTGTCCACTGATTTTCCAGAATTCAAAGACGCAATCCATACACTCAAACTGAACAATGCTCATTTTGCTAAATTGTTCGATGAATACGGTGATGCAGATAAAGCCGTGAACCGCGCAGAAAATGGCGTTGATCACTTGGGTGAAGCAGCCCTGGAAAATCTGAAAAAAGTGCGCATTTCCCTCAAAGATCAGTTATTCCAGTTGCTGCAAACCAATAGCAACGCCTGATACAGGCCATTTGGAACAAGCGCTAAAGCTTTAGCGCTTACTATTTTGTTACTCCGTTGTTGTGTCAAACTGACACAACAACGTTCAGGATTGCTGCTGACAGTTAATCATCAGCGCCATCAATAGCACTTCCCCACACCAGGCAGATCAATGTTATTGTTGGTTTTTGTGCCAAATCACACACGTTTCGCCTGAAAATCATTGCACAACTACCGTCAAGCGATATCGGGCACACTGCCAGCGTCAGCGATTGGGGCTGTAAATGACTGGCATCAAGTTTGCTTGTATTGATTTGTATACACAGGGTGCCAGCCCTGTCCCGCAGAATCACTGCGCAAATTCATCAAGCCGGAATTGGATCTGAATATGAACATCAATCATCTTAAAATCGGAACACGTCTTGGCATTTGTTTTGCCATTATTATTTTCCTGTCATTTTCAGCCACGGGCATCGCCATGTGGCGTCTGCATCTGACTGCGATTGAAACGCAGAAAATGATGACCGAACCTCTGACAAAAGAACGTCTGATTTCTGACTGGTATCGCTATATACAAAGCGCCGTCAGACGTACCACGGCCATCGCCAAAAGCTCCGATACTTCTCTGGTCAGTTTTTTTGCTGACGATATTGCAGCTACCAGCAAAGGTGCTTCGGATTCGCAAAAAAGCGTCGAGCAACTGCTTACTACGGACAAAGAAAAAGCTTTGTTCAATGCGATTTCTGAAAAACGTAAAATTTATGTCACTGCACGCGATGCGATTGTCAAAGCCAAAGAAGAAAATCGTACCGAAGATGCTAACCGTCTGATTGAGGGCACATTTCTTCCCGCCGCCAAGTCATACCAAGAGCTGATACAAGAATTGCTGGAAGATCAGCGTAAAAACATCAATGTCACTGCAGCTGAAATCACTGCCAGCTACAACAACAGTAAACTTCTGTTGCTCTCCTTAAGCCTGGCAGCCCTGTTATGTGGCATTGGTTGTACGTGGATACTGGCGCGTAGTTTGCTCAGACAACTGGGTGGCGAACCCAACTATGCTGTCGGCATTGTGCATCAGATCGCCACCGGTAATCTGACAGTCGATGTGCAGACCAGTGATGGTGACCATAGCAGTCTGCTGTTTGCCATGAAAAGCATGCGCGATAGTCTGGCCGCCATCGTCGGCAATGTCCGCGCTGGTACAGAAACAATTGCAGCAGCGTCAGATCAGATCACGGCAGGTAATCTGGATTTATCAGCACGCACTGAAGCCCAGGCAAGTTCACTCGAAGAAACAGCAGCTTCAATGGAAGAACTCAATTCCACGGTTCGCCAGAATGCAGACAATGCGCGTCAAGCGAACCAGTTGGCAGCCTCGGCATCCGAAGTGGCAGTCAAAGGTGGGCATGTCGTGGCGCAGGTGGTTGATACGATGCATGCGATTAATAGCTCTGCCGGCAAAATTACAGAAATTATCGGCGTGATCGACAGCATCGCGTTTCAGACGAATATCCTCGCTCTGAATGCGGCAGTCGAAGCGGCAAGGGCTGGCGAGCAAGGGCGCGGCTTTGCGGTGGTTGCGACAGAAGTTCGTAATCTGGCGCAGCGCAGCGCAGCAGCAGCGCGCGAAATCAAGGTGTTGATTGGTGATTCAGTCGATAAAGTCGGCACTGGTAGTAAATTGGTGGCACAAGCTGGTACGACGATGGAAGATATTGTGACCAGTGTGCAACGTGTTGCCGATATCATGCGCGAAATCACATCTGCCAGCCAGGAGCAAAGCCAGGGCATTGCACAGGTCAATCAGGCCATTAACCAAATGGACGACGCAACGCAACAAAATGCATCGTTGGTAGAAGAAGCTGCCAGCGCATCAACTTCACTGCAAGATCAAGCCCGGCATCTGACTGGCATCGTCAGCGTCTTCCGTCTGGAAACGATGAGCGCACCACCCTCTGCTGCGTCACCAACACGTTTACAGAAATATAAACAACCAGCTCACCAGCTCACACCGAACAAGGCAGTGCGACAACCGAAAAAATTGGCCAACGGGGCAGCCAAGATCGACGATGAATGGGATGAATTTTAATCAGCCCGCTTGATACCAAGCGTATCCAGCAGTATGCATCTCAACGCTGATACGTGCGAAAGCGGATCAATAGACATGCCGACCTCAGTGTCGGCATTTTTTATGCCCTGCCTGTAACACTATCAGTCCAGAAATAGTGAGACGACAGTCACGGCTGAATAAGAGATCGGCCACTCATGATCTATTAATGATCAATGGTGCGCTATCGCCCCCAGCGCCCAGCACCACACAACTCCCCTTCCTCATTCAGAAATTCAATACCGGTGTGGCATATCCGCATCGATTGGTATCTAGCCGTACTTATCAGTATAGATCGACATATATTCGATCACGTTTGAAACAAATCGACTCAAATAAACGGCAGTAAGCGACAAATAAAAAAATAATCAAGCGGTTTACCTGAAGCAAACAGTCTAATAGTTGCGCAAATACAATACTATTGAATATTTTCAGCACGAGTGTTCGCAAACCAAGCAGAATACAAGGTTCAATATCCAATACTGTTTCAAATAGATAATCTGGCTCCACACAAGTCTGCCTATCTATCAAAAATACACCGGCCAGAACGCACATTACCCCTGTGCAGTCATTGCTGAGACGCATAAATTGATTATCATCAGGAGACCACATGAAACAACTTGCACACTTAAAAATCAGTGCACGACTCGCTCTGGGCTTTGGGATCGTATTGCTATTTGCCACCGGCTTATTGCTCCTCAGTCTGTACCGCATGAGTCAGCTACAAGGATCTACCGACTATATTTTTAACAACAAGGTCGCCAGCCTCAGTGCCGCAACCGAGATGCGCGAACAGGGGCGTGCCATCGCCTTGGTATTACGCAAAATGGCAGCACCGAGTGATCAGGCGGAAGCCGAACGTGAATCCAAACGTCTGGTGCAGACGCTGGAGAAATACGAGCAGTCAGAAGCTACCGCTAAAAAACTGATTGAAAACGAAGATGGAAAAGCATCACTGAAACACTCAGGAGAACAAAAACAAGTAGTCCTCACGATTGCCAGCAAAATCAAAGGTCTGGTGGGTGAAGGGAATTACTTTGATGCCGCTTCGCTGCTGCAATCAGAGTTTAATGCGCCCTATGAAAAATGGATGACTGAACTGAGTGCGCTGGCACAGCAGCAGCATGCCGCCATGAAAATTACGTTTGACGAGTCGCAAAACAACTACCGCAGCGCGATGTTGAGTATGGTAGTGATCGGTGTTCTGACGTTAACACTCGGCTCCTTTGCCGCCTGGCTGATCACGCGCACGATTGTAGGTCCTGTCAAAAATGCAGCTGCCTTTGCCAACCATATCGCCAATAGTGATCTGACGAATACGATCGAAGTCACCGGTCATGATGAACTGGCAGATATGCTGCAATCGCTGCAGCAGATGCAAACCAATCTGTTAAGCACTGTTTCGCAAATCAAATCCAGTACCGAAACCATTACCGTTGCTTCGCAGGAAATCGCTTCCGGTAATGCAGACCTGTCGAGTCGCACGGAATCTCAGGCAAGCTCATTGGAGGAAACAGCCAGTTCAATGGAAGAATTGACCAGTACAGTCAGGCAAAATGCCGATAATGCCCGTCAGGCTAATCAATTGGTCGTTTCTGCCACCAATGTTGCAGTGAAAGGGGGCGAAGTCGTAGGACAGGTAGTCAATACGATGGGGTCAATCAAGGAGAGTTCACGCAAGATTGTCGATATCATCAGCGTCATCGATGGTATCGCTTTTCAAACAAATATTCTGGCGTTGAATGCGGCCGTCGAAGCAGCGCGTGCCGGTGAGCAAGGCAGAGGCTTTGCGGTGGTGGCCTCGGAAGTCCGTAATCTGGCGCAACGCAGTGCCAGTGCGGCAAAAGAAATCAAGACACTGATTGACGACTCAGTCAGTAAAGTCGAGCAAGGTAGCAAACTGGTGGATGATGCAGGAAAAACCATGGATGACATCGTTAATAGCGTGCGGCATGTCGCTGATATCATGAGTGAAATTACCGCTGCGAGCCAGGAACAGAGTTCCGGTATTGAGCAGGTCAATCTGGCGATCACGCAAATGGATGAAATGACGCAACAGAATGCCGCACTGGTTGAGCAAGCGGCTGCGGCTGCCGAAAGTATGGAAGAACAGGCACTGACACTGGCACAAGCCGTCAGCGTATTCAAAACCTCACGCGATGGTGTACAACGCAGCACGCCACAAGCGGCACTACATGCCACTGCTATCCCAATGAACAGACGACTGGCTTCCTGAGCGGAATCACATCGACGCGCCTACGTTTGTTTTGCGCTTGTTTGTTTTGCGCTGGCATTTTCTTCTGCTGCCAGGTCAGCATCGAACATTCAATATCCAACAAAGGAATCAGACTCGCAAAGTCTGATTCCTTTTTCTTTTGGTGAATGGAGTCAACATTGATCGCGACTAATGAGCAATTAATGAGGAACTAATGAGCGACAAACGAGGAACGAACTGGCGACGAACTAACGACCAGCAATATCGCACACGATCTACGCCGCAATCTTCACTCGCCTGGAGCGAAACACGCTGGTGTCAGCATAAAATGCGGCGTCCTGTTGCGGCCACCAACCGGGGATTCCCAACACTGGCAACGGAGTGTAATCCGCCGTCGTCAGCGGATGCGTCATCAGTTGCTGCGCCAGTTGTCGGTCAATATAGCGACGTTTTTCTTCGGGGCTATCAACAAAATAGGCTGGCGCTACACGCAGTATCCATGCGTGTGCAGTGATGGCTTTGTATGGTCGCACCAGCTTTTCCATCAACGCGTGTCCAAAGCTCCAGACCTCTGCATACTGTCTGAATGCCTGCCTTTGCTGGATGAATGCGGACGACCATTCATGCGCGCGTAACGCCTGGATCAGTGCGTCGCCAGCAGCCGAGTTTTCTACCACCAGCAAAGCCGAGTTTTCATCAAAAATGGTGGCAGCATCCCGGGCCGGGCCGCGCGATTTTCCTATGCCAAGTTCGGCAATCTGTTGAGCCTGCAATGAGTTCAATTGCCGTTTGATCGCAGGAAACGTCAGCCAAACCAGCGCGTTAAAAAAATCGTGCAAATTTTCCCGCGTTGGTACTTTTCCGCTCGCACTGATGTGTGCTTCATAGGCGATCCCCTCCGGCAATTCTTCTTGTGGAATAAATTGCAGGGGCAAATCGCGGTGATTGTGCAACTGCCGATCACTCGCCAGTTGATTCAGCCGGATGCGCCAGTCGGCTGCCGAGATCAGGTGTTGAGCCTGATCTCGCACCGTATCAAACCACGCGGCTGACCAGTCGATGCCATCAAAAAAACGTTCGCTCATCTCCTATCCGCTACGTGGCGTCCTTGCTCAGATTCTTTGTTTGCACTCATTACGTGAATTCGTTATGTTCAGCCTGATGTACGGCACATTGTATGCGGTACATTTTGTACAGTTATTGTGTGCACTCATTGTGTGTGGTCATGCTGTGAACACACGATGCCCCTCATTGCCTGCATCCCGTTTCACGCAGTCAGCATTTTCCAGTGTATGGTTTCGCCGCTGTTGAGCGGCACGATTGTCGAATCGGCAAATGGCAGCTCTGTCGGCATAATCCAATCCTGTCGTTGCAAGGTGATGGTGCCGCTATTGCGTGGCAATTGATAAAAATCCGGACCATTAAAACTGGAAAACGCTTCCAACTTATCCAAAGCACCGACCTGATCAAATGCCTGTGCATACAATTCCATCGCATGCAGAGCTGTATAACAACCGGCACAACCGCAGGCATGCTCCTTCAAACCTTTCGGATGTGGCGCAGAATCGGTGCCTAAGAAAAAGCGCGGACTGCCGGAGGTGGCGGCAGCTACCAGAGCCTGACGATGAGTTTCACGTTTCAGCACTGGCAGGCAATAATAATGCGGGCGGATACCGCCTTTGAAAATTTCATTCCGGTTATACAGCAAGTGATGTGCCGTGATGGTAGCGGCCACCGGGCCGCTGGCCTCTGCTACATAGGCGGCGGCATCACTGGTGGTGATGTGTTCGAACACCACTTTCAGTTCCGGCATGTCTTTACGCAACGGTTGCATGACGCGATCAATAAATACCGCTTCACGATCAAATAAATCCACTTCTGGATCGGTCACTTCACCATGCACCAGAAATGGCAAACCCACTTCTTGCATGACTTCCAGCGTTTTATAGCAATTTTTCAGATCTGTCACACCAGCATCGGAATTGGTCGTGGCACCCGCCGGATACAGTTTGACAGCATGTACAAAGCCGCTGTCTTTTGCCCGACGGATTTCATCTGGCGGCGTGTTATTGGTCAGATACAAGGTCATCAAGGGCTCAAATGCCATGCCTTCCGGTAACGCCGCCAGGATGCGTGCGCGATAAGCGGCAGCCTGTTCCGTGGTCGTGACGGGCGGTTTCAGATTCGGCATCACAATCGCTCTGGCAAACTGTGCCGCCGTATGCGGCAATACGCTGGCCAGCGCCGCGCCATCGCGCAAATGCAAATGCCAGTCGTCGGGGCGGGTGATAGTAAGAGAGGAAATAGCGGAAGTAGCGGAAATAGACATGTCGGCTTTCTGATTCAGATTCGGTGCAAATTCGCAATGAGCGACATTTTACCTTTCCACAGGGGATGCTGAAAGAATAAAAAAATACTCCCCCTGAGTAATTTTAAAACTGCCTTATTTCTTGGTGGTCAGCGGGCAATTGAAGCTTATTTTAGGGGGAGTATCTGTTTTATCCCTGAATTACGTGAAAATATTCGATGGAATGACAGGTGAAACGAGGTATGAATTGTGCAAGCACTGATGCGCCGTAGTCGCCAACACTATACGTCAGCATATCAAACTGACCTGATAGAACTATCAAAGGAGAGAAGGTGTGATGAAAATGCAGTCCATCAATCCAGTGATTGATAGTTGATGGTCGATGGTTGGTGGTTGATTGATGCCTGCTGAATTTGTTTTCTGCAGGCATCAACATATTACTCATTAGATATTGCTGAATGCATGTGGCTCAGATTATTCAGGTCACGCGGAACAAACAGCGCAAGCTCCGAGTGAGTTTGAATACCGGCCTGAGATTCAAACTACCATTAATGCGTAATAATCTTTGCCAGGAAATCGCGCGCACGATCAGAACGGGCATTGGTAAAGAATTCATCTTTAACACAATCCTCCACGATCACCCCTTTATCCATGAACACAATACGATTTGCCACTTTCTTGGCGAATCCCATTTCATGCGTCACGACCATCATCGTCATGCCATCCTGCGCCAGACCTACCATGACATCCAGCACTTCATTGATCATTTCCGGATCAAGTGCAGAGGTTGGTTCATCAAACAACATAGCAATCGGGTCCATCGACAATGCACGGGCAATCGCCACACGCTGCTGCTGACCACCGGACAACTGCCCTGGAAATTTATCCTTATGTGCCAGCAGGCCCACACGATCAAGGTATTTCAGACCACGCTCGGTTGCTTCTTCTTCCGAACGTCCAAGCACCTTGACCTGACCCAGCGTCAGATTTTGACGAATAGACAAATGCGGAAACAGTTCAAAATTCTGAAACACCATCCCGATGCGGGCGCGTAATTTCGACAGATTGGTTTTAGGATCACCAACCGACACACCTTCGACAGTGATTTCTCCTTTTTGGAAAGGCTCAAGACCATTCACTGTTTTAATCAGGGTAGATTTACCGGAACCAGACGGGCCACATACCACCACCACTTCGCCCTTGGCAACTTCAGTCGTGCAATCCGTGAGTACCTGAAACTGGCCGTACCATTTGCTGACATTATTTAATTTGATCATGTTTATCTCCAGATTGCGTTAGCGAATAATCGCTACTTTTTGCTGTAATTTTTTCACCAGGCTGGATAATCCAAAGCACAGGATGAAGTACACAACGGCGACAAAGGAATACATTTCTACCAGACGGCCATCACGTTGCGCGACTTTGGATGCTGCACCGACAAAATCGGTAATCGACAGGACATACACCAGCGAGACGTCCTGAAACAATACGATCGTTTGTGTCAGCAATACCGGAATCATGTTACGGAATGCCTGTGGCAACACAATATTGCCCATGGTTTGCCAGTAATTCATCCCGATTGCATAGCCGGCCCAGATCTGCCCGCGGGGAATGGACTGAATACCTGAACGCATAATCTCGCAGTAATACGCTGCCTCAAACATGACAAACGTAATCAGGCAGGAGGAAAAAGCACCGACCTGCACAGGTTCCTGAGAACCGATGATCCACGCCCCCAGATAAGGCACCAGAAAATAGAACCAGAAAATCACCAGCACCAGTGGCACTGAACGCATCAGGTTGACATACGTTGTGGCAATGACGGAAATGAATTTATTGCTGGACAAGCGCATCATCGCCAACATGGTACCGAGTATGGTACCGCCTACCATCGCCATGAACGTCAGCTTGAGGGTGAAGGTCATTCCTGTGGTGAACAGATACACCCACGAACGTTGAATGACATCAAAATCAAAATTAGCAAACATAATTATTGCCCTCCCGCTTTCGCAGAACCCGCAGTGATAAAGCCGGGAACAGCAGTGAATTTTTCCAGCAGATTCGATAACAAGATCGCAATCACAGACACCGCCAGATAAATTAAGGTTGCTGCGGTAAACGCTTCAAATACCTGAAACGAAAACTCTTGCATGGAACGCGCACTGGCGGTCAATTCCATCAGACCGATGGTCAGACCAACCGAGCTGTTTTTAATGATCGCGGCCACTTCATTGGTCAATGAAGGAATAATGATCCGGAATGCCATCGGCAATAACACATAGCGATACGTTTGCGGCAGTGTCAGTCCCAATGCTGTTCCTGCCATACGCTGACCACGCGGCAAAGCGTTGATACCGGTCGACACCTGCACCGCAACACGGGCAGAGGTAAAGAAACCCAGACTCAGCACCGCTGTGATAAATGGCGCATTCGGCAAGGCTTTGAGCCAGTTGCCGATTTCTGTCGGCATCATTTCTGGCATCACGAAATACCAGAGAAACATTTGCACCAATAAAGGAATGTTGCGGAACAACTCCACATAAGCATTCGCCAGTCGTGCCGCCCATTTATTAGGTGCCGTGCGCAATGTGCCGATCACCGCTCCCAGCACCAGCGCGATAATCCACGCAAGAATCGCTGTAGCCAATGTCCACAGTAATCCTGAAATAAGTGAATCGAAATAGGTACCGCCACCGTCCGGTGCCGCCTCCCAGAAAATATTCCAATTCCAGTTGTAATTCATGTTGTCTCCCCAAAACAAATACTCACTGCATCTATTTTGCTCATGCGTCAGCAAAATAAAACGGGGGGCGCTAACCCTCCCCCCGTCGCTTCCTGGCATATGTCAGGCCAGGTTTTGTTTATTTTTTCTTTTTCAGAACAGCTTTTTGTGCTTCTGGTACCGCTGCATAAGCAGATGGTTCACCGGAATCTGTCGGCTTGGCAATGACCGCTTTGAACTGTTCAGAAACAGGCCAGTTCAGAGCAATGCCTTTTGGTGGAATTGGCTGCATAAACCATTTGTGGTAAATACGGTTAATGTCGCCAGAAGTCAGCACATTGCTAATCGCTGTGTCGACTACTTTCTTGAAAGCAGGGTCATCCTTGCGCAGCATAATGCCGTATGGCTCAACCGACAATGCTTCCTTGCTGATTTCATATTCGCCAGGATTTTTGGAGTTGGCAGCCAATGATGCCATCAGAATGTCATCCATCACAAACGCTACCGCACGACCGGTTTCCACCATCAGGAAGGCTTCTGCATGGTCTTTTGCAGGCAAAATAGTCATACCAAGATTCTGGTCTGCATTCAGCGTCGTCAATTGCTTGAGGTTAGCCGTACCAGAAGTGGATACGACAGGTTTGCCTTTCAAATCAGCCAGCGTTTTGATGTTGGCTGATTTTTTTGCCAGAATACGATTCGCTGTCACGAACGTGGTCGGAGCAAAAGCAACTTGCTTCTGACGCTCAACGTTGTTTGTTGTAGAACCGCACTCCAGATCAATCGTACCATTCGCCATCAGCGGGATACGCGTGGCAGAAGTCACTGGATTCATCTTTACGTTCAGTGCAGACAGGCCCAATTGTTTTTGTACCGCAGTCACAATTTTCAGACACAGATCAATCGAATAACCCTGATAAGACTGCTTGTCATCGAGGTAAGAGAACGGAATAGAAGAATCACGTACACCCAGAGTAATTGTGCCGGTTTCCTTAATCTTTTTGAGGGTACCCGTTTCTTGCGCCTGAGCCACGCCACTCATTGCGCTACTCATTGCACCAATCGCCACGACGACGGCTAATAATTTCGACAATTTCATACTATCTCCAAAAAGTTAATTCAATTCATCGGTAAGCTGAGTTTATCAAAACACTCACGCACCCAATCGCTTTTTTACATCGGCCATATACGTAATACTACTTATCGCACTACTGAAAACCCGCTGCTATGCGGTTTTAATCATTCATGACTCAGATGACTCAGGCAGGAAAACCATGCACACACACTGTATCTCAATTACCAGTGCTACGTGACAGGTGAACTCTCAATCTGCAACCTTATCGCTGGGAAAACGGATATTGTCACGCAATAAAAATCCCATCGGCATATTCAGATTCGCCCCTTTGGGAGGTACGGGCTTGCGGAACCATTTGTCATACAACTTCGTCATCTCGCCATCATTCATCATACGCGCCATCTCTTTATCCACCAGCGTCTTGAACGCCGGATCATCTTTTCGCAACATGATGGCGTAAGGCTCGGTCGATAAAGGTTCACCTACCACAGAAAATTTACCTGGGTCTTTGGCATTCGCGATCAAGCCATAGAGGAGTACATCATCCATGGGAAACGCATCTGCCTGGAAGCTCTCGACCATGCCAAAAGAGGCATTGTGATCGCCACCTTCCAGCAATTTAAGACCAAGTCCCCTCACTTTATCGCGCTCAGACAAGAGTTTGACCGTAGTCGTACCGCGCGTGGTGACCACTTTTTTGTCCTTAAGATCAGTCCAGTTTTTGATGCCAGAGTCAGTGCGCACCGCCATACGGACGGTGGCAAAAAAATGGGGAATGGTAAATGCGACCTGCTTGCGGCGTTCCACATTATTGGTTGTTGAACCGCACTCCAGATCCGCTTTTCCCTCAACAATCGCAGGAATACGCGTACTGGAGTTGACCAGCAAATAGCTGATTTTCAGTTGCGGCAGTTTTAATTCTTTTTTGATGGCGTCCGCTATTTTCAGACAAATATCCATCGCGTACCCGACAGGCACCTGATTATCTGACAGATAGGAAAACGGCAAAGAAGCTTCACGATGCGCGATTGTCAGCGTTTGTGTTTCTTTGATATGGGACAAGGTGTCGGCAACAGCATCCGAAACGGCAGCATTCAACAGCCATGTGCCGGAAGCACACGCTATTATCATTCGTTTCCATTTATTCATGCCAGACTCCTTTTTACTGTGGACTGCATAGTAATCAGAAAAAGCGCATTCTTTGCATCGAAAATTCAGTTTTTCACAAAATAAAATTTGGATTTTTGGCGATATACCCGATGAACAAAATCAAAAAACATGCTTTCAGACCATTTTTCTCTCAGTAAGAAGCAGATACAACATTGCTGGCGCGGCTTTCTGCTTTAGAAAAACGAATATCCATCATCTGTTGTGCAGATGATGGATAAGCAGAATGCCAGCGGATTATGGATAAAGTCCGCGCACTTCCCGAGCTTGTAACACACGCGAACAACCGATAATAAACGCCGCAGTTCTGAGAGATACAGACTTATCTTCTGTCACCTGCCAGACCGCATGAAATGCTTCTTTCATGATTCTTGTCAGGCGCTGATTGATTTCGTCCTCGCTCCAGAAATAGCTGGAAAAATCCTGTACCCATTCAAAATACGATACCGTCACACCACCGGCATTCGCAATCACATCCGGCACCACCAGCACGCCCTTGTCACGCAAGATATCATCAGCTTCCGGGGTGGTTGGTCCATTCGCACCTTCCAGAATAATTTTCGCCTTGATCTGGTCAGCATTCGCGGCCGTAATCTGCTGTTCCAATGCCGCCGGAATCAGAATATCGCAATGTACTGCAAAAAATTCCTGATCAGGCAACACAGCTTCCGCGCCTTCAAAACCAGCGACACTGCCGTGAGCGGCAACATGCTCAAGCAACTTGTGTACGTTCAATCCATTTGAATGAAAAATCGTGCCACCGTGATCTTGCACGGCCACAATTTTTGCACCAGCTTCAGCAAACAAACGTGCCGCGATACCGCCAACGTTACCAAATCCTTGTACAGCAATTTTCGCGCCAGCAATGTCGAGTCCACGTTTGGATGCGGCTTCACAACCAACAACAAAAACACCACGCCCCGTTGCTTCACGACGACCAAGGCTACCACCGAGAGAAATTGGCTTACCAGTCACAACGCCGGTCGCTGTCCGACCTTCATTCATGGAATAGGTATCCATCATCCATGCCATTGTTTGTTCGTTGGTGTTCACATCTGGTGCAGGAATATCCTTATCAGGCCCGATAATGATGCCGATTTCGGAAGTGTAACGGCGCGTCATACGCATCAGTTCCCCGTGTGACAGTGTCTTCGGGTCAACCCGGATACCACCTTTGGCACCACCATAAGGTACATTCACGGCAGAATTTTTAATCGTCATCCAGGCCGACAATGCCATCACTTCCGACAATGTTACGTCTTGATGAAAACGCACACCGCCTTTACCAGGACCGCGTGAAGTATTGTGCTGTACACGATAGCCTTCGAAGTGTGCAATCGATCCGTCATCGCGCTCAATCGGCACATCCACGACCAAAATTCGCTTAGGACGTTTCAGCGTCTCTACCCAACGCGACAAGTGTCCGAGATACGGTGTAACACGATCAATCTGTTCGAGATAGACAGCCCAGGGACCAGTCTCATGCGGTGTAAGATAAGATGGTATTTGATGTTGGGTGGACATGGTATGACCTCCTTGAAAATGATTTGGATCAGCAAAATAAATTGCGCTTGTCGCTGCTGGGCAGCTACCAGATAAGGTGAGGCAGTGTAGTCCCGCGTTCACAAAATCAGCCAATGCTTTGTTTGCATCAATCTATGCGTGAAATGCATAGATTGAATATGGAAGGTATTGTATTTTTCAAGTTGATCAGCGCGACGTCGCGCACTGGGCATTCCTATTGAGCTGATAAAAAAAACAGCAAAACGGGAAAGCCGGTTTGCTGTTTTGATATATGAGAAAAACAAGATCAAGAAAAATTGTGCTTTTTGTTGTGCTTTTTGCTGACCTGTTTTGCTGGTGATTAATTTAATTACTGTCTGAATGAATGCGTTGATGAAAGTGTTAACTCAAGTTTTTTTGTCTGCGTTTTTATCCGCTTTTCTCTTTTCACATCTTATTTATATTTAAACTCGCGTTCCTTATTTACGTTTTTTTGCAGCAGATTCACGCTGCCGGAATTCATCTGCCTGCAATTGCTCCAGATAAGTCCACAAGCGGGAAACGATGAGTTTTCCGGGGCGTTGCAACGAAGGTTTTTCACGATACAGACGGATTTCCATACTGACCTCCCATTGCCCACTACCGTCATCAGCTCTGGCAAGTTGCTTTTGCTTGACCTCACGCGTCACCGCAGACTCCGGTAAGAAAGCGATGCCGTGCCCCTCGAGTGCCATCATTTTCAAGCCTTCGGCCATATCGGTTTCATAGCATTTATTGAGATGCAAAGCATGCCTGCTATCGTTCAGTATCAGATCCACCATCCGGCCCAGATAAGCATTATTCGTATAGGCAAAAAATGGTAATGGCGTATCCGGATTGCCTGGCAGCCGCAATTCCGGCTTGCCGTGGCGATCACAACGAGTGTAAGCGCGCAAGGTTTCGGCTCCCATACTGATCATGTCATACTGACTGCTGTCCAGCAGCAAAGGCTGACGCGGATGGTGGTAACACAACAGCAAATCGCATCCCCCTTCCACCAGCGTCATAACAGCATCATGCACATTCAGCGCCAATAACCGGCTATTGATATTACCGAATGCCTCATTGAGCTTATTTAACCAGCGCGGTACATAGGTCAGCGAGAGCGTATGCGGTACTGCAAAATCTACGGTTGTCTGTACCGTCGTCTGTTTGCCCCGTAATAAAGCGCGGGCATCATCGATCTGGCTCAACATCGCGATGGCTTGTTCGTAAAAC
The DNA here is from genome assembly GCF_049339385.1 of Undibacterium sp. SXout7W. Taxonomy (NCBI): domain Bacteria; kingdom Pseudomonadati; phylum Pseudomonadota; class Betaproteobacteria; order Burkholderiales; family Oxalobacteraceae; genus Undibacterium; species Undibacterium sp. SXout7W. The sequence continues at coordinate 10,527 of NZ_JBMPPF010000001.1, read as the reverse complement.
ACTTCTCCGGCATGCGTGAGCCGGGTCGGGTAAGAAGTACGATCGATCAGATCAACACCGATCCAGGCTTCCAGCGATTTGATACGACGCGAAAACGCTGGTTGAGTGACATGCCGCAATTCCGCAGAACGACTGAAACTGTTCGTTTCAGCCAACGAAACAAAGTCTTCCAGCCACTTGGTTTCCATTTATGCTCCTGCTAACTGTCGATCAGTTTCGTCGATCAAAAAGTCGCTGTCTCCAGCCTCATCCAACTCTTCTGATGTCTGTGTTTTCTTGCTTTGCTGGCGAGCCCACATTTGTGCATATGCACCTTGCAAGGCCAGCAATTGCGGATGTGTTCCACGCTCGACAATATGTCCTTTGTCCATCACCAGTATCTGTTGTGCGTCAATAATGGTCGATAAACGATGTGCAATGACCAGACTGGTGCGATGACGCGCAATCTCTTTCAGTTGCGCCTGTATCATCTGTTCGGAACGTGAATCAAGTGCGGATGTCGCTTCATCGAAAATGAGTATGGACGGATTTTTTAACAACGTACGGGCAATCGCCACTCGCTGCTTTTCGCCGCCGGATAATTTCAGCCCGCGCTCACCGACCATCGTGGCATAACCTTCAGGGAGTGATTCGATAAATTCATGGATATACGCGGCCTTGGCAACGGCGACGATTTCTTCTTTCGTCGAGCCTGGTTTGCCGTAAGCAATGTTGTATTCGATGGTGTCGTTAAACAGTACGGTATCCTGCGGCACGATGCCAATCGCGGAGCGTACCGAAGATTGCGTCACCATGCGTAAATCCTGACCATCAATCGTGATCGCTCCAGACTGAATATCATAAAAGCGGAACAGCAAGCGCGACAAAGTAGATTTACCAGAGCCACTATGCCCGACCACGGCGGTGGTGGTTCCAGCAGCAATCGTGAAATTCACATCAAATAAAATCTGGCGATTAGGTTCGTAGCTGAAGTCGACGTGTTGAAAACATATCTCTCCACCTTCAGCGTGATTAATGGTCAATGCACGAGCGCCTTCTGCATCAGCAATCTCGCGGTTCTGATCGAGCAAGGAAAACAGTCGCTCCATATCCGCCAGACTTTGCTTGATCTCACGATACAGAACACCCAGAAAATGCAGCGGGATATACAGCTGTATCATAAAAGCATTCACCAATACCAGGTCGCCCAGGCTCATTTTCCCGTCAATAACACCTTGTGTTGCCCGCCATAAAATCAGGCTGACCGCAGTAGCAATAATCATCGATTGCCCTGTATTTAACAGTGACAGGCTGCTCTGCGACTTCACGGCTGCCGACTCATAATGCTGCAGCCCCTCATCATAACGACGCGCTTCATAATCCTCATTGCCGAAATATTTCACAGTCTCATAATTGATCAGTGAATCAATCGCCTTGGTATTGGCTTTGGAATCAAGCTCATTCATGGTTCTGCGAAAACTGGTACGCCATTCCGTGACACTGATCGTAAACACGATATATGTCGTCAGCGCGGTGACGGTAATCAGACTGAACCAGATATCGTAATGGGTACTCAGATAAATCAGTACCAGCGAAATTTCAAGCAAGGTGGGAACAATGCTGAATAAGGCATACGACACCAGTGAAGACACGGCCCGCGTACCACGCTCAATGTCGCGCGTCATACCGCCAGTCTGACGGTTCAGATGAAAACGCAAAGACAGTGCATGCAGATGCCGGAATACTTGCAAAGCGATCGTACGGACTGCCCGTTGCGTCACTTTAGCGAATACAAATTCCCTCAACTCAGTGAACATCGTCGTTGATAAACGCAAGGCACCATATGCAACCAGGATGCCGACAGGCAGTACCATCACTGAAGCTGGATGAGCGGGATTAAAAGTCAGTTTATCAACCAGGCTCTTCAACACCAGTGGCACACCGACATTGGCGAGTTTGGCTCCGACCAAAAAAGACAGCGCCAGTAAAACACGCCATTTATAAGCCCACAAATAAGGTAATAAAGTCTTAACGGTGGACCAATCTCCCCGTTTTCCATCAGGAGAAATAGAAGGAGTATTTCTACCGGTATTTTCTCTGCGACGCATTGAATTGTTCTTTTATTGATAAAGGGATAAGAGCTATAAAACAGCAACGGCGCCAGAATCCATCTCGACATCATCCGCGCGTGGTGTTGATGTACAGCGCAGTCAGCACAGGATCTGCGACGCTTAGGCCCGCTCTGGTTTATCATCTCGGTGATTGTAACGTCTTAAGGAAATTCGTGATGCCTGATAACACCCAAAACCACCTGCAAACAACACTGCCAGCACGCGTACCGACGCTCAGAGTAATGCCAATGCCATCGGACGCCAATATTCACGGTGATGTATTTGGCGGCTGGATCATGTCCCAGGTGGATATCGCGGGCTCTATCCCAGCGGCGCGGCGTGCTAACGGGCGGGTTGCTACGATTGCCGTCAATTCTTTCCTGTTCAAACAACCCGTGTTTGTCGGTGATCTGCTATCGTTTTATGCCGAGGTCACCCGGGTAGGTAATACCTCACTCACTGTGTCAGTAGAAGTCTATGCTGAACGCAATCAGTTGCAGGCCAACACCGTCAAAGTCACTGAAGCCACTCTGACCTTCGTTGCCACAGGCAATGACCGTAAGCCTCGCCAGATTCCACCTCTGGATACCATCGCCACTCAACTCTGATTGGAGAGTTATTTGTCCCGACGTCTTTTTTTGCAGCAAGCAGCGCGCCTGGGCGGACTCGCCGCATTCGCGCAAGCTTTTCCCGGCTATGCGGTGGCACAAACGAGCGTTTATCCATTTTCTCTGGGAGTCGCCTCAGGCTCACCACGACATGACAGCGTCGTGCTCTGGACACGTTTATTACCTGATCCCCTGAATGCATTACTGCTACCACCAGTGACTTATAAGCTGCGCTGGGAAATTGCTGAAGACCCGGGCTTCAGGCAGGTCAGTGCCAAGGGAGAATGCTTTGCGTTGCCTGAGTTAGCACATAGTGTCCATGTTGATGTTACTGGGCTTTTACCTGACCGGTGGTACTGGTATCGATTTATGCTTGGAGATGCGATCAGCCCGGCAGCGCGCACACGCACTACACCAGCACCAGAAAGCCAGCCTTCCAGTCTGAAACTAGCGGTAGCCTCATGCCAGCACTGGGAATTTGGCGAGTATGCCGCACATCGTCATATTGCAGCTGCCAGCCCTGATCTGGTGGCATTTCTGGGTGACTATATTTACGAGTGGGGGCCCTATGATTTGAAACATCCGAGCCATGCCAGAAAACGTGAAATAGAGAGTTTTACCCTCAGCGATTATCGGAATCGTTATGCCCAGTACAAATCCGATCCCTTGCTGCAATCCGCGCATCATGTGGCTCCATGGATAGTCACCTGGGACGATCACGAAGTCTGCAACGATTACGGTGGTGATCGTGATGAACGGCTTGATCCCAATTTTTTAACTCGTCGTGCGGCAGCGTATCAGGCTTTTTATGAGCATATGCCAGTGCGCTTGCATTCAGCAGTCAATGATATCGACCGTTTTTCGCGCATGCGTGTTTATGACCGCTGCGACTGGGGGCGTCTGACCCGCTTTCACATACTCGATGATCGTCAGTACCGTTCGCGCCACGCCTGCCCCCTGCCAGGCCGTGGTGGCTCTAATAATGTCACTAATGCAGAATGCAGTGAACGTCTTGATCCAACGCGTACCATGCTTGGTACAGAGCAGGAAAAATGGTTAGCTAATGGTTTCGCCAGTTCAACCGCCAAATGGAATATCCTGGCGCAACAAACTTTGATGGCTCAGTCGAGTCAGACTGCCATTATGCAAGAAGGTGATGGAAAATTCTGGACTGACGGGTGGGATGGTTATCCGTTGGCGAGGCAACGGCTATTTGATGATATTCAAAAATATAAACCTGCGAATCCGGTAGTGATTTCTGGGGATGTGCATACATTTTATGCAGCTAATCTGAAACGTAATTTTTACAGCAAAGCCTCTGCCACTAATCCTATTCTGGCAACAGAATTTTGTGGCACGTCTGTCACGTCAAGTTCAAGACCTCAAGAAAAAACGGATCAGTATGTCGCACAAAATCCACATATCAAATTTGGTCGCAGCGACAAGCGCGGCTTCATGTTACTGGAATTTTCACAGACAAAAATCATGACGCATTTCATTGCACTCAATGATGTAAGCAAAGCAGATTCTGGCATTAGCAAGCTTGCGAGCTTTGTTGTAGAAGATGGTAAAACCGGAGTCATTAACACTTCATCATAAAGTGGATGATAAAAAAATCAGAGAATGATTTTTCTCCAAATTGATTGGCAGATAGTCACTGGTGTCTTAGGAAGATAAATGTCTCAAGGCTGATGCAAAATTACCCCGGCAGCTGGATAACTCCTTGTTTTGCGAAGATTTGCGCAAGTTCTATGTATAAAAAAGGGAAGGTAAAATACCTTCCCTTTTTTGATCAACAAATGAGCGACATTATCGTTGCCGGTATATCAAGCTGCTTTCTTTTCATCACGCAATTCGCGGCGTAAAATTTTACCGACATTGGTCTTCGGCAACTCCATACGGAATTCAATGTATTTTGGCTTTTTGTACGCTGTAAATTGCTCTTTGCAATAGTCCATTAACTGATCAACGGTCAGTGATGGATCTTTGCGCACCACAAATAATTTCACAGCCTCACCTGAGTTCGCATCAGGTACGCCGATACAAGCACATTCCAGCACGCCCGGATGCATCGCAACCACACCTTCGATTTCGTTTGGATACACATTGAAGCCAGACACAAGAATCATGTCTTTTTTACGATCAACGATCGTTGTATAACCTCGGAAATCCATAATACCGACGTCACCTGTTTTGAAAAAACCTTCTGGTGTCATCGATTTCGCTGTTTCTTCTGCACGGTTCCAGTAACCAGCCATCACCTGTGGGCCACGAATCGCAATTTCGCCGGCCTGACCAAGCGGCAAAGAATTACCTTCATCGTCCAGAATCATAATTTCTGTCGATGGCAAAGGTAAGCCAATAGTGCCGGAAAATTCTTTGGAGTGCGTTGGGTTACCTGTTGCAACCGGAGATGTTTCAGACAGACCATATCCTTCGGAAATCGCACAGCCAGTGACTTTCAACCATTTATCCGCCACTGCTTTTTGTACTGCCATACCGCCGCCGCTGCAAATTTCATAACCAGAAAAATCCAGCTTGGCAAAGTCAGGATGATTCAGTAGTCCGTTATACAGAGTATTCACTGCGGGGAAAATATTGACCTTGTACTTTGACATTTCCTTGATGAAGCCCCCCATATCACGTGGGTTCGGGATCAGTAAATTCATCGCACCGATACGATTACCCAGCAAGCTGCAAACAGTCAGGGCAAAGATATGATACAGAGGCAAGGCACAGACAATGATCTTTGGATCGAGCGTATCGCGCGATTTTCCTTCCAGCAGCCATGCTTCATTTTGCAGTACATTCGCCAAGACATTTTTGTGCAATAAAGTCGCACCTTTAGAGACGCCTGTCGTGCCGCCGGTGTATTGCAAAAATGCGACATCCTGATGATCCAGCGTAGCCGGCATGAACGACAGATTATTGGCCTCTGCTAATACCTGCTTAAAACGTGTGGCGTTCGGCAATGAAAAGGCTGGAACCATTTTCTTGACGTTGCGCACCATGAAGTTAACGATGGCACCTTTGACTCCACCAAGCAAATCACCCATGCTGGCGACCACGATATGTTTGATTTTTGTTTTTGCTACGACGGCTTCTAATGTTGTCGCAAAATTTTCCAGAATAAAAATCGCCTCCGCACCAGAGTCAGTCAACTGATGTTCCAACTCGCGCGGTGTATATAAAGGATTGACATTCACTACAGCATAACCTGCGCGTAATACTGCGGCCATCACGACAGGATATTGCAAGACATTTGGCATCATCAAGGCAACGCGCGCACCTTTTTTCAAACCCTTGTTCTGTAACCATGCACCGATTTTTCGCGACAGAATATCCACTTCAGAATACGTCAACACTGCGCCCATACAGGCATACGCGTCACGTGCAGCATACTTTTTGAACGACTCTTCCAGCAAATGAACCAACGATGTGTATTGCGTAAAATCGATTTCTGATGGTACGCCTTTCGGGTACGATTTCAGCCAAAATTTGTCCATATTTTCCTCGTCTCGGTTTGTTATTCTGTGTGTAATTCTGTTTATTATGCTTTGTCTGGTATTGCTCTATTTGCGATATCAGAAATAAATCCGACCACTCTTTCGCCACGCAAACATACACTTTCGCGCAAAGATGCTATCGACTAAATAGCGAGATAGCAAGTCTTTTAGGCTCAAGCTGAGGGCTCCCTCTAAGTATTTACCACAATACGAAGCATGTCGAAAAAGAAACAAAACTGCATCAATTTTGATAAAAATTGACCATATTCATGCCGCACCAAGTTTTTCCACCTCCACCAGCAGATCATAAAAAGTCGGACCACCACCCATATCAGTCAACCGCTGGCTAGTCACCTCATTAACATTTTTATGGTCACCTGCGAGTTTTTTCCACCATATAGACAAGCCCACTACCAGCCCCGGACGGGCTTTATCCGTAACTCTGGCACGTGCAGAAAAACTGCCCCTGTCGTTGTATATGCGCAGCATGTCACCCTGAACGATTTTCCGCTGCGCTGCATCTTGCGGATGAATATCCAGATGTGGTTCCCCTTCAGTAGCACGCAGACTTTGCACGTTAACAAAAGTGGAGTTTAAAAAATTCCTTGCTGGTGGTGAGATCATCGCCAATGGGTAACGACTTGCCAGCGCTGGATTATCTGCGACAGATTCGTACGGTGGAATGTACGTTGGCAAAGGATCGAGACCCGCTTTGTCCATAGCCTCGCTGTAGAATTCGCAACGTCCTGAGGGTGTAGGAAAGCCACCTTGCGCAAAGGGAGCCGATGGCACATTCAGTTTTGACCAGCCTGTTTTTTTCAGAGTATCCCAATCGAAATGGGCCGATCGTGCATCCGTCTTGTGAAATGCCTGTGCTGCCATTTCATCATCGGACTCTGCGAAACATAACTCGTCGTATCCCATTCTTTGTGCCAACAAACGGAAAATTTCTGTGTTTGACTTTGCCTCCCCTAATGGAGCAATTGCCGGATTGTTCGCCATCATATACAGATGACCGTAAGTGCTATGAATGTCCGTATGCTCAAGCTGTGTTGTTGCAGGCAACAAGATATCTGCATAATCCGCTGTATCGGTCTGAAAATGCTCCAATACCACCGTAAATAAATCCTCACGCGCGAAGCCCTGTGCGACCTTGCCTGATTCGGGTGCAATTGCTACTGGATTAGAGTTGTAAACAATCAGCGCTTCAATTGCGGGGCCGAAATCTGATGATGCTTTACGCAGTAAATCATCACCGATTGTGCTCATGTTGATTGTTCGTTGCGGCAAATCTGCAGGAAATAAATCTGGTCTCTGCAAAGCAGAAAAGTTTTTAGGGAAAGAGTCTGACAATGATAATTGCACGCCACCTGCCGGATGCCTCCACGCGCCCACGAGTGCAGGCAAACAACTGATGTTTCTGACACTCATCCCTCCACCATGTACGCGTTGTACGCCATAGTTCATACGGATCAGACTTGCCTCACCCCGCTTGGCTCCCTGTCCATACTCACGTGCTAAGCCAATCACTTCGTCGGCGGTAATGCCGCAAATTCTGGCAACCCGTTCTGGCGTCCATTCAGCAACACGTTGCACCAAGGCGTCAAAGCCGAGAGTAAATTGCTGTATGTAATCGTGATCCAGCAGATTTTCGGCAATCAGAATATGCATCAAGCCCAACGCCAATGCAGCATCTGTTCCTGGTAATACAGCAATATGCTGATGACATTTCTCTGCGGTGAGGGAACGATAAGGATCGATGGCAATGATTCGGGCGCCATTCCGCTTCGCCTCCTGCACGCGCATCCAGAAATGCAGATTGGATGCAATAGGATTACCGCCCCAGATAATGATTAATTTTGCATTCTGGGTTTGTTCAGTATCTGTCCCTATACGAGCACCAACGGTGTATTTATACCCCTGACCACCAGCAGTTGCACAGATCGTGCGATCCAGAAAAGAGGCACCAATACGGTGAAAAAAACGCTGCGACATGCCATCACCTTGCAATAAACCCATCGTTCCAGCATAGCTGTACGGCAAAATAGCCAGTGGATCTCGTGCTGCAACGGATTGAAGTTTGGCGGCAATCGTTTCCAGTGCCTCATCCCACGAAATACGCGTGAATTTTCCTTCGCCCTTTTTACCAATACGCTTTTGAGGATAAAGAAGACGGTCAGGGTGGTAAGTTCTTTCTGTATAGCGCGACACTTTTGTACACAACACACCAGCAGTAGTCGGATGATCGGGATCACCGCGTACCGCTGTTGCCACACCATGTTCTACCGTCACCTGCAATGCACAGGTGTCAGGGCAATCGTGTGGGCAAACGGCACGTATGATAGAACTAGTCATTACAATTCCTTTCTGTTTATTCAGTTTTTTTACTGAATTTTTACGTAGATGCGTTCATGCGGATAACACAAAGACACCTATAAAACACACTTATACCGACTCATTCAGTACATCAGGTGCATACAAGAATTACGAGAAATGGTGAAAATGCTTTGATGCCGTCAACCTGGTAGTTGATCGGCCTTATCACCAAGCCGCTTACCTGGGTTTTTGCTTTCCAGCTCCAGCAAAGCAGCGGAATGATCTGCCGCAGGATAAACTGGCAACAGCGCACGATAGGCATTCGTCACGACTTGGGTGACAGGTAATGTAAGACCTGCATCCCGCGCGGCAATCTGAATATTTTCCATGTCTTTTGCCTGGCTTTTCACCTGACCACCAGGCATAAAAGATCGGTCCAGCATCCGCTGTCCGTGCACTTCCAGAATGCGACTTTCGGCAAATCCTCCACGTAAAGCCTGCCTGACGGCAACAGGATCGGCACCACCTGCCTGTGCAAGCAACAAGGCTTCTGCAACGATATTAATCGTGCCGCCGACAATCAGTTGATTGCACAATTTAGCTAATTGCCCCGTTCCTGGTTCCCCAACCCGAAGAGGATTTCCCATTACTTTCAATACCGACTCTGCCTGAGTGTAAGCAGCAACTTCAGCACCAGCCATAATTGCGAGAGTTCCAGCCTCTGCACCAATCACACCACCCGATACAGGTGCATCTATAAAATGCACACCCAATGGGCTTAGCCATTGAAAAAATCTTCGCGCCTCTCCTTGCTGAGTGGAACTCATATCAATCAAAATGCTGCCTTTTTTCAGTGCTGGCAAAATTGCCTGTATCGTCTGTTCTACCGCTGCACCGGCCTCCAGCATGGTGATGATAATATCGGCTTGCTGGTTATTAAAAGAAACGGCATCAATCGCTGTTTTCGCGACATCAGCACCAAATGCAACTAAGGATTGCGCCTTTTCTGTAGTGCGATTCCACACAGATACAGAATAGCCGGCGGCTAACAAGCGCTTTGCCATGCCTCGCCCCATAAGGCCGATACCCAGAAAGGCAATTCTTGGAAAGATATTTACTTGATTCATCTTCTCAACTTATTCATGATTAATTAAACATAGGTAAGATTGTAATGTCATATCAGATTCCTGCTTACGAGGCATCCGACTTGTTACAATTGTCAACTAGATTAACGTTTCTGAAAGTACAACATGTTCCGAAAAATAGGTAGCAGCATCATATTTGCAGCAGCATCCATTCTTGTTCAAACTCCGGCATTTGCAATAGATTCAACGTCCTTAGAATTCGCCACTGGCAATAAAACTAAAATGGTGCGAGGAGGCTTGCAATGGAATTGGGATAAGCAATGGTATTCATCAAATGGAACACACATTGGTGGATACTGGGATGCCACCTTAGCTCAATGGCAAGGAAACAGCTATCAAGGTGGAAATGGTTCAAAACAAAATCTGACGGACCTAGGTATTACCCCGGTGTTCAGATTACAGAACGACAACAAAAGGGGATTTTATTCAGAAGCAGGTATCGGTCTTCATATGCTATCTGAAATCTATAACAACAATGGCCGTCAATTTTCGACGAACTTTCAGTTTGGAGACCACATTGGTGTTGGCTATGTCCTGAACAACGGCTGGGATCTGAGCTTCAAGATACAACATTATTCCAATGGCGGCATCAAACACCCGAATCCTGGGGTCAATTTTGCCGTCATTAAAGCGGGCATGGCCTTCTAAAAGGAGACCGGGAGCAGAATCCATTGCAGGGCGCTGGAATTATTTTTCTGGCGCTGCATGGCCGTGAGGAGAGCGAAGAGGAGTCTGTAAAAGCAAAACCCCCCGTTACGCTGGTAACGGGGGGTTCGCAGAATACAAGCCTGACGATAACCTACTTTCACACTGGTTGCAGCACTATCATTGGCGCAGAGTCGTTTCACGGTCCTGTTCGGGA